>NZ_JAHWIW010000018.1:0-117525 GCF_025377065.1 Pseudomonas sp. HD6422 | reverse complement strand
ATTCCCGGCAGGTTTGCTTGCCGAAAAGTGTCAACCATGTCCCCGTACATGTGTCCACCATGTGTCCGGTCCATACACCAAGACAAAAGGGACCCGCCGTAAAGGCGGAAGGGGCCAGAAGCGCCACTACACACAATGGATCAGCTCACGATCTAGATGCCAAGCCAAGCCAAGCCAAGCTCCCCGACATTCCGTGAAGAACCTTTTTTGGTGGACCTGTCCCATGACAACGGCCACCTGAAGTCGCAATCACCTGTGCCTGAGCTACCGCGCACCTAGAAGCAAAAGCAAAGGCAACTCAGGCAAAACCACCGTTAACCCGTACGACCTGCGAATTGACCCAAGCACCATCAGGCCCTGCCAGGAAAGCAACAGCCCCAGCGATCTCTTCCGGTGTCCCGATCCGCTCCATAGGCGCCTGCTTGGCAATGTTGGCAATCGTCTCATCGCTCTTGCCCTTGAAGAACAACTCAGTCCCCACAGGCCCAGGCGCAATAGCATTGACGGTAATGTTGCGTCCCCGCAGTTCGTTGGCCAACACATGCACCAAACCCTCGACCCCCGCCTTGCTGGCGATATACGGCCCATAACCGGGAAACGCCTTGGCAATCACACTAGTGGTCAAGGCGATGATCCGACCACCCTCTCCCAGATGCTGCGCCGCTTGCGCCAGCACCAGGAACGCCCCTCGCAGGTTGGTAGCGATGGTCCGATCGAACGCATCGAGATTGGCCTCATCGATACTTACCGTCGGCATGACCCCGGCACTGTTGACCACCACATCGAGCCGACCGAACGCCTCCTTTGCTTCAGCGAAGAGCTTGGCAACCTCCAGCGGCTGCGCCACGTCACCTTGAACAGCAATGGCCCTGCCACCGGCAGCTTCGATGGTCGACACGGTCGCCTGGGCGCTCGCGACATCGCCAGCATAATTGACCACTACCGCAAAACCATCGGCAGCCAGGCGCAAGGCGATCGCCCTGCCGATGCCCCGGGAGCCGCCAGTGACGATGGCCACTCGTGAAGTTTGTGTGCTCATTGAAACACTCCTGTGCAGGTAGGGCCGATAGCCACGACCCCATCAAGGTTCCGAAGCGATGGCCTTTTCGATCGCAGCCCGGAATGCCGGGTCATCGGGTTTGGTCAGGCTGGAAAAGTCGGCAACCACCTTACCTTGGCGATCCACCACATACTTGTAGAAATTCCATTTCGGCGCACTGCTCTGGCTCGCCAGTTCCACGAACAAAGGAATCGCATCCTTGCCGCGCACCGGCTGGGCCTTGGTCATGGTGAAGGTCACGCCATAGTTCGCGTAACAGACCTTGGCCGTATTCTCGGCATCGCGGTCCTCCTGCTTGAAGTCGTTGGACGGCACGCCGAGCATTTCCAGGCCTTGGTCGTGATACTCCTTGTAGGTGGCTTCAAGCCCTTCGAACTGTGGGGCGAATCCACAATAGCTGGCGGTGTTGATCACCACCAACGGTTTGCCGGCAAAGCGCTCGCACAGATCCACCTGGCCCTTGCCACGCAACTCCGGCAAGCTACCCTGCAATAGCGCCGGGCAATCCCCTGCCCAGCTCGTGGCGCTCAGCATACCCAGCACCGGCAACATCAACCAAGGTGCGCGCATCGTGTGGTACTCCTGCTAACGGGTCGTGAACCTGCAGGTTAGCGCTTAACAGACGCCCATGCCCAGTTGCATCAACGCCAATCCGCCACTTTGCCAGCCCCACCACGCCAGCCCCATCACCAACAACAGCGCCGCAGCCATGAGCCAGCGCAGCAATGACCGACTCATGCTGTCTGCCCCTGCAGGCGCGCGACCGGTTGCTCCCGCACCGGCCAGTTCAGCACTGCAGCCAGCACGCTGAGCAGGATCGAAATCTGCCAGACGAGGTCATAACTGCCGGTGCGGTCGTACACCAGACCGCCCAGCCAGCCGCCGAGAAACGCACCCAGTTGGTGGAACAGGAACACGATGCCACCGAGCATGGACAAGTTACGCACGCCGAACACCGTGGCCACGGTACCGTTGGTCAAGGGCACCGTCGACAGCCACAGCAAGCCCATGGCGATGCCGAACAGGTAGGCGCTGAATTGCGTTACCGGCGCCCACAGGAACAGCACGATGACGCCCCCACGCAGCAGGTAAAGCGCACTGAGCAAGCGCGGCTTGGACATGCGTCCGCCAAGCCAGCCGGCTGTATAGGTACCGACGATATTGAACAAACCGACCAGCGCCAGCACCGTGGTTCCGGTGGTAGCCGCCAGATGCTGATCCACCAGGTAGGCCGGCAGATGCACGCCGATAAAGACGACCTGGAAACCACACACGAAAAAGCCCAGCGCCAGCAACCAGAACCCTGAATGCGAACAGGCTTCGCGCAATGCCTGGCCAAGCGTCTGCTCGGTCCCGTGGCTGGGCAACGGACGGTCACGCAGCATGCCCACCAGCGGCACAATCAACGCCACCAGCAATCCCAGCACCAGCAATGCCGAAGACCAACCGAGCCAGTGGATCAGGCCGAGTGTGCCGGGCAGCATGGCGAACTGGCCGAAGGAGCCGGCCGCGCTGGCAATGCCCATGGCAATGCTGCGTTTTTCCGCTGGCACCGCGCGCCCGACCACGCCAAGGATCACTGAGAACGAGGTTCCGGAAAGCCCGATACCGATCAGCAAGCCTGCACTGAGCGAAAGCGACAGCGCCGAGTCGGCCATGCTCATGAACATCAATCCGGCTGCATAGAGGATGCCGCCGATGATGACCACCCGCGCCGCCCCCCAGCGATCGGCCAGAGCCCCGGCAAAGGGCTGGGCCAGACCCCATATCAGGTTCTGCAGGGCTATGGCGAAGGCAAACACACCACGCCCCCAGCCAAAATCCGCACTCATCGGCGCCAGAAACAGGCCGAAGCCATGCCGTACGCCCAACGAAAGCGCCAGGATCAGCGCCGCGCCGAAAAGAACCCAGCCGCTGGTTCGCCACACCGATGTCATTGTCTTTGTCTCCAGCCATCGCAAGGTCTACGGGCTCAAGCCCGTTTGTAGTCGTGAGCTGTCTGCTGCTGGGACAGCTCTATCCGTTCGCACACCGAAGGGTTCAACGGCAGCGCATGGACAGGTCTTTATACCTGCAACAGGGCTATTACAAGAAGTTTCATGATCAGGCTGGAGTCAGTCAGCATCAAGGCGCTTGCGAATCGGCTCGAATTCAGGCGTCGCCCGGCGTGGCAAAGGGTCTGGGATACCTTGCTCGATCGCCTGCCAGTACCGCCAAGGCACCTTGGCCGAACCCAGTTCGTAGTCCATACCGTCCCAACTGTCCTCGCGGAAGCTGTAGAAAGCCCAATGCAGGCGGTTTCGCTCCAGCACTACCAGCACATCCTCCAGATACTGCCGACACCCCGGCAGACGCCGCATGCAGCCGAACTCACCGACCACCAGCCGCGATCGAGGCAACTTGACGGCGTCAGCCCAGGCCAGGGGCTGTTGCAGGTACTGTTCGACGCGTTGATCACCCCATACCTGCTGCCGACCGGCAAAAGGTGCCGGACCGGGATAGGCGATTGGGCGTTCGCGCGCCATGTTTGGCGCACTGGTGGCCGCATAGGGCTCGTACATATGGACGCTGTAGAGCACCCGGTCGTCGCTCATGGGGGCCGGCCAGTAACTGAAGGCATCCGCCGCTGCGAACCAGCCGGCGTCGAGCATGATCGGCGTGTGGCCGTCGACCTCACGGATCGCGGCGATCACCTGCCGGTATAAACCCGGCAGGTCGCGCGCACCGCCCTTTTCACCTGTGTACCACTGTTGCATGCGCTGGGCAGGCGCATGTTCGGCAAGGCCCCCCTGCTTTTCCGGTGCAGGTTCGTTGATCAGGTTGTAGGCGGCAATGGCGGGATGGTCCTTGAGCTCTGCGGCCAGATCGCGCCAGAAGGCGGCCGCCTGGAACCAATAGGCTTTGTCCTGCCACAAGCGGTCGTCGAAATTGCCGTCGTTGTTCTGTGACCAGCGCATGCCGGGCAGGGACAGCGGCGCGATGACGACCTTGAGACCGGCCTGGTGAGCGCGGTCCAGGGTGCCGCGCAACTGCTGCAGGTCGGCAGCCGGCACGCCTTGGTATTGATCGGCGTTGCCGAGCAGGAAATCACGTTGCGCAGGTTGCCATTTGTCATAGGACAGCCGCACCCAGGTGGCACCATAGCGACGCAGGGCGTCGAAGTAAGCTTGGTCGGGCGGCAGGCGATTGAAGCTGTTACCGCCGTGGCGCGGGGTGTTCCAGAAATCGATGAGGTCGGCGGCGAAAACGGGCATGGCCAGTAACGCCAGGTAGCCGGCGAGGATGAAGTGAAGCATGCGGGCCTCCCTGGCCACGGGACAAGAACGCCAAGGTTACCCACCCGCGCCCAGGCAGGCAGCGATTGAAGCATTGCCAGACATTACCGCTGCTGCGACACCTGCGGTCTTTACAGGGCCAACCCCAGCAGTACGGTGAGCTCCAGCAACTCCAGCAGCGCGCCCGCCGTGTCGCCGGTCGTCCCGCCGAGTCGCTGGCACATCGAGCGACGCAAGGCGAAGAATACGACGACCGCCGCCAACAGAGGGCCGACTACCGCCCACCCGCCCAGCACCAGGCAGCCCGTCGCGCTGGCGAGCAGTACCCAGCCGGCTGCACGACGCGGCAGGTGCTCGGCCAGTGCCTGCCCCAACCCGCCCTGGCGCACATACGGTGTGCCAAGGAACAAACCAAGCATCGCCGCCCGCCCCACCACCGGTGCCAGCACCAACAACGCACCCGCCCCACGCTCGACCAGCACCCACAGGGCGCAGAACTTGAGCAGCAGGGTCAGCACCAGCGTCACCACGGCAATCGGTCCGCTGCGCGGATCCTTCATGATCCGCAGGGTCCGCTCACGGTCGCCGAAACCGCCGAGCCAGGCATCGGCAGCATCGGCCAGGCCATCGAGGTGCAAGGCGCCGCTGAGTCCTACCCAAAGCGTCAGCAGCAAAGCGGCCTGCAACGGCGCCGGTGCTCCTTGGAGCAGATGACTGGCCAGCCACAGCAGCACACCGAACAGCAGCCCCACCAACGGATAACACAGCAGCGAACGCCCCATGTCACGCGGTTCCGGCATGCCCGCAAGGCGCACCGGCAAGCTGCTGAGAAACTGCAGGGCTATCCAGAACGGCAGCATCTCATGCCTCCTCGATCAATGTGCCATCGGCCTGTACCCGCAGCCGTGCCAACGCGCCATGGCCGACCTGCACCTGCATCAGCTGAGCAGGTGGCAGACCACGGGCCTTGGCCAGCAACAGGCGCATCACGCCGCCATGGGTCACCAGCAGCACACGCTTGCCGGCATGCTGTGCGGCCAGGCGGGCGACCGCCCCCTGCACACGCTCGGCGAACGCGGCGACCGGCTCGCCGCCAGGCGGCGTATAGCCATAGGGATCGGCCCAGAACCGCCCCAGCTCATCGGCCTGATCCTGCATGATTTGCAGCGCACTCCGGCCTTCCCATTCACCAAAATGCAGTTCCTGTAGGTCCGCGTCCGACTGCACGGGCAGGCCCAGGGTCTCGGCGAAGCGCGCGCAGCGCTGCAACGGGGAGCTGACCACGACCTGCCATGGCCCCGCAGCGGCCAGCGCTTCGCGCATCTGCTGCCAGCCCTTGGCGGTCAGCGCGTCGTCCAGGCTGCCGCGAAAGCCGCCGCCCAGCTCGGTTTCGCCATGGCGCAGCAGGTCGAGGATCATGCCGGGCGATCCGCCACCGCCGCCTCGGCGAAGGTCGCCATCTGCCCGTGCAGTGCACAGGCCAAGCGCATCAGTGGCACGGCCAGGGCCGCACCACTGCCTTCGCCCAGGCGCAGGCCCAACGCCAGGAGCGGTTCGGCCTGCAGGTTTTCGAGCAGCGCCTGATGCCCAGGCTCGGCGCCCTGGTGGGCGAACAGCAGCCAGGGCTGGCATTGCGGGTTCAGGCGCACCGCGAGCAGCGCGGCGACGCTGCAGATGAAACCGTCGACCAACACCGCGATGCCGGCTTGGGCGCAGGCCAGGTAGGCCCCGGTCAGCGCTGCGATTTCCAGCCCACCGACACAAGCCAGTGCCCGCAGCGGCTGGTCGGCCTGCAGCGCATGCAGCGTGCGCGCGCGCTCGATGACTTCGGCCTTGTGCCGTACTCCCGCCTGATCCAGACCAGTCCCCGGCCCGCTCAGAGCCAGCGCCGGACAGTCCAGCAGCACGCACGCCACGGCGGCGGCAGCGGTGGTGTTGCCGATGCCCATCTCTCCCCCGATGAACAACTGAGCCCCGCTTGCAGCGGCACGCAGCGCGCTGTCCCGCCCAGCCTGGAGCGCGGCCTGCAACTGCTCGTCGCTCATCGCCGGCTGGCGGGCGAAGTTGGCGGTGCCGGCCCCCAAACGCAGGTGCCGCACGCCTGGAAGGTCGAGGCCGAGGTCGATGGTACCCAGGTCGACGACATCGAGGCTGGCACCCAGTTCGCGGGCCAATACGCTGATGGCCGCACCACCGCCAACGAAGTTGCGCAGCATCTGCCCGGTGACCGCCTGGGGATAGGCGGAGATGCCCTCCTCCACCACGCCGTGGTCACCGGCGAACAGCGCGATCGCGACCCGCTCCAGGCTCGGCCGCTCGCAGCCTTGCAAGCCAGCCAGGCGCTCGGCCAGGCCTTCGAGCTGGCCGAGGGAACCGGCAGGCTTGGTCAATTGCCGCTGGCGCTCGCGGGCCTGCTGCAGGGCGGTTTGGTCAAGCGCTTGGCACGCGTCGCGCCACCAGGTCTGGGTCATAATGCGGGTCCTTTGAGCATGAGGGGCAGGCCGGCCACGGTCAGCACGACACGCTGGCAACGCTCGGCCACGGCCTGGTGCAGCCAACCGGCCTGGTCGATGTAACGGCGGGTCAGCTCGCCCATGGGCACTACGCCCAGGCCGGTTTCATTGCTGACCAGGATGAGGGTGCCAGGCAGTTGCTCCAGGCAGTCGAGCAGCGCATCACGCTCGCTGGCCAGGCGTTGTGGGTCTTCGAGCATCAGCAAGTTGGTCAGCCACAGGGTCAGGCAGTCGACCAACAGGCAGCGCCCTGCACCAGCCTCGGTGCGCAGCACGTGGGCCAAAGCCAGGGGTTCTTCGATCAGTCCCCATGTCGCTGGTCGACGCTGGCGGTGCAGGCGCACACGTTCATTCATTTCGCCGTCGAGCGGCTCGCTGGTGGCGATGTAGGTGACCGGCAAGCCACTGTCGCTGGCCAGTTGCTCGGCCAGACGGCTCTTGCCCGACCGGGCACCGCCGAGAATCAGGTTGCGCATCTCAGGCGACTCCACAGAGTTGGCGCAGCAGCGCGGTGTCCAGATGGTTTTCCACCAGGTCCGCAAGGCGTTCGATGTCGCGTTCGCGCAGGGCCTCGTAGTCGACCGTCTGCACATCCTCAAGGCCTGCCCAACGCAGCAGGGCTGCACAGGACGCACTGCCCTCGAAAAGGCCATGCAGATAGGTCGCGAGAATCTGCCCATCGGCGCTGATCGCACCGTCGCAACGTCCATCGGCAAGCTGTAAGGCAGGGTGTTCCAGCGCCGGGCCGCTGGTCACGCCAGCATGAATCTCATAGCCGGCAACCGCCGCTTTCTCCAGGTTCAAGGTGCCGGCGACGTTGCGCAGCTGCTTGTCGGCTTCCAGCACCGTGGCGTAGTCGAGCAGGCCAAGTCCAGGGCTGGACCCAGCCGGGCCTTCCAGGCCTAGCGGGTCGTGCACCTGGTGACCGAGCATCTGCAAGCCTCCACAGATGCCGATGAGCTTGCCGCCATAGCGAAGGTGCCGGGCGATGGCGCTGTCCCAACCGCGCGCACGCAACTGAGCCAGGTCACCGCGCACGCTCTTGGAGCCGGGAAGGATGATCAGGTCCGCCGGCGGAATCGGTTGGCCGGGGCCGATGAATTGCAGGTCCACCTGCGGATGCAGGCGCAATGGATCGAAATCGGTGTGGTTGCTGATGCGCGGTAGCACCGGGACGATCACCTTGAGCACCCGCTCACCCTTGACCGCCTGGCGCACGTCGATGGCGTCCTCGGCTTCCAGGTGCAGGTCGGTGACATATGGCAGCACGCCCAGCACCGGTTTGCCGGTGCGCTGTTCCAGCCAGTCCAGGCCCGGTTGCAGCAAGGCGATATCACCCCGGAAGCGATTGATGACGAAACCCTTGACCCGCGCCTGCTCGCTGGGCGAAAGCAACTCGAGGGTACCGACCAGGTGGGCGAACACGCCACCGCGGTTGATGTCGGCCACCAGGATCACCGGGCAGTCGACCGCCTCGGCGAAGCCCATGTTGGCGATATCGCCGGCACGCAGATTGATCTCGGCAGGCGAGCCCGCCCCTTCGACCATCACCACCGGAAAGGCGGCGCCCAGGCGCTGGTGCGACGCCAGAACCGCCTGCATGGCGATGGCCTTGTAGTCGTGGTAAGCCACTGCATTCATGCTGGTGACCGCACGGCCATGGATGATCACCTGGGCCCCGGTATCACTGTTGGGCTTGAGCAACACCGGGTTCATATCGGTGTGCGGCGCCAGCCGGCAAGCCTGGGCCTGCACCGCCTGGGCCCGGCCGATCTCGCCACCGTCGGCGGTAACGGCACTGTTGAGGGCCATGTTCTGCGGTTTGAACGGCACCACGCCGATGCCCTGGCGCAGCAGCCAACGGCACAGGGCGGTGACCAGCGTGCTCTTGCCGGCATCGGAGGTGGTGCCTTGCACCATGAGGGTGGTCATGCCGTTTCCTTCTGATAGGCGGCCAGCGCCTGGGCCAGGCGTCGTTCGTCCGCGTCGTTGGCGGGCAAGCCCAAGCGCAGCGCCGCAGGCTGCTCGAACAGCCGCACGAGGATGCCGCGGCGGGCGAGAAAATCATGCAACTGCGCGGCGCGTTCGCAGCGTACGTACTGGAACAGATCGCAGCCGCCGGCTGGCGCCAGGCCGTGCTCACGTAACAACGTGGCCAGGCGCTGGCTGGCTGCATTGCAGCGCACGATCTGGCGACCATGGGCGGCCTGATCGGCGAAACAGGATTGCGCCAGCACCCGGGTCGGGCCGCTGACGGTCCACGGCCCGAGCGACTCGGCCAGACGCTGCAACAACGGCAGATCGGCGACCACGCAGCCCAGCCGCACCCCGGCCAGACCGAAGAACTTGCCGAACGAGCGCAACACGATCAGGCCCGGGCGTTCGGCGCAGTCGATCACGCTGAGGGCAGGCGTGTTGTCCATGAACGCCTCGTCGACCACCAGCCAGCCACCCCGCGCAGCCAGCCGTGCATGCCAGCCCAACAAACGCTCGCGCGCAACGCAGCGGCCAGTGGGGTTGTTGGGGTTGACCAATACCAGCACGTCGAGGCTGTCGATCGCTGCATCTACCGCGTCATCATCGAGTTCGACCAACCTGTGTCCGGCGCGCTGCCAGGCCAGTGGATGCTCGGCATAGCATGGCGACAGCACGCCGACCCGGCCCACGGGGCGTAGGGTCGGCAAAGCCTGGATCGCAGCCTGCGAACCAGCCACCGGCAACAACTGGCGGACGCCGTAGTAGCCCCGCGCCGCCTCTTCCAGGCCATCCTCGGTTTCCGGCAGGCGGGCCCACGCCTCCAGCGCAATCGACGGGATCGGGAACGGCCAGGGAGCAATGCCGCTGGACAGGTCCAGCCAGTGCTCACGCGCGATGCCGTAATGCCGCACCGCCCGCAACAGGCGGCCACCGTGTTCAAGCATAGAGATAGCCTCCCAGCGCGATCAGCAGCAACCACAACCAAACGCCACGCTGTACCAGGGTCCAGCCACGCTCGATGGCGTCGGCGTCGGCCATCGGTCCCTCGCCCAGGCACGGGCGCTCGTGCAACTCGCCGTGATACACCGCAGGCCCGCCCAGTTCGACCGCCAAGGCCCCGGCACCGGCTGCCATCACCGGTCCGGCGTTGGGGCTGTCCCACCGCGGCGCCTGCTGGCGCCAGCAGCTCAGGGCCAGACGGGTCTTGCCAAGCACCGCGTAGGTCAGCGCCACCAGCCGTGCCGGGACGTAATTGAGGACGTCATCGATGCGTGCCGCGCACCAGCCGAAACGCTCGAAGCGCTCGTTGCGATAGCCCCACATGGCGTCGAGGGTATTGCTCAGGCGATACAACACCACGCCGGGGGCGCCTGCCACCACGAACCAGAACAGCGCGGCGAATACCGCGTCGCTACCGTTCTCCAATACCGACTCGGTGGCCGCTCGCGCCACGGCGGGCTCGTCCAGCTCACGGGTTTCCCGGCTGACCAGATAGCCAACCCGCCGCCGCGCCTCCGCCAGATCGCCCAGGCGCAGGGCATTGGCCACCGGCAGCACATGCTCGCCCAGGCTGCGCAGCCCTAGGGCGCAGTACAACGCCAGCACGTCCACCAGCCAGCCGATACCGGGCAGCCAGGACAGGATCAACGCCACCAGAGTCAAGGGCACCACGGCCAGGAACCAGGCGCTCACGCCATGGCTGCGCCAGCCTCGCCCACCGGCATTCAGACGCCGCTCCAGGCTCGCGGCCAAGTTACCGAAGCCCACCAAGGGGTGACGCCGCTTCGGTTCACCGAGCAAGGCATCCAACGCCACCCCCGCAACGGTCAGCAAGGCCACGCTCATGGTTGCTCTCCCCAACGGTTTTCAAACAGCATGTCGCTCAGGGGCCTCTCTTCGGCCCACTGCTCCTGTACCAGCATGGGCGCGGCGTAGAATTCGTGGACCGGCCCCAGACACAGCACAGCCACCGGCTTGGCCCCGGCGGGCATGCCCAGCAGCTCGGCCAAAGCCTGCGGATCGAACAACGATACCCAGCCCATGCCCAGCCCCTCGGCCCGGGCTGCGAGCCAGAGGTTCTGGATAGCGCAGGCGAGCGAGGCCAGGTCCATTTCCGGCAGGGTGCGGCGACCGAAAATGTGCGCGTCGCGCTTGTCCATCAAGGCCGCCACCAACACTTCGGCGCAGTCATCGATGCCTTCGACCTTGAGCTGCATGAACGCGTCGGAGCGCTCGCCCAGTGCCTCGGCCGTGCGTACCCGCTCCGCTTCGACCAGCTCCTGGATGCGCCCGCGCAGCTCGCGCTGGCTGATACGGATGAACCGCCACGGCTGCATCAGGCCGACACTGGGAGCCTGGTGCGCGGCGGCCAGCAGTCGGTGGAGCACTTCAGGGGACACCGAACCTGCAGCGAAATGGCGCATGTCGCGACGCTCGCCGATGACCCGATAGATGGCTGCGCGCTCGGCGGCGCTATAGGCGTGCTCGCTCATGGTCGCAGCAGCGCCGCCGTCGCTTCGGGGCTGGAGGGGAAGTAGAAGTGCACATACGAGGCGGTCAGGCGCCCCTGACGATAGACCGCTTCGTTGCCACGCCCGCCATTCGGGCTCTGGCCGCGAGCGATCGGCTGCAGTTCAGTACTGGTCAGCGAGTGGTGGTAGGTGTGGCCCCGCAAGGTGCCTTCGGGCAATTCCACCGCTTGCAGAGCCAAGGCCGCCAGACGCTTCTGCATGGTCGCCTCGCCTGCCAGCAGGCCGAGCAGCTCAGCGCGCTCACCGGCCACATCGGTCAGTGCCTCGAGCAGGTAGAGCATGCCGCCACACTCCGCCAGCAAGGGCTTGCCGGCAGCGTGGTGAGCGCGTATCGCCTCGCTCATCGGCGCGTTGGCAGCCAGTGCGTGATGGTGCAACTCGGGATAGCCACCCGGCAAGTACAGGCTGTCGACCAATGGCAATTCGCGGTCGTGCAACGGCGAGAAGAATTCCAACTGCGCGCCCAACTGGCGCAACAGGTCGAGGTTGGCACCATAGGTGAAGGCGAACGCCTCGTCCCGCGCCACGCCGATGCGCACGCCGGTCAGCGAGGCGGCGAGCGCTTGCGGCTCGGGTTCGGCGAAGGCCACTGGTGGCGGCAGGGCAGCATCGCAACTGGCGCCGAGCGCTTCGGCGGCAGCGTCCAGGCGAGCATCCAAATCGTTGAGTTCGCTGGCCTGCACCAGGCCCAGATGCCGACTGGGCAACTCGATACCACGCTCGCGCGACAGCCCGCCATACCAACGCAGGCCTTCGGTCAGGCTGCCTTCGAGCAGTTGCGCGTGACGCAGGCTGCCGACGCGGTTGGCCAGCACCCCGGCAAACGGCAGATCGGCCTGATAACGGGCCAAGCCCAGGGCCAAGGCGCCAAAGGTCTGGGCCATGGCAGTGCCATCGATCACCGCCAGTACCGGCACGCCGAAATGCCGCGCCAGGTCGGCGCTGGACGGGGTACCGTCGAATAGGCCCATGACCCCTTCGATGAGGATCAGGTCGGCATCCCCCGCTGCTTCCCACAACAGGCGGCGGCTTTCCTGGGCACCGATCATCCACAGGTCGAGCTGATAGACCGGGGCGCCACTGGCGCGCTCGAGAATCATCGGATCGAGAAAGTCAGGCCCGCACTTGAACACCCGGACCTTGCGCCCGAGGTTTCGGTGCAGCCGGGCCAACGCCGCGGTGACGGTGGTCTTGCCTTGACCGGAGGCCGGAGCCGCGATCAACACAGCCGGGCAGTGACGCGCTTGGCTCACAGTTCGACGCCCTTCTGCGCGCGGATGCCGGCCTGGAAGGCATGCTTGAGCATGCCCATCTCGGTCACGGTGTCCGCCATGTCGATCATTTCTGGCTTGGCCGCACGACCGGTGACGATCACATGCTGCATGGGCGGACGGGCCTGGAGGTCGGCCAGCACCTGATCGAGATCGAGGTAACCATGCTTGAGGGCGATGTTCAGCTCGTCGAGCACCACGAACTGCACAGAAGGGTCCTGCAACAACTGACGCGAAACCGCCCAGGCCGCTTCAGCAGCGGCGATATCGCGCTGACGATCCTGGGTTTCCCAGGTAAAGCCTTCGCCCATGACGTGGTAGCGCACCTGTTCGGGGAAACGCCGGAAGAACAGCTCTTCGCCGGTGCTGTTGCGGCCCTTGATGAACTGCACCACACCACACTGCATGCCATGACCCAAGGCCCGGGCGAGCATGCCGAAGGCCGAGCTGCTCTTGCCCTTGCCGTTGCCGGTCAAGACCAGCAGCAGGCCGCACTCGTTGGGGGAATTGGCGATACGCTCGTCGATGACCGCCTTCTTGCGCTGCATGCGCGCCAAGTGGCGTTCGTCGCGTTCGGTGGATTCGCTCATCAGGGGTCTCCGCTGGCTGACGCCACGGGAAAAAGCGGCGACAGATCGATAGGCAGGCAAACGGAGAACGCGCAGGAGCCGCGGCCACGGGCCACGGTGCACCGCGCATCACCCTCCGTGATGCCGTTGGCAGTAACAGGCCGGTCTCCGGGCTCGTGAGTGGGAACGGGTCCCAGGCCTGCGCGCCTTCCCGGGTACCGCTACCCAGTGGCCATGCGCGACCATCATCTCACCTACCGTTGCGGGGGCAGCGCCGGAATCGCGCCTTGCTGGCGCCCACCGACTTCCCAGTTTCACCCTGCCCAGACAAGCTGGCAGGGCACCTGAAACACGCCGCGAAGGTTAGAGGGTTGCACCCGGAGCGTCAATCGAACACGGGTGAATCGGCCCACACCCGATCGCCCGCCCCGGTTGGCAGCGCCGATCAGGCGCCGAAAAAGCGCTCGACCAGTTCCGCGTCACCCAGGCGCTGGGTATAGGCCGCTTTGTCGAAGGCCTGACCGGTGCGCAATTCGTACACTACGGCATCCTGTGGCTTGGCCACCTGGCGTAACTTGACCTTGAGGAACCGATAGTCCACACCGGCGATTTCAGTCAGCGCCTCGATGCGAAAGTACGAGCCGGGCAAGAACAAGGTCTCCGACTCGAGACGGTTGGCCGAAAACGCCGTTATCGGTACCCCCTTGCTGTAGGCCCCCGCGGGCAATTCAAAGACCACCGAGGTGTCGTCGAACAAACCGGCCTGGCCACTGCTCGCCTGCTGCTCGGGGTCGGAGGCGAACTGCCGGACTTCGTACGGATTTTCAGTGAAGGACATCAGGTCGGTGTTGACCAAGGTGTCCCCCACCTGCAACGGCCCGCCGCGCAGCGCCTGGCCACTGGTGCCGCGCACCCCATGACCCCCGCGGAACAGCGGCACCTGTGGGCTGGTTGGCAGCAATTCCATCGAGTCAGCGAGCTTGTTGAGGAAGGAGACTTCATCGGCAGCCGTGAAATCGCGGGTACCGTGGCGCAGATAGTCGTTGATCGAGTCGTCCGCCGTGTAGATCTCGATAAGCCCGTTGCGGTATTGGCCATCGAGCTTGTAGGTGTACTCGGGCACACCTTCATCATCGGCATAGCTGAAGCCTTCGCCATCGACGTGAAGGTCGGTTTCATGCTCCACCTGGGCAATCTGCTGCCCTTCGAGCAACGCTTCATGTCGCGCCAGAGCTGCATCGGACATGGCGACGCTGCGCGCTTCGTCGAGGCGCATGTACTCGTCCCAGAACGCAGACGGTTCGGCGCTGGACACTACCGGTGGCGACCCGCCGATCAAGCGCGGTGGCTCCAGCAAGCGCCATCGGCCCTGAGCATCCAGACGCACCGGACGCAGGGGGCCGAAGGCGAACGGATTGTCAGGGTCGACGATCAGCCAATGCTTGAGCTCATTGCTGTAACGCACACGGTAAGGCAGTCCGTCCAGTTCGATCCAGCAAGCGCCGTTGTCGCCGACCCGGATGCCACGCAACTCGTCGCTGCCAACCCACTTGTCGTCGAGGACTTCATTACCCTCCTGCCCCCGCAGGGCTTCCTGGGGCGAAGCGGCTTCGCTCCACTCGGCCAAAGAGACCTCCGCTTCATGAAACGGCGACATGTAGGCAACGGAAGCATGGCTGGCCAGGGTCGCAGCGTTCATTTCCACCATGCTCAAGGTGACGAAGATCGCATCCATGATGGCCGCGCGGAGACTGGCGTTGCGCTCGCGCAGCGTGCGCGCCTGGGTGACCAGGTCGAGGTCGACCGCCAGCTTCAGTGTGCCCACCGCAGCGCCGGCCAGACCCAGACCACCCAGCAGGGGCGCGAAGTAGCAGGCAAAGCGAATCCCGACGGCGAGGTAGCCGCTGAACATCGCTTCGCGCAAGCGGTGGTTGTCGGTGATCATTTCAGCGGTGCGGCGCATGTTCTGCGCGGCATCCGCTGCTAGCTTGGCGAACAGACCTCCGCTAACCGGCCTGCAGCGCGCCTGGATCAGCGCCCACGCGCTGACGTCGTCGGCGCTGTCGGCCAACTGCCGCAGTGCGGTACGGGCAACATCGGTATCGACATCCAGGCTTGGATCAGGTGCCACCTGTTGCAGTACCTGATCGAAGCCTGCCGGCGTCTGCAAGCGCAGACGCAGCCAATGCGCAAGGTCGTTGCCGCTGGCAAAGGCGCGCAGTGGTTGGCGGTCGTAGGGCATGTACCACACCACGCGCCCCTCGGCACCGTGCAACAGGTAGAACCCGGCAGTGCCCAGGGCGGTGCCCGGGTAAGCATTGACCGACCAAAGACCGGCGCTGGCGCCTGAGCGCAACAGCGCCATCGTCGGCACCAGGCTGGCATCGGTGAACGCTTGCGCCACCTCGGCACGCAGGGCATCGGCATCCTCGCTGCCGATCAAGCCGTCGCGCTGGGCAGCCTTGCACTGGGCAAGCCAGCTGACCTTGGCCAGCAATTGGAAGCCCTGGCCATGGGCGACCCAGAATGCGTCAACCTGCTCGCGGACCTGCTGGCCGAAATCCAGCGCCCAGAAATCGTGCTGAACATCCCGCCCCAGCAGCGGTACTTCATTGTGCTCGTCGAAGGCGGTGGCATCGGGCCCCTGACGATAGAAACCGCCATACAGCTCGAGCTCGTCGCTGGCCTCCTGAAAGCCCGGGGAGAAGCGCTCGATCATCAACTCGGTAAAGCGCAACGACTTGATCGGCCGCTGATAGTGGACGAAACCGGTGAAACTGCGCGGGCTCGAGACGGCCGTATTGAATTGGTGCCACCACACATGATCCGGATCCCATTGCTTACCGGTGTGGCGTTGCAGGATCGTGCGGGCCTGACGACGGGCGAGGGTCAGGGGCTCGGGGTAGTCACGCAGCAGGTCGTCCGCGAGCTTGGCAAGCTCACGCGCACACCCCATTACCTTGAGGTTGTGCCGCAACCCAGCTAGAACATCCAGCATGATCGTCTCCAAGAACATTGAAAGGAGACGACATGCTGACCAGCCCCACGCCCGAGGAGGCGTTAGATAGTTAGGGCGCTGCCTTCAGGCCGGAAAAAACCGATCGGCCAATGCCTGCACGCGCAGCCTGAGGCTGAACAGCGCCTTGTCGAACAACTCGCCGGTGCGCAGATCGTAGACCGGCCCGGCGGCCGGCTTGGGAATCTCGCTCAGCGATACCAGGATGAAACGATAGCCCTCTCCATACACCTGCTTGAGCGCCTCGACACGAAAGTAGTGGCCGGGCAGGAACAGGGTTTCCGCTTCGTCCCAGTACATTGAGAACGCGCTGATCGGTGTGCCGCTCTGGTAGTGCCCGGCGGGCAACTCGAAGATCACAGAGCTGTCATCGAATCGCCAATGTTGCTCGCCCTCGTTGATCAACTCGGCAGCGAAACCCGGAGCCATGTAGGGGTTCTCGGTGAAGGAGGTGAAGTCGGTATTGATCAGCACGTCGCCGACACCAACCCGACCGTCACGGAAATGCAACCCGCCCGTACCTCGATGGGTACTGCCACCTCTGAACAGCGTGACTTCATTGTTGCTTGGCAGCTCCTGCAAGGTATTGGCCAGATCCCTGATGTAATCGTCCTCGTCACCATAGCGATAGCTGCCTGTGCGGAACACATCGTTGATTTTTGCATCGCTGTCGGTGTAGTACTCGATCAAGGCATTGAAATAGCGCCCATTGGCGTCACGATAGCTGTACTCCGGGACGCCATCCTTCATCAGGCAATCCAGACCGTGGCTGTCCAGGTCCGGTACCTGAGTTGGGCTCATCGTGGTGATAGTGGCGTCCTTGAGCAAACGCTTCTGGCGACCCAGGGCGCGGGCCGACACGGTTTGACTGCGGGTACCATCGAACTTGACGTATTCGTCCCAAAGCGCCGACTGCTCGCTGGGCAGAACCGTGTTCTGCGGCGGGCTGACGCCAGCCAACGCCGGTCGCTCGAGCAACTGCCACTCGCCATTGCCATCGAGCTTCACTGGCCGTAACGGCGCGAGCGCGAAAGGGTTGTCTGCCGGCACGATCAACCAGGTTGCCAGGTCCTGGCTGTAGCGCACGCGGTAGTTCAAACCGTGCATGGCGATCCAGGTACTGCCATCGGAGCGCACCTGGATGCCCTGGAGGGGGCCTTCGCTGATCCGCTCCGCCAGCAGCAGTTCGTTGACGTCGATGTCCGCCAGCAACAGGTTCGGCGATGCGGCCACCCGCCACTGGCCAAGCGAGGCATGGGCTTCATGCATCGGCGCCTGAAAAGCCAGCAGGGCGAAGCTGGACTGGAAGCCGAGATCGGACAGGTACAGCGCACCGAACAGGCTTTCGAGCATGGCCTGGCGTAAGGCATCCTTGCGCGCTTGCGCATCCCTTGCACGGGCTGCGGCATCGACGTCGAGCGCCACCTTGACGAAGGTTGCGCCGAGTATGGTCAGTGCGACAGGCCATCCCAAGGGCGCGAACCCGGCGAACACGTTGAGAAACGCCGAGAGGTAACCGCGCAGCATGGCCTTGCGCAGGTCATCGTTGGCGAGCATGTCCCGGCCATTGCTCACCAACTCCTGGCTCGCTTGCTCGGCCATGTGGGCAAAAAGACTGCCCTGGAGCGATCGCTGCCTGAACTGCAAGACCGCCAAGGCACCGTCGTCCGTTCGGCTGTTGGCCAGGCTGCGCAAAACCCCTTTGGCTTCGACGAGGCGAGCCTGATCCCGCAGATCTTCCACCGCCGCCTCGGCGTAGGCGGTCAGCATATCTTCGTCACGCAGCTCCTGGCGCAACCACTTCACCATCGCCATCTCGTCGGCGAACCCGCGTAAGCCATCCACCGCCCAGGGTCGCCACAGCAGACTGCGACCATCATTGGCCTGCAAGGTGAAAAAACAATCCCGGCCCTGGCTGACCAACTCGCAGGACTTTATCGTCAGCTCCGTCGACAGACTTTGCTCACGCAGCTGCTCGACCGTCGGCATCTGCCGCGGCGCCAAACCGGCGATCACCAGGTTACGCAGGCGTGCCAGGTCGGTCGTGCCGATACGCCCTGCCCGGCCGGCCCGCTCGCCATGGGCGAGCAACGTGACCTTGGCGAGCACGCGAAACTCGTCGCCATAAGTGGCGATGAATTGCTCGACCGTACTCCGGTACTGCGCGGCGAAGTCCAGCGCCCACAGATCCTGCTGCACCGCGCTGCCAAGCATGGCGACCTCGTTGCGCTCGTCGAATACCCTGGCATGGGCGCCCTGGCGATAGAAGCCGCCATAGACGTCTAGTTCGTCGGGCGCATATTGAAAACGCAGGTCGAAGCGCTGAATCACCAGCTCGACCAGACTGATCGACGCTACTGGCGACCCACTGTGCTGCCACCCGGAGAACGTGCGATTACTGGTTTGCGCAGTGTCGAACTGATGCCACCAGACAAAGCGTGGGTCGATCTTCCTGCCGGTGTGCTTGAGCAATAGGCGCTTGGCGTGCTCGTTGGCCGCCACGAATGGGTCCGGATAGCTTTCGAGCAGTCGGTCGATCAAATCGACCAGGGCCTTGCCATTCCCCAGAGCCTGGAAGTCATGCTGCACGCGCGCTGTTGTTTCGGTCATGTACTACCCCGATGTCGTTATCGAGCGCACATGCTTGCAGCGCACGCCTTCGACAGGCGGTACATGGCTACGACCTATCGCCGAAATCCTGGCGACGGGTCATGGTACAGGGGCATGCCGGCCAGTCAGGGGTTCTGTGCCAGGTGCCCCGAAGGAATCACGCGCTTGGCCTGCAGGTAGGCCTTGGACCAGTAGCTGTTAGAGAGGTAGTCCAGACGCACGGTGCCGCCTGAGGAAGGCGCATGGACGAAGCGGCCTTCACCCACGTAGATGCCGGCATGGCTCACCTGCGAACCGCCATTGGTGGCGAAGAACACCAGATCGCCCGATTGCAGCGCATTGAGCGGCACGCTTGGCGCACGCATGACGATCATGTCCCGGGTGGTACGGGGCAGGCTGATGCCAGCGGCATCACGGTAGACATAACCGATCAGACCGCTGCAGTCGAAGCCGGCATCCGGCGTATTGCCGCCCCAGCGGTACGGCGTGCCGACCAGACCGATCGCGCGGATCAGCACGTCGGCCGCCACCGGCGAGGCCTCGGCCTGGCTGTTGTAGCTGACCTGCGGCTGCACCACCGGCGCGGGTGCAGGGGCACGACTGGAACAGGCGGCAAGCAGTGCCGCCAGGGAGAGAATTGCAAAACGCGCCATCATCGCCATGGCCAAAGCATCCTGTCTGAGACCGAACGGCCGCAGCCGAAAAGAGTTGAGAATTTAGATTAGACGCTTTCTGTAAATGCGCACGGCGGCGAGCTTTTTTTCAAAGCATCGCCGCCGTGGGAGGATATATCAATTTGATATCAGTTGCGCGCGATATTGGTCGGCGCCATGGCCAAGGCACGCTTGGCCTCGATGAACGTCTTGCTCCAGTAGCGATCACCGAGATTATCGATGCGCACGCCACCGCTGCGGCGGCTGCTGGAATGGATGAACTGGTTGTCACCCAGGTAGATACCGGCATGGCTGACGCGGCCGCGGCCATTGGTGCTGAAGAACAGCAAGTCGCCTGGCTTGAGTTTGTTGCGGGCCACTTTCGGGGCATCGACGTTGATCATTTCGCGGGTCGAGCGCGGCAGGGTCATGCCGGCTTCTTCACGGAACAGGTAGCCGATGAAACCGCTGCAGTCGAAACCCGATTTTTCCGAGGTACCGCCAAAGCGGTAGCGGGTGCCGATCAACGACATGCCGCGCTCGAGAATGCTGTCGGCCAGTGCCGGCAACTGGTAGGGCTTGCTGCTGGAGAATGCTTGGAGGTCATCGTCAGTGGCCACTTCCTCTTCGCCGAAGACGGACGAAGCAGGCGGGCTGACCTTGGCGGCCGCTTGAGCGGTGACCGAGTGGTGATCTGCAGGTTGCGAAACCGGGCCCTGGGAGGCGCAGCCGAACAGCAGAGTCACGAGTGCGAGTGGCACGAGGGGTGCGAAGCGCTTGAGCATGGGCACGACCGTGTCTGTAATCCTTTAGAAGGATGCGACTATGCCTTCTATCAGGATCATTTGCAAATTTTATCGAAAAAGATGTGACTTTTTCTGTTTGCGGCTGCAGCCCAGGTTTTCCGGGGCCTACCAGCCCAGTGTTTCCTTGAGGAAAGGGATGGTGAGCTTGCGTTGCGCCTGCAACGATGCCTGGTCGAGACGCTCGAGCAAGTCGAACAACGCACTCATGCTGCGCGTCCCTCGGGTCAGGATGAAGTGCCCCACCTCATCGGTCAGGTGCAGGCCGCGCCGAGAGGCACGCAATTGCAGGGCGCGAAGCTTGTCCTCATCGGACATACCGCGCATCTGGAAGATCAGTGCCAGGGTCAGCCGGGACTTCAGGTCGGCGAGCTTGATCGGCAACTCCCGGGGCGAACTGGAGGCGGCCAGCAGCAGCCTTCGACCGCTGTCACGCAAGCGGTTGAACAGATGGAACATGGCCTCTTCCCAATCGGCTTTGCCGGCGATGACATGCAGGTCATCGATGCACACCAGTTCGTACTGCTCCAGGTGATCGAGCAGTTCGACACCGCGATCGAGCAACTGCGCCAATGGCAGGTAGACGGCCGGTTCGCCCAGTTGCTGAAAGCGATGGGTGGCTGCCTGCAGCAAGTGGGTACGACCGACGCCCTGTTTGCCCCAGAGATAAATCAGGCTTTCGGTCCAGCCGGCATCGGCCTCGCATAACCGCTCGACATAGCCCAACGCCGCGGCATTGGCGCCCGGATAATAGTTGATGAAGGTGGCGTCATCGCGTAGACGCACACCCAGGGGCAACTGGATCGGTTTCATGCTGACGGGCGGTCGGGGGGACCCTTGCTGAACAGTGTGCAAAGTCTATACCTGCAGCGCGGGCGGCACAATCGCACAGGCGCAGACCCCAAGGAAAATCAACGAGTTGCGCCAAGATCCGCAACCGCCGGGAGTATCCCCCCGGCTCGCTAGAGTTCCGGGTCCACATCTCCGGCATACATGTCCGAGTCTTTGTACAGCCCGTGCACATGGCGCAGCAGCACCATGATCACCGCCGCCACCGGCAGCGCCAGCAGCACCCCGGTGAAGCCGAACAGCTCGCCGCCGGCCAGGATGGCGAAGATCACCGCCACCGGGTGCAGACCGATGCGGTCGCCCACCAGCAGGGGCGTCAGGACCATGCCTTCAAGGGCTTGGCCGACCATGAACACGGCGACGATACCCAGCATCGGGTACAGGTCGCCGCCGAACTGGAACAAACCGGCCACCAGGGCTGCGCCGATGCCGATGATGAACCCCATGTACGGTACGATCGCCGCTAGCCCGGCGAGCATACCGATCAACAGCCCCAGCTCCAGGCCAACCAACATCAGGCCGGCAGAATAGATGAAGCCCAGCGCGACCATCACCAGCAGTTGCCCGCGCACGAAAGCGCCAAGCACTTCATGGCATTCCCCTGCCAGACCCACCACTCGCTCTTCACGATGGCGAGGCAACAGGCTGCGCAGCTTGGCCATCATCAGGTCCCAGTCGCGCAGCAGGTAGAACCCCACCACCGGGATCAACACCAGATTGGCCAGCCAGGCCATCAGGGCCAGGCTCGATGCCGTGGCATGGGACAACAGTACACCGACGATATCGGTAGTCTGCCCCATGTGCGCGCCGATCGCTTCCTTGATCTTGTCGAACTTCCAGAAGCCATCGGCCAGCCCGAGGCGGCTCTGGACCCATGGCAGGGCCACGTGCTGCAGCCAGTCGAGCATCTGCGGCGCCAGCTCGTAGAGGCGCAGCAGCTGCCTGGCCAGCATCGGGATGAGCACCAGCAGCAAGGCCAGCAACACCAGTGTGAACAGACCGAATACCACGATCACACCCCAGGTGCGCGACAGGCCCATGCGCTCCAGGCGGTCGACCAACGGGTCGGCCAGGTACGCCAGGAGAATGCCCACCAGAAAAGGTGACAGGATGTTATGCAGGCTGTACAGCAGTGCAGCCAGCAACAGGGCGATACCCAGCCAGATCCAACGGCGCGAATCCATCATGCTCGGCTCCCCTTACCAGCGAAAACGCAAGCCATCGAAGGGCTTGGGCGGATTCGACGGCGGTTCGCTGCCTGGGGCCGGGGTGACCTCCGGCACAGGGCTGGGGGTGGATACCGACTCGGCCGGAGCTTCCTGAAGCTTGGCCAGACTCAACTGGGCCCGTAGTTGCTCACGGTTGGCGGTCACGCCGTAGGTCAAGGTATTGCCCTCGGCCATCTGCAGGCGCGGCCCGTAAGGCTCGAGCACACGCCCCAGCTCGGCGTAACGCTGCAGGTTGACGCCCTGGAACTGCACCTGCAGTTCGCCGCTGGCACCGGGCTTGGTCACGTAGCGCGGTGCCAGGCGACTGCTCACGGCCAGCATCACGGCATCGGCCAGGGCCGCGGGATCAGAGCCTTCGGCGTTACCCTGTTCGTGCTGGTCGCCGAGCCACAATTGCCACTTACCCTGCCACTTGCCGTCCGCTTCACGGGCATGCACAGCCAGCAGCGCATCGGCGGCGTAACGCTCGGACGCGCTGCGCAGGGGGGCCACGTCGCTGCCTTCAAGTTGCTCGGCATTGGCCACCAGTTGCTCTTGCAGGTCAGCCAGCGGCAGGCGCAGTGGCAACCCGCGGTGCTGGGCTGCGCGGCGCAGGGGTTCGGCACTGGACTGGCCGTCGCCCACCAGGGTGCTACCTTCGACGGTATCGTTCAGCCACCAACCGATGATCGACGGTCGGTTGCTCCCCCACAATGCCAGGCCGGCCTGGCGCAGGGCGCGCTCGGTGCTCCCGGGATCGAACTCCACCATCAGCGATTCAGGCGGGCCGGCGTCGGTCCCGACCTGGTTGATGATCTGTTGCGGGTCCTTGCGCAATGCCGCCAACGCCGGACTCTGCACCGCCTTGGGGTCACCGGTCAGGCGCAGTACGAGGGTTTCCAGGGCTTTGCCGGTGGCCTGGGTACGTGCCTCGGCGCCTTGGCCATCGAGTGGCTCACGAACTTGATAAAGACCGGGGACGGTTGCAGCTTGCGTGGCGACGCTGGCCAGGGCCAGGCATACAGCTACCGAGATGTTGATAAAGCGCATGGGGAATTCCTGTCCGGGTGACTAATGGCGCGGGGCCCGTCGTGCTGGCTGTGACCGCCGACGAAGCGAAACGCTCCCCTTGGGCGGGCATTTCGTGCCGCAGCCTTTCCTATACCTTATACAGCCACCCGGGCGGCAACCAGTCGCAGCCCTGCAAAGCGCCTTATTTCATGTTTTGATGGCCTGCCCGTCGGCCTGAGGATGGCCGCTGCACGGCAACCCTGATAAAATCGCGCGCCTTCACAGACCTCTGACGTTTCAGGCAGCCGCCGCTTCAATGCCGGCCTTGGCCGTCGCGGTCGTTTTTAGAATCCCTCCCTCCTAAAGGCCTGGATCAATGAGCAAGCAACCCTCCCTGAGCTACAAGGACGCCGGTGTAGACATCGACGCCGGCGAAGCACTGGTCGAACGCATCAAGGGCGTCGCCAAGCGCACCGCACGCCCTGAAGTCATGGGTGGCCTGGGTGGCTTCGGCGCCCTCTGCGAGATCCCGGCCGGCTACAAGCAGCCGGTGCTGGTCTCCGGCACCGACGGCGTCGGCACCAAGCTGCGCCTGGCGCTGAACCTGAACAAGCACGACAGCATCGGCCAGGATCTGGTCGCCATGTGTGTCAACGACCTGGTGGTCTGCGGCGCCGAGCCGCTGTTCTTCCTCGATTACTATGCCACCGGCAAGCTCAACGTCGACGTGGCTGCCACCGTGGTCACCGGCATCGGTGCCGGTTGCGAACTGGCCGGCTGCTCGCTGGTCGGCGGTGAAACCGCCGAAATGCCGGGTATGTACGAAGGCGAAGACTACGACCTGGCCGGCTTCTGCGTCGGCGTGGTGGAAAAAGCCGAGATCATCGACGGCTCCAAGGTCGCCACTGGCGACGCGCTGATCGCTCTGCCCTCCTCGGGCCCACACTCCAACGGCTACTCGCTGATCCGCAAGATCCTCGAAGTCTCGGCCACCGACATCGAGAACACCCAGCTCGACGGCAAGCCGCTGACCGACCTGCTGATGGCCCCGACCCGCATCTACGTCAAGCCGCTGCTGCAACTGATCAAGAACACCGGCGCGGTCAAGGCCATGGCTCACATCACCGGTGGCGGCCTGCTGGACAACATCCCGCGCGTGCTGCCGAAAAACGCCCAGGCAGTGGTCGACGTGGCGAGCTGGCAGCGCCCGGCGGTATTCGACTTCCTGCAGGAAAAAGGCAACGTCGACGAACACGAAATGCACCGTGTGCTGAACTGTGGCGTCGGCATGGTCATCTGCGTCGCCCAGGATCAGGTCGAAGCCGCCCTGAACGAACTGCGCGCCGCCGGTGAGCAGCCATGGGTCATCGGCCACATCGCCGAGGCAGCCGAAGGTGCCGCCCAGGTCGTGCTGAACAACCTCAAGGCACACTGATGCCGAGCACGCCTTGCAACGTAGTGGTACTGCTGTCGGGTTCCGGCAGCAACCTGCAAGCCCTGATCGACAGCAGCAGCGCCGAGAACAGCCCGGTACGCATTCGCGCGGTGGTGTCCAACCGCGCCGACGCCTATGGCCTGCAGCGAGCCGCAGCCGCCGGCATCGACACGGTGGTGCTCGAGCACGCCGGGTTCGATGACCGCGAAGCCTTCGATGCCGCCCTGATGGCGCACATCGACGGCTTCGCTCCGGATCTGGTGGTGCTCGCCGGCTTCATGCGTATCCTCAGTGGCGGTTTCGTACGCCACTATCAGGGCCGCCTGCTCAACATCCACCCGTCATTGCTGCCCAAGTACAAGGGCTTGCATACCCACCGTCGGGCACTGGAGGCAGGCGACGTCGAGCACGGCTGCAGCGTACACTTCGTCACCGAGGAACTCGATGGCGGGCCCCTGGTCGTACAGGCAGTGGTACCCGTGGCGCCTGGCGACACAGCCGACAGCCTGGCCCAGCGCGTCCACCATCAGGAACACCAGATCTACCCACTGGCGGTGCACTGGTTTGCCCAAGGACGCTTGCGCCTGGGCGAACAGGGTGCGTTACTGGACGACCAACCGCTGCCGGCCAGTGGTCATTTGATCCGACCCTAGGAGAATTTATGCGTCGCGCCCTGCTCTTGGCTCTCGCCGTGCTCGCCCTGCCCCTCCAGGCAGCTGAACTGAAGCCTTTCTCGGCCAGCTACACCGCCGACTGGAAGCAGCTGCCCATGAGCGGTACCGCCGAGCGCAGCCTGGTCAAGAATGCCAACGGTACCTGGGACCTTAATTTCAAGGCTTCCATGATGATCGCCAGCCTGACCGAGCAAAGCACCCTGCGCATGGAAAACGACACCCTGCTGCCGCAGAAGTACCACTTCGAGCGCGGTGGGCTGGGCAAGGCCAAGAAGGTCGACCTGGACTTCGACTGGTCGAGCAAGAAGGTCACCGGCAAGGACCGTGGCGATGCCATCACCCTGCCACTCAACCGCGGCGTGTTGGACAAGTCGTCCTACCAACTGGCCCTGCAGCATGATGTCGCTGCCGGCAAGAAGAGCATGACTTACCAGGTCGTTGACGGTGATGAGATCGACACCTACGACTTCCGTGTACTGGGCACCGAGAAGGTGACCACCAAGACCGGCCAGGTCGATGCGGTCAAGGTCGAGCGCGTGCGCGATCCGAGTCAGAGCAAGCGTATTACCGAGCTATGGTTCGCCAAGGACTGGGACTATCTGCTGGTGCAGTTGCGCCAGGTCGAGACCGACGGCAAGGAATACGTGATCGTGCTGCAGGACGGCACCGTCGATGGCAAGTCGGTCAAAGGCAACTGAGCCAAACCTGCTACAACCCCGAAGCCCCGCCTTGTGCGGGGCTTTTTGCTGCATGGGCCAGGGTTCCATGAAACTTGTTTCATGGCCGTTTCACTTACTTAGGCTGCTAACAAACTCTATAAAGGGGTTGTGCGACACAGTGTCGCAGCCAACCTCAAGCAGTGGAGTTTAACGATGACTGTCCATGTAACTGAACGCGACGAATCGAAAATGTCCCACGAAGGCGTGGCCGCTGGCGTGCGGATCTGGGATGTGCACCAACAAGGCGAATTGGTGGGGATGTTCCACAGTGAACAGGAAGCCCATCTGTACCGTGCAGAACTCGAAGAGCTGGAAAGCCAGCGCGCTACGCAATAACACAGACTTTGCAAAGAAAACCCCGCTCAGGCGGGGTTTCTCGTCTTTACCACATCAGGTCGTCCGGGATCTTGTAGGCCGCATACGGATCGTCCTCGTCCGCTTCCTCGACATGGGTGTTGAGCAGCAGGATGCGATTGGGATCGCGCTCCTGGATCTTCACCGCCGCCTCACGCGGAATCACCTCGTAGCCGCCACCGTGAGAGACGATGGCCAGCGAACCGTTGCTCAGTTTGCTCCGCATCAACGCGTTGACGGCAATGCGCTTGACCTTCTTGTCGTCGACGAAGTTGTAGTAGTCCTCGGTGGTCAGCTTGGGCAAGCGGGTCGCTTCGATCAGTTGCTTGATCTGCGCGGCACGGGCTTTCTGCTCGGCTTTTTCCTGCTGCTGACGGTTCAGTTCCTGGTCGCGCTTGGCCTTTTCGGCCATGGCTTCCTTGGCCAGACGTTGCTGGGTGTCGTCTACCTCGACCTGGCCTTTGTGCTCCAGGCGTTTCTGTTTCTTCTCGGCCTTGTTGGCCTGGGAAACCTGTTTCTGGTTGACCAGACCGGCTTTGAGCAATTGGTCGCGAAGGGAAAGGCTCATGTTTTCACTCACTTATGCATCAGCTCAGCCGCAGCTGGGCAGGTTCTTTTCCTGACGCTTGGCTTCTCCCCAAAGGGCGTCCAATTCGTCAAGGTTACAATCTTCGATCGGTCGGCCGCTGTCGCGCAACGCCTGTTCGATGAAGCGGAAGCGTCGCTCGAACTTGCGATTGGCTCGACGCAGGGCATTTTCCGGATCGTGCTTGAGGTGACGGGCCAGGTTGACGGTGGCGAACAGCAAGTCGCCGAGCTCGTCTTCGAGGGCATCGCTGTCACCAGCGGCCATGGCCTGCAAGACTTCGTCGAGCTCCTCGCGGACTTTGTCCAGCACCGGCAGGGCGTGCGGCCAGTCGAAACCGACCGTGGCCGCACGCTTCTGCAGTTTTGCCGCACGCGACAACGCAGGCAAGGCGGCCGGCACGTCGTCGAGCAGCGAAAGCTGTTCGGGGGTGCTTTTTTCGGCGCGCTCCTCGGCCTTGATCTCTTCCCAGCGCGACTTGACCTGGGCCTCGCTCAGGCTGGGCGTATCCAGCGGCGCGTAGAGTTCGCCGGTGGGAAATACATGGGGGTGGCGGCGGATCAGCTTGCGGGTGATGCCGTCGACCACGCCGTCGAACTCGAAGCGCCCCTCCTCCCGCGCCAGCTGGCTGTAATAGACCACCTGGAACAGTAAATCGCCAAGCTCACCTTGCAGGTGCTCGAAATCGCCACGCTCGATGGTATCGGCCACCTCGTAGGCCTCTTCGAGGGTGTGCGGGACGATGCTCGCGTAGTTCTGCTTCAAGTCCCATGGGCAGCCATGCTGCGGATCGCGCAGGCGGGCCATGAGGTGCAGCAGGTCTTCGAGGGTGTAGGTCATGTAAGCAGGTCCTTCAGTGACAACCTCTTCGCGGGGCAAGCCCGCTCCCACCGTTACCCTGCTTGAACCAGGGTGCATTCCACCTGTGGGAGCGGGCTTGCCCGCGAAGGGCGCGCCGTGATCTCAAGGGGTTCGATTACGCCGCGTCTCGATGATGTTCGGCAACTGCGAGATCCTGCCCAGCAAACGCCCGAGGGCATCCAGGCCAGGGATCTCGATGGTCAGCGACATCAGGGCGGTGTTGTCTTCCTTGTTCGAGCGGGTATTGACCGCCAACACGTTGATCTTCTCATTGAGCAACACCTGCGACACATCGCGCAGCAGCCCTGGCCGGTCATAGGCACGAATGACGATGTCGACCGGGTAGGTCTGCACCGGGATCGGCCCCCAACTCACCTGGATCATCCGTTCCGGCTCACGCCCGGCCAGCTGCAGCACCGATGCGCAGTCCTGGCGATGGATGCTGACGCCGCGCCCCTGGGTGATGTAGCCCACGATGGCGTCACCAGGCAGCGGCTGGCAGCAGCCGGCCATCTGCGTGAGCAGGTTGCCGACACCCTGGATCTGGATATCGCCACGCTTGCCGGTGCGCATGCCGGTGGGCTTGCGCACCGGCAGCTCGATCTGCTCGATGCGTTCAGGCTCCAGCAACTGCTGGGCGGCATTGACCAGGTGCGCCAGGCGCAGGTCGCCGGCCCCAAGCGCAGCGAACATGTCCTCGGCAGTCTTGACGTTGGTTTTTTCCGCCAGGCGCTCGAAGTCGACCTGAGGCAGCCCCAAGCGGCTGAGCTCGCGCTCGAGCAGGGTCTTGCCGGCGGCGACGTTCTGGTCGCGGGCCTGGAGTTTGAACCAGTGGACGATCTTGGCCCGGGCCCGCGAGGTGGTCACATAGCCCAGGTTGGAGTTCAGCCAGTCGCGGCTCGGGTTGCCGTGCTTGCTGGTGATGATCTCCACCTGCTCGCCGGTCTGCAGGCTGTAGTTCAGCGGTACGATACGCCCGTTGATCTTGGCGCCGCGGCAGTTGTGACCGATCTCAGTATGCACGCGATAGGCGAAGTCCAGTGGCGTCGCCCCCTTGGGCAGGTCGATGGCGTGGCCGTCGGGGGTGAACACGTAGACCCGGTCGGGCTCGATATCGACGCGCAATTGCTCGGCCAGACCACCGATGTCGCCCAGCTCTTCATGCCATTCGAGCACCTGGCGCAGCCAGGAGATCTTCTCTTCGTAGTGGTTGGAGCTGGACTTGACGTCGGTGCCCTTGTAGCGCCAGTGGGCGCAGACGCCAAGTTCGGCTTCCTCGTGCATGCCGTGGGTACGGATCTGCACTTCCAGTACCTTGCCCTCGGGGCCGATCACCGCGGTGTGCAGCGAGCGATAGCCGTTTTCCTTGGGGTTGGCGATATAGTCGTCGAATTCCTTGGGAATGTGCCGCCACAGGGTGTGGACGATGCCCAGCGCGGTATAGCAGTCCCGCACCTCCGGCACCAGCACCCGCACCGCGCGCACGTCGTAGATCTGGCTGAATTCCAGGCCTTTGCGCTGCATCTTGCGCCAGATCGAATAGATGTGTTTGGCCCGGCCACTGATGTCGGCCTTCACGCCGGTGGCCAGCAGCTCGTTCTGCAGTTGGCTCATCACGTCGGTGATGAAGCGCTCGCGGTCCAACCGGCGCTCATGCAACAGCTTGGCGATCTGCTTGTACTGATCGGGCTCGAGGTAGCGGAAGGACAGGTCTTCCAGCTCCCATTTGATGTGACCGATACCCAGGCGGTGGGCCAGTGGCGCATAGATGTCGAATACTTCGCGTGCCACACGCAGGCGTTTTTCGTCGTCGGCGCCCTTCACTGCACGAATCGCACAGGTACGCTCGGCCAGCTTGATCAACGCCACGCGGACGTCGTCGACCATCGCCACCAGCATCTTGCGCAGGTTCTCGACCTGCGCCTGGGAGCCCAGCACCAGCGACTGGCGAGGGCTGAGACTGGCACTGATGGCGGCCATGCGCAGGACACCGTCGATCAGCTTGGACACCACCGGGCCGAACCGCTGACCGACCTCGGCCAGGGTCACCTTGCCTTCACGCACCGAGCGGTAGATCACCGCCGCGACCAGCGAGTCCTGGTCGAGCTTGAGGTCGGCGAGAATTTCCGCGATTTCCAGACCTGCCTGGAAGCTGGACGTACCATCGGCCCAGGAATGCTTGGCCGGGTTGCCCTTCTTTTCGATCTCGTGGGCGAACTCGCAGGCTTCTTTCAGCGCCACTCGGTCCAATGCCGAGTCCACGCTCACCACATGATCCAACCATGCTTCGAGATTGATACTGCCGTCGGTGTTGACCGGCTGGTGCACTCTCACCTGTACCATCTTTGTTTTACCTTTCCATACAGCGCACCACCCGGGTGCGCTGGCGATCACCGTGTAGCTTCCAGTCCCTGGAAGCCGCACCAAGGGGCCAGCTCGCTAGCCCGCTTCGAATAACGCCATGGCCTCGACATGCGCCGTCTGAGGAAACATGTCGAGGATCCCGGCCCTTTTTAACCGATACCCTTGGGCGACCAGTACCTGGGTGTCTCGTGCCAGCGTGGCCGGATTGCACGAAACGTAGACCAGGCGCTTGGCCTTGAGGCGAGCGATGCCTTGCACCACCTCGAAAGCACCGTCACGCGGTGGATCCAAGAGTACCGCAGAAAAGCCTTCGGCGGCCCATCCGGCGCCTGCCAAAGGCTGCGATAAATCGGCCTGAAAAAACGCGGCGTTATGCACTGCGTTGTTTCGGGCATTGGCCTCGGCCCTGTCGACCATGGCCTGCACACCTTCCACCGCCACCACTTCGCGTGCCTGCCGAGCCAGCGGCAGGGCGAAGTTGCCCAGACCGCAGAACAGGTCCAGGACCCGCTCGTCGGCCTGGGGTGCGAGCCAGGCCAGGGCTTGCTCGATCATCGCCGTGTTGACCTCGGCGTTGACCTGGACGAAGTCGCCCGGGCGCCAGGCCAGTTCCAGTTGCCACGGTGCCAGGGCAAAACCCAGCGTGGCAGCGGCATCGACCGGGGCCGGCTCGCCCTCTCCTTGCAACCACAACTGCGCACCTGCTTCGTGGCAGAAGGCACGCAGACGTGCCAAATCATCGTCCGGCAACGGAGCGACGTGACGCACCAGCACCGCCTCGGCCGTGCCGCTGAACAACTCCACATGGCCGATGACCTGGGGCTTGCTCAGCGAGCGCAACACGGTCGGTAGATGACGAAGAATAGTCTGCAAAGGCTGTACCAGAACGGCGCAGTCATCAATAGCGACAATTTCCTGGCTGGCTTCGGCACGGAACCCGACATCCAGGCGACGGGCCTTGACGTCCCATCGCACGGCAACCCGCGCCCGGCGACGGTAGCCGAACTCCGGCCCGGTCAACGGCGCGGCCCAGGCATCGGGTTGTACGCCAGCGACACGCTGCAGTTGCTCGGCCAGGGTGCGCTGCTTGAGCGCCAACTGAGCCTCATGCGGCAGATGCTGCAGGTTGCAGCCGCCACAGCGGTGGTAGAACCGGCACGGTGGCTCGCGGCGCTCGGGGCTGGCTTGCAGGACCCGCTCCAGACGGGCCTCGACCACCTTGCCACGGGCGTTGAGCACACGGGCTTCGACCGCTTCTCCGGCCAGGGCGCCACTGACGAACCAGGTACGCCCTTCGAGGAAGGCGATGCCACGACCGTCACCGGCCAGGCGCTCAATATCCAGGCGCTGCTTCTTGCCCACAGGGACCTGGGGCGTGCGGTTGCCACCGGCTGGCTGGAAGCGCAGGCCGGTATTGGGTTTCTTTCTGGACATTTAGCGCGGGTCGAACAGGCCGGAGGACAGGTAACGATCGCCACGGTCACAGATGATCGCGACCATCACGGCATTTTCCACTTCACGGGACAGCCGCAGCATGCCTGCGACAGCGCCGCCGGACGACACGCCACAGAAAATACCCTCTTCACGGGCCAGGCGGCGCGTGGTGTCCTCGGCTTCCTGCTGGGACATGTCCAGGACGCGATCGACGCGGGTAGCGTCGAAGATCTTCGGCAGGTATGCCTCGGGCCAGCGACGGATGCCAGGGATGGCCGAGCCTTCCATCGGCTGCAGACCGACGATCTGCACGTTGGGGTTCTGCTCCTTGAGGTACTGCGAGCACCCCATGATGGTGCCGGTGGTTCCCATGGAGCTGATGAAATGGGTGATGGTGCCCTGGGTCTGCTGCCAGATCTCCGGGCCAGTGCTGGTGTAGTGGGCGATCGGATTGTCGCCGTTGGCGAACTGGTCGAGCACCACGCCACGGCCTTCGGCCTGCAGTCTCTCGGCCAAGTCACGGGCACCCTCCATACCCTCCTCCTTGGTCACCAGGATCAGCTCGGCGCCATAGGCGGTCATCGCCGCCTTGCGCTCTGCCGTGGAGTTGTCGGGCATGATCAGGATCATCTTGTAACCCTTGATCGCAGCCGCCATCGCCAAAGCGATGCCGGTGTTGCCGGAAGTGGCTTCGATCAGGGTGTCGCCAGGCTTGATCTGGCCGCGCAATTCGGCGCGAACGATCATCGACAGCGCCGGGCGGTCCTTCACCGAGCCGGCAGGATTGTTACCTTCGAGCTTGAGCAGGAGGGTATTGCTGGTTTCGCCAGCGATGCGCTGCAGGCGAACCAGAGGCGTATTGCCGACGCAATCGGCGATGGTTGGGTACTGCAAGGTCATGGCGTGCTTCACAATCCGGACGGCAGGGGCGCCTATCATACCGGCAAACCTTCCGTGGCCATATCACGCAATCTGTGGTCGCTATAGCTACAAGCTATAACGCCATCTCCTGATGGACTGCGCGGGTAGCTGACGATGCCGTTTCGGCAACCGTATGCGCCTTCAGACGCATGCACAGGCGCAGCCCATGCTTGCCGTTTTCCGCCCACAAGGCCCCGCCCTGACGCTGGAGGGCACTACGGGCGATGCTCAACCCAAGACCGAAACCGCCATCCCCGGGTCGGGAGCCATCGAGTCGGGAGAACGGTGCGAAAATCCGCTCAAGGTCCTGCTCCGCCACACCGCCGCCCTGGTCTTCCAGCCATAGCCGCCAGTAGCCTCCCTCGCGCAGGCCACCCAGATGCACCTGGGCATTTTCCGGCGAATGACGAATGGCGTTGCGCAGCATGTTCTCCAATGCCTGGGCCAGATGATTGAGGTTGCCCTGGACCCAGCAATCAGCCGGCAGTTCGCAGCGCAGTCGCTCCAACGACCAGCCGCTTTCATAGCAGGCATCCTCCGCCAGCAGATCCCAGAGGGCCTGGACCTGGATTGGCTCAAGACTCATCGGTGCCCGTTCGGCGTCCTGCCAGGCCAATTGCAAGGTACCTTCGACCAGTTGCTGCATGCAGTCGACCTCGCGTTCCAGGCGTTCGCGCAGGCGCTGCAGGTCGGTTTCACCGTCGCAGGCCACGCGCAGGCGGCTCAGGGGGGTGCGCATTTCGTGGGAGAGGTCGCGCAATAATTGCTGCTGCATCGCTACCGTGCCCTGCAGGCGCTCGGCCATCTGGTCGAAGGCCCGGGCCAGCTCGCCGAGTTCGTCGTGGCGAGCAATGGTCCGCGCGTCCAACCGCGCCGAGAGTTGGTCGGCGCGCCAGGCATTGGCCTGCTCGCGCAACTGGTTGAGCGGGACGATCAGCATGCGGTAGAGCCCCACGCACAACAGCAGGGTGAACAGCCCCGGAATCACGCCATTGGTGACGATCCGCCAGAACACCCGGTACTGGCCCGGATTGAAACGCTGCGGCAACTCCATCACCAGCATGCCTTGCTCCGGGGCCTGCGGAAACGGCAGGCTTAGCCAGGGCTGGTCGATGGCGCGTCGACTCATGGGCCAGTCGGCACCGCGCAGGCGGGTCAGGCGCTGCATGATCTGCGGACCGAGAATGGCGCTGTCGAGGGGGCGCAGATGCAGGTCCAACACCCCGATCCAGCCCCGCTCGCGCTGATGCATGTCGGCCACCCAACGGTCCAGCCCTGCCCGTCCGCCGCTGCGCCAGGCCTGCTCGGCCTCGGCGGCATAGCCACGCAGCACCTGCCGGGCCGGCTCGCTGAGAAACGCGTTGCGGGTTTCCATGTGCCGGCCCCAGGTGTAGCTCAGGCCGATCATCAACAGGCAGAAACCCACCAGCAGGATGGCCAGTTTCCAGAACAGCGAGCGACGGTCGAGCATGGTTCAGCCCAACTCACCGGCACTGAGCACGTAGCCCTTGCCCCATACGGTGCGGATCTGCCGTTCGAGGTAGCCGATGGCCTTGAGCTTGCGGCGGATCTGGCTCACATGCATGTCGAGGCTGCGGTCATGCCGCGAATAGCCACGCTGTAGAACGTGCTGATAAAGGAAGGGCTTGCTCAACACCTCATCCACATTGCGGTGCAGTACCTCCAGCAGGCGGTATTCACTGGGCGTGAGCCCGGCGCACCGACCACCCAGACTGACATCGCAGGCATCTTCGTCGAAGCACAGATCGCCACTGGCCGGCTCAGGCACCGGCTGACGGCGGCGCTCCAGGGCGACGCGGCGCAGAATCGCCTCGATGCGCACCTGCAGTTCGGCCATGCTGAACGGCTTGGGCAGGTAATCATCGGCACCGCGCTGGAAGCCACTGATGCGATCGGCCTCGGCACCCAGGGCGGACATCAGGATCACCGGCGTGGCACTATGCCGACGCAGTTGTGCCAGCGCATCCAGGCCGTTGAGGCCGGGCAGCAGGATGTCCATCAGGACCACGTCGAACGCCTGCCGACCGGCGACCTCCAGGCCATCCAGGCCGTTGCGGCACCAGGTGACGTGAAAACCACCGCGCTGTAGCTCCTCGTGCAGGTAGGCGCCGAGCACCGGGTCGTCCTCGATGGCGAGGATACTGGAGGCGTGAATAGATACGGGATTCATTGGCAACTGCCATACATTCTCAATTGCGCAATTATTGAGCATGCAAGCCATTCAGGCAACAGCCCATCGACCACCGCTCGGCAGAAGCGAAGCCAAGCTATACAAAGGATGCATTACGCCTGCGAGCGGAGTAACTTTCCGCTTTGATCCGCCACGCAGGCGGCGTGCAGGCACATGACAGGAGACAGGTGTGCTCGATCGTTTGGGAATCAGAAGCCGGGTCCTGCTGTTGGCCCTGCTCCCCGCCAGCCTGATGGCTTTGGTGCTGGGAAGCTATTTCACCTGGCTGCAGCAGAGTGAACTGCGCACCCAATTGCTCCAGCGCGGCAAGATGATCGCCGAGCAACTCGCGCCGCTGGCGGCACCGGCTCTGGCCCGGGACGCCGTGCCGCAGCTCGAGCGGATCGCCGCGCAGACCCTGGAGCAAGCCGATGTGCGCGCCGTGGCGTTCCTCGCCCCGGACCGCACGCGCGTGGCCCACGCCGGCCCGAGCATGCTCAACCGGCCTCCCAGCGGCGGAACCGGCACGCAGGTGCTGGAGCGCAGCGGTAACGATGCCACGCGCTACCTGATGCCAGTGTTCGGCCATCATCGCGACCTGGCCACCGACGCCGTGCCGGCCGAAGCCGAGCGCCTGCTGGGCTGGGTCGAGATCGAACTGTCCCACGACGGCACCCTGCTGCGCGGCTATCGCAACCTGTTCACCAGTCTGTTGCTGATTCTGGTCTGCCTGGTCTTGAGCGGCTTGCTGGCCCTGCGCATGAGCCGGGCGATCAACGACCCCATCGCGCGCATCAAGCATGCGGTCAACCAGCTCAAGGACGGGCACCTCGAAGAGCGCCTGCCGACCCTGGGCAGCCATGAGCTGGACGAACTGGCCGGCGGCATCAACCGCATGGCCGAAACCCTGCACAGTGCCCACGAGGAGCTACAGCACAGCATCGACCAGGCCACCGAGGACGTGCGCCAGAACCTCGAGACCATCGAAATCCAGAACATCGAGCTGGACATGGCGCGCAAGGAAGCCCTGGAAGCGAGCCGCATCAAGTCGGAATTCCTGGCCAACATGAGCCACGAGATCCGCACACCGCTCAATGGAATCCTCGGCTTCACCCATTTGCTGCAAAAGAGCGAGATGACCCCGCGTCAGCTCGACTACCTGGGCACCATCGAGAAATCCGCCGACAATCTGCTGGGGATCATCAACGAGATCCTCGACTTCTCCAAGATCGAGGCCGGCAAGCTGGTGCTCGACAGCATTCCGTTCAACCTGCGCGACCTGATCCAGGACACCCTGACCATCCTCGCCCCGGCTGCCCATGCCAAACAGCTCGAGTTGCTCAGCCTGATCTACCGCGACACGCCGACCTCGATGATCGGCGACCCGCTGCGCCTCAAGCAGATCCTCACCAACCTGGTCAGCAACGCCATCAAGTTCACCCGCGAAGGCACCATCGTCGTGCGCGCCATGCTCGACGACGAGCAGGAAGACAGCGCGCAGTTGCGCATCAGCGTGCAGGACACCGGCATCGGCCTGTCGCCGCAGGATGTGCGCACCTTGTTCCAAGCCTTCAGCCAGGCCGACAACTCGTTGGCCCGCCAGCCCGGAGGCACCGGGTTGGGCCTGGTGATTTCCAAGCGCCTGATCGAGCAGATGGGCGGCGAGATCGGCGTCGACAGCACACCGGGCGAGGGCTCGGAGTTCTGGATCAGCCTGAACCTGCCCAAGGCCCACGACGACACCGAAGAACGCCCGCTGCAACCCTTGCTGGGACTGCGTGCAGCCATCGTCGACGGCCACGATCTAGCACGCCAGGCCTTGGAGCACCAGCTTGAGGACTGTGGCCTGAGTGTCACCCTGTTCGGCTCGTTCGACCAACTGTTGCATGCAGTCCAGGCCGCGAGCCAGGCTGGGCAGCCCTTCGACTTCGCAGTGCTGGGGGCCAACCTGGGAATCCTCTCGCCGGAGCAGTTGGGCCATTACCACCAACAACTGGAGCGACACCAGTGCCAATGCGTGGTGCTCTGCCCTACCACCGAACAGGCGCTTTACCACCCGTACCTGCCCAATGGCCACGGCCAACTGCTGTCCAAACCCAGTTGCACACGCAAGCTGCGCCGCCTGTTGCTGGAGTTGGTACAACCGCGCCGGCCGTTGGGCGAGACGGCCAACGGCAGCGGGCAACAAACGCCGAAGATTCTCTGTGTCGACGACAACGCCGCCAACCTGCTGTTGGTCAAGACCCTGCTCGAAGACCTCGGCGCCGAGGTGTTGGCGGTGGACAGCGGCGTGGCCGCCGTCCAGGCAGTGCAGGACGAACCGTTCGACCTGGTGCTGATGGACGTGCAGATGCCCGGCATGGACGGGCGGGCCTGTACCGAACAGATCCGCCAGTGGGAGAACACCCGCAGCGCGAGCCCCTTACCGATCGTCGCCCTCACCGCCCACGCCATGGCCAACGAGAAGCGCGCCTTGCTTCACAGTGGCATGGACGACTACCTGACCAAACCGATCAGCGAGCGGCAACTGGCCCAGGTGGTGATGAAGTGGACCGGCATGAGCCTGGGTGCCTCACCGCCGGAACTGGCCAGCGAACAATCCGGCGACCCTCGCGAGCTGCCGGTACTCGACCCCGAGGAGGGCTTGCGCCTGGCCGCTGGCAAAGCGGACCTGGCCGCCGACATGCTGGCCATGCTGTTGGCGTCGCTGCAGAGCGACCAGCAAGCCATTCGCAGCGCACGTGAAACCGATAATCGGAGCGTGCTGATCGAACAGGTCCATCGTCTCAACGGTGCCACGCGTTATTGCGGCGTCCCCCAGTTACGCGCCGCCTGCCAGCGCAGCGAGACCTTGCTCAAGCAGGAAAATCCCCAGGCGCAGCAGGCGCTGGATGAACTGGATGCGGCGATCGATCGGTTGGCGGAGCGGGCGTGTTCGACTTGAGGTGTTCGGCGCTCGCTCTCATGACCATCCCAACAATCCAAGGCTGGCCCCTCTCAAAAGACAAGGAACCCCACCCATGCGCACCCTGTTGTTCAGCAGCCAGCACTACGATCAGGAAAGCTTCACCCAGGCCGCCCGCGACAGCGCAATGGACCTGCACTTCCAGTCCGCCCGCCTGACCCTCGACACCGCCGCGCTGGCCCTGGGCTACGAGGTCGTCTGCGCGTTCATCAATGACGAACTGGACGCCCAGGTACTGGAGCGCCTGGCCGCCGGAGGCACGCGGCTGATCGCCCTGCGTTCGGCCGGCTACAATCATGTCGACCTGGAGGCCGCGCAGCGCCTGGGCCTGGCCGTGGTGCGGGTGCCTGCCTACTCGCCGCATGCCGTGGCCGAGCATGCCGTGGCGTTGATCCTGGCCCTGAACCGACGCCTGCACCGCGCCTACAACCGCACCCGCGAGGGTGACTTCACCTTGCATGGGCTAACCGGGTTCGACCTCCACGGCAAGACCGTCGGCGTGGTCGGCACCGGCCAGATCGGTGTGGCCTTCGCCCGCATCATGGCCGGGTTCGGCTGCCAGTTGCTGGCCTACGACCCCTACCCCAATCCCGAGCTGCAGGCCCTTGGCGCACGCTACCTGGAACTGCCCGAGTTACTGCGCCAGTCCAGGATCATCAGCCTGCACTGCCCACTGACCGAGCAGACCAAGCACCTGATCAACGCCCGCAGCCTGGCCGAGCTGCAGCCTGGTTCCATGCTGATCAACACCGGTCGGGGCGCACTGGTCGACACCCCGGCGCTGATCGATGCGCTGAAAAGCGGCCAGCTCGGCTACCTCGGCCTGGACGTCTATGAGGAGGAAGCGCAGCTGTTCTTCGAGGACCGCTCCGACCTGCCATTGCAAGACGATGTGCTGGCCCGACTGCTGACCTTTCCCAACGTCATCGTCACTGCGCACCAGGCCTTTCTCACCCGTGAAGCGCTGGACGCGATCGCCGCCACGACGCTCGACAACATCATCCGCTGGGCGGCAGGTAAACCGCAGAATCTGGTCACAGGTTGATGCTAGGATACGCGGCATTTCTGGAGGACCCATGGTCGAGCACGATTTCCGTTACACCCTCTTCAATCCGCAACACACCCTGATCGAGTGCCGGGCACTGGTACCAGGGCGCTACCAGGTCACCGGCAATGGTGGCTCGATGCACAAGGGCGACGTCCTGCTGGTCACCCTCAAGGGCAGCAAGGACCTGGCCATGCGCCTGACCGTGGAAAGCGTGCGCCACCTGATCAACCCACGGGGTCAGTGGGTCGCCGTGGCCACGGGCCCGGTGTTCAACGAGCTGGAGATCCTCAACTGGCAGGTCGCCTGCGACAGCTGCGAAGCGCTGCTGGACTTCGAATTCGCCGTCGACGCCAAGCTCGGGAAAAAAGCCCGTCAGCCGGCCGCGACCGCGCGCATCGCCGAACTGGGCTGGGCCAGCCAAGGTGAAAAACACCTGTGTCCTCGTTGCCAGGAGAGCGCCAAGTGAAGCATGTCCTGACCGGCGCGCTGATCGCCACTGGCCTGCTCGGCTGCGCTGCCGAACCGTCCAAGCTCGAGCAGGAGCGCAGTTACGTGCTGGAGTGGATCGGCGAACGTCCGCTGATCGATTACAGCCACCTGACCCTGACCCTGGACAGCGATGGCCGCGCGTACGGCAATGGCGGCTGCAACCACTGGTTCGCGTCCTACACCCTGGACGGCGAGCATCTGAGCTTCGGCAAGGTCGGCAAGACCCGCAAGCTCTGCGCCCCGGCGTTGATGGAACAGGAAGCACGCTTCCTGCAGGCCTTGGAAACCGTGCAGCGCTGGGATGTATCGCCAACCGAGCAATTGCGCTTCTGGCCGGCCACGGGTAAACCGCTGCGGTTCTGGCCTGAAGAAGGCTGAGAGAAGCTGCAAGCTGCAAGCCACAAGCTGCAAGAAGAAGCGGATCGGAGCTCGGTCCGCTCTTTCTTAAAGCTTGCAGCTTGCAGCTTGCAGCTTAAAGCTTTCAGGCCCCCTTGAGCGCCTTGATCTTGGCCTGCAGCCCTTCCAGGGTCTGCTCGCCCATCAGTTGCTCACGCACCTTGCCCTTGTCATCGATGATGTAGGTCACCGGCAGCGCCTCGCTGCGCGGCAGGTCGTAGCGCTCGGCCGGGTCCTGGGCGAGCACGGTGAAACCGATGCCCAGGGTGTCGGCAGCCTGTTTCAGGTCCTGGCCCTGCAAGCCATCGAAGTTCACCCCCACCACCTTGATGCCTTGCCCCTCCCACTGCTTGGCTGCGGTGTTCAGTTCGGGAATCTCGGTCCGGCACGGACCGCACCATTCCGCCCAATAGTTGAGCACCAGCCAGTGCCCGTCGATCTGTTCGGCCTTTACCGTGTTGCCGTGCTGGTCCACGCCGTAGTCGGCACCGCAACCACCGAGCAACAGGCTCGCGGTGATGGCCAATACTGCTGCCAAACGCCTTGCCATGGGTCAATCCTTCTCGAAGTTTCAAGCGAAAGGGTCAGTCGCAATGGTTAGAATAGCCGCCACACCCCGCTGGATGCGAACCGACATGACCGACCTGACGCTCTATCATAACCCGCGCTGCTCCAAATCCCGCGGCGCGCTGGAACTGCTCGAAGCCCGTGGCCTGACGCCGACCATCGTGCGCTACCTCGAAACCCCGCCCGACGCCCCCACCCTCAAGGCGCTGCTCGCCAAGCTGGGCATCGCCCCGCGCCAGTTGCTGCGCACCGGCGAGGACGAATACAAGGCACTGAACCTGGCCGACCCGGCGCTGAGCGACGCGCAACTCATCGCTGCCATGGTCGAACACCCCAAGCTCATCGAGCGCCCCATCCTGGTGGCCGGTGACAAGGCCGTGATCGGTCGTCCGCCGGAGAAAGTCCTGGAGCTGCTGCCATGAGCGAACCCTACATCCTGGTGCTGTATTACAGCCGTCACGGCTCGACCAGCGAGATGGCCCGGCACATCGCCCGCGGCATTGAAATGGCCGGTCTGGAAGCGCGCCTGCGCACCGTGCCGGCGATATCCACCGAGTGCGAGGCAGTCGCGCCGGATATCCCGGCCAGCGGTGCGCTTTACGCTACTCTCGACGATCTGCGTCACTGCGCCGGCCTGGTGCTGGGTAGTCCGACCCGTTTCGGCAACATGGCGGCGCCACTCAAATACTTCCTCGATGGCACCAGCAGCCTGTGGCTGGGGGGCGAACTGGTGGGCAAACCGGCCGGGGTGTTCACCTCCACTGCCAGCCTGCACGGTGGCCAGGAAACCACCCTGCTGTCGATGATGCTGCCGCTGATGCACCACGGCATGCTGGTGATGGGTCTGCCGTACAGCGAATCGGCCTTGCTCGAGACCCGCGGTGGCGGCACACCCTATGGTGCCAGCCACCACGCCGGGGCCGACGGCAAACGTGAACTGGACCCGCATGAAATCGCCCTGTGCCGCGCCTTGGGCCAACGCCTTGCGAACACCGCCAAGGCCCTGGAGGCCGCGCGTGGCTAGAAAGCCCAAGGTGTTGCCGGCGCTGGAGTGGCTGGCACCGCGACTGCGCCTGACACGGGCGCTGAGTCTGGCGTTCTTCCTGGGCCTGATCGCCCTGTTGGTGGTGAACAACCTCTGGTTCGCCAACCTGCACGGTGCACGGGTCGAGGTGATCCTGGCGATCGAGCTGGTGCCCTTGGTGCTGTTGCTGCCCGGCATGCTGATAGGCAGCGCCCGGGCACATGCCTGGACCTGCTTCGTGGTGAACATCTACTTCATCAAAGGCGTGCTGGCGGCGTTCGATCCGGCACGGGCCTTGTTTGGCTGGGTCGAGGTGCTGGTCAGCCTGGGGTTGTTCGTCAGCGGGTTGCTGTACGTGCGCTGGAAGTTCCAGTTCGAGCGGCGCATGGCGGGCGAAGGGAGTTAGTTTCTTCGCGGGCTTGCCCGCGAAGAAGACGACACAGGACTCAATAGTTGACGGTATGCGCCAGCATCACCGACAACTGGCACAGCGGTCGCCCGCTCTCTTCGTGCCACTGGTTGAACGTCTGCTGCACCAGCGCCAGGTCGCGCTGGCTGGTGGGTTGCTTGTCGATCACCTTCTGCGCGATCAGCGCAGCCGCCATGTCCTCGGTAGGGATGAAGGTATCCTTGCCGACCATGCGCAGGAAGCGTGGCGCCGACAGCCCACCCAGCTGATTGCCATGCTTGGCCAGGTACTTCCACAGGCCGACGATGTCGGTCACCGGCCAATCGGCAATGAATGCACCGAAGCTGCCGTTTTCCTTGGCCACGTCGAGGACCATCTGGGCGTTGCGCGGCACGCTCTTGAGCTTGCCCAGGTGGCGGATGATGCGCTCGTCCTGCATCAGCCGCTCCAGATGCTCGGCCCCCATCAGCACCACCTTCTCCGGATCGAAGCCAAAGAACACCTGCTCGAACGCCGGCCACTTGGCATCCACCAGACTGTGCTTGAGCCCGGCGCGGAACACGCGCAGGGCCAAGGTCGACAGATAGCGATCATCGCTGATGTCACGTAACTGCGCCGCGGTGCGCGGCTGCGGCAGGAAGGCCTCGAGGGCCTGGGCCGAGCCGAAGCGGTTCAGGCAGTATTCATGCAGCCACTGGTAGTCGCGCATGGGCTCAGATGTTCAGTACGTCGAGGAAGCGCGGGGTGGCGCTCTCGTCGATCTTCAGGCTGGTGAAGTCGAACAGGTTGCGGTCGGCCAGTTGCGACGGCGCGACGTTCTGCAAGGCGCGGAAGATGCTCTCGGTACGGCCCGGATGCTTGCGCTCCCACTCGACCAGCATGTCCTTGACCACCTGACGCTGCAGGTTTTCCTGGGAGCCGCACAGGTTGCATGGGATGATCGGGAATTCCTTCATGTCCGAATAGGCCTGGATGTCCTTTTCGCTGCAATACGCCAGCGGGCGGATCACCACGTTGCGGCCATCGTCGGCACGCAGCTTCGGCGGCATGCCCTTGAGCGAGCCGTTGAAGAACATGTTGAGGAAGAACGTCTCGACGATGTCGTCGCGGTGGTGCCCCAGGGCCATCTTGGTCGCACCGATCTCGTCGGCGAAGGTGTACAGGGTGCCGCGACGCAGACGCGAGCACAGCGAGCAGGTGGTCTTGCCCTCCGGCACCAGTTCCTTGACCACCGAATAGGTGTCCTTCTCGACGATGTGGTACTCGACACCCAGTTCCTTCAGGTACGCCGGCAGCACGTGCTCGGGGAAGCCTGGCTGCTTCTGGTCCATGTTCACGGCGACGATGTCGAACTTGATCGGTGCCACCTTCTGCAGGTGCAACAGAACGTCGAGCATGGTGTAGCTGTCCTTGCCGCCGGACAGGCAGACCATGACCTTGTCACCATCCTCGATCATGTTGTAGTCGGTGATGGCTTCGCCGGCGAGACGACGCAGGCGTTTTTGCAGTTTGTTCTGGTTGACCGAGAGGGTGCCCATAGCGCTTGAATCCGCGAGGTGTGACAAAAGGCGGGTATTTTACGCACAAACGGCACGATGCTGTAGGCATTCCGTCAAAGACTTCAAGGGAATCAGACCGAGCGCTGACAGCGCAATTTGCTCTAAAAAGCCGGGTTTGTGCCGGGTACGGCTTCCTATACTGCCTCATAAGGCCACATTACCGCTTTGTATCGGTGTCCTGGCCTCGGGCCGCTTGCGCTCCATGTGGGGGGCGATTGGCAACACTGAGAGGAGTGACCGGCATGATTCATCACGTAGTGGGGCTGTTTACCCATCCGGATCAGGAGTGGCGGGAGATTCGTGGCGAGGAAGAAAGCATCAGCCACATGTACCTGACCCATACTTTGATTTTGGCGGCGATCCCTGCCGTCTCCGCGTTTATCGGCACGACCCAGGTGGGCTGGGTGATCGGCGAACGGCCAGCGGTGATGCTGACCATGGAGAGCGCGCTGTGGATGAGCATCATGTCCTATCTGGCGATGCTCGCCGGCGTGGCGGTGATGGGGGCGTTCATCCACTGGATGGCGCGTACCTATGACGCGAACCCATCCATGGCCCAGTGCATCGCTTTCGCCACCTACACCGCCACCCCACTGTTCCTCGGCGGGCTCGCAGCGCTTTACCCGCACCTGTGGTTGGGCATGGTGGTCGGTACCGCAGCCATCTGCTACACCGTGTACCTGCTGTATGTCGGCTTGCCGACCTTCATGAACATTCCATCGGATGAAGGCTTCCTGTTTTCCAGCTCGGTGCTGGCAGTGGGGCTGGTGGTACTGGTGGCGATCATGGCCGCGACCGTGATCATCTGGGGACTGGGCGTGGGGCCCGTCTATACCAACTAGCGTTGTACAGAACAGATCGACCGACACTGGAGCATCATGCCAGGGGCCGCTGCAAAGCGGCCTTTGACTGTGCGCTGACCAGCGGCTCGGCAGGTGACGGGAGCTTGCGGCATAATTGCCGACCGAGGAGAACTACCCCGCCATGCCCGAGCTGCTCAAGCAACGCGTCGAAACCTGTTACCAGCAAGCCGAAGCCTTCTTCAAACGCCCGTTCCCGCGCCCGGAAATCAGCTTCAAGCTACGCGGCCAGAAAGCTGGCGTCGCGCACCTGCACGAGAACCTGCTGCGTTTCAATCTACAGCTGTACCGCGACAACCAGGAAGACTTCCTGCGCCAGACCGTGGCCCATGAAGTGGCGCACCTGGTGGCCCATCAATTGTTCGGCGAGCGCATCCAGGCCCATGGCGAGGAATGGCAGCTGATCATGCGCGGGGTGTACGAACTGCCGCCAAATCGTTGCCATAACTATGAAGTCCAGCGGCGCGTGGTGACCCGCTACATCTATCGCTGTCCGTGCCCGGAAAGCGATTTCCCTTTCACCGCCCAGCGCCACAAGCTGGTGCGCCAAGGACGGCGCTATCTGTGCCGGCGGTGCCGGGAGATCCTGGTGTACAGCGGCGAGACCCGCGTCGAATGATCGGCCTCATTCGCGGGTAAGCCCGCGAAAGGGCCCGATGCGCCGTTGAAAGACTCCCAGACATGAAAAAGGCGACCCGAGGGTCGCCTTCTTCAGCACTGCAATACGATCAACGAACCGGGACCTCTGCGACACCCAGGTCATCGGTCGGCACGTTCAGCTCCAGCGGCGCACCACCGGAAGCCAACTCGGAGGCCAGCTTGTCGTCGTCCATCTCTTTCACCCACTTGGCCACGACCACGGTGGCCACAGCGTTGCCGACCAGGTTGGTCAGGGCGCGGGCTTCGGACATGAAGCGGTCGATACCCAGGATCAGCGCCAGGCCGGCAACCGGCAGGTGACCGACGGCCGACAGGGTAGCGGCCAGGACGATGAAGCCCGAACCGGTCACGCCCGCAGCACCCTTGGAGGCCACCAACAGCACCAGCAGCAGGGTGATCTGATGGGTGATGTCCATCGGCGTGTCGGTGGCCTGGGCGATGAACACTGCAGCCATGGTCAGGTAGATCGAGGTACCGTCGAGGTTGAACGAATAACCGGTCGGAATCACCAGGCCGACCACCGACTTCTTCGCGCCCAGGCGCTCCATCTTGGCCAGCATGCGTGGCAGGGCCGATTCCGACGAGGAGGTCCCCAGCACGATCAGCAGTTCTTCACGGATGTAGCGAATCAGCTTGATTACGCTGAAGCCGTGGGCACGGCAGATACCGCCCAGCACCACCAGCACGAACAGCAGGCAGGTGATGTAGAAGCAGGCCATCAGGTAGCCCAGTTGCACCAGCGAACCCACGCCGTACTGGCCGATGGTGAAGGCCATGGCACCGAATGCACCGACCGGAGCCAGCTTCATGATCATGTTGATGATGTTGAACATGACATGGGCGAAGCGGTCGATCAGGTCCAGCACCGGCTTGCCGTAGCTGCCCAGGCGGTGCAGGGCGAAGCCGAACAGCACCGAGAACATCAGCACTTGCAGGATATCGCCGTTGGCGAAGGCGCCGACCACAGTGTTGGGGATGACGTTGAGCAGGAAGCCGACCGTGGTCTGCTGCGCGCCGGCGGCGGCATAGGCGGCCACGCTACTGGCGTTCAGGGTGCTGACGTCGATGTGCATGCCAGCGCCTGGCTTGATCACGTTGACCACGACCAGGCCGATGATCAGGGCGATGGTGGAGACGATTTCAAAGTACAGCAGCGCGTAGCCGCCGGTCTTGCCGACCGACTTCATGCTCTGCATGCCAGCGATGCCGCTGACCACGGTACAGAAGATGATGGGCGCGATGACCATCTTGATCAGTTTGACGAAACCATCACCCAGCGGTTTCAGGGCGACGCCGGTTTCGGGATAGAAGTGGCCGAGCAGGATGCCGATGGTGATGGCGAGCAACACCTGGACATACAGAGATTTGTAAAGCGGCTGACGAGTCGTCATGGCTGATTTTCCTCAAGTGTGCCGGTTTCACCCTTCCCAGGGTGGCGGCACCTGAATCGCTAACCCCCCTGCACTTGGGGGGATTTGTCGTTGTGTTCGAGCTGCCTGGGCAGGCCTCTGCCAGAGAGATAGCAAGGGCGATGCCAAAATGCCCATCGAGGGTGCAGAGGCCTTATTTACAAGGGGAAAATGCCCCGAGACAGGGCGATTTACTGGAGAAGATGTGGCGGATTTCCGCCCGATGGCGGAATTGGTACAGGGCAGATGGCGGGATTCCGCCCGACAGGCCCGGGTCGTTAAGGGTAGGAATCAATCCAGGTGAAAGGTGATGCGGAACGCCGCCCCGCCCAGCGGCGAATCCTCCAGGCTCAACTGGGCGTCATAGCTCTCGACGATATCCTTGACCACTGCCAGGCCAATACCCTGCCCCGGATGCTGCCGGTCCAGCCGCTCGCCGCGTTCGAGAATCCGTTCGCGCTGGTCGACCGGCACGCCCGGCCCGTCATCCTCCACCGCCAGCACCAGCCGGCCAGGGGCTTGCTCCAAACTTACGCGCACTTGCCCCAGGCTCAGTCGGTAGGCGTTTTCCAGGAGGTTGCCGAGCAGTTCCAACAGTGCGCCGCGCTCCATCGGCACCTGGGCCTGTTGCGGCACCTCGATGTCGACCTGCACGCGCTTGTCGCGATAGACCTTGCTCAACGTGTTGCACAGGCTGTCGAGCACCGGACGCAGTTGCACCGAATGACGCACCAGGCCGCTCTTGCGCAAGCTGGCGCGTTGGAGCTGGTAGTCGATTTGCTGGCTCATGCGCTCGATCTGGGTCTGCAGAACCCGCGCCTGCTCCCGCTCTGCGCCGCGCTGGCCCATGCTTTCACCCACCCCCTGCAAGACCGCCAGCGGGGTTTTCAGACTGTGAGCCAGATCGCCGAGCGAATCCCGGTAGCGTTGACGCTGTTCACGCTCGCTGTGCAACAGGCGGTTCAGCGAGCCGGTCAGGCGCAACAACTCACGCGGGTGTTCGCGGCTCAAGCCATCGCGGGCCCCGGACTCGACTTCGTCCAGCTCCACACTGAGCCGGCGCAACGAGCGCAAGGCCCAGGTCAGTCCCGCCCAGAGCAGCGCCAGCAAGGTCAGCAACGCGGCGCCAAACCCCAGGTAGAGGTCGTCGCGCAGGCCCTGGAGCGTGTGTTCGTATTCGCGCACCGGCTGCAGGGCGACGATGCTGTAGGCTGCGCTTTGCCCACCGAGCAATTTGACCTCGACGTCGTAGACGAAGAATTCCTCGCCATCGTCCTGGTGAATGCGTGCGAACTCGTTGCCACGCCCATCGTAGCGGGGGCGATAGTTGATGTGCTTGTCGACGGTGGCCTTCGAGCGCCACACCAATTGCCCGTCGCGGTCGAAGATGTAGCCGAGCAGGCCGGTATAGGGCAGGTTGTAGCGCTCGTCCGGGAGCGTTTCGGGCATCTGCAGTTGGGCATGCTCGATACGCGCGGCGGAAATCAGCGTGGTCACGTCCGAGGCCAGGCGCTGCTCGATCGACTCCTGCAAGGCCAGGCTGAACGCCTTCTGCAGTGCCGGCAGCATGGCCAGCATGAACAACAGCGCCAACACGGTGCCGGCCAGCATCAGGCGTACGCGTAGCGAGCGGATCATCGGCAGCGCTCGGTGAACAGGTAGCCCATGCCACGGACCGTGTCGATGGGCTTGAAACCGTGCTCACCCTCGAGTTTGCGCCGCAAGCGACCGACCAGCACTTCGATGACGTTGGGATCACGCTCCTCGTCATCGGGATAGAGCTGCTCCATCAGGCGGTCCTTGGCCACGACCTGCTGGTGATGGCGCATGAGGTACTCGAGGATGCGGTATTCGTAGGCGGTCAGCGCCAATGGCTGCTCATCCAACGTCGCCTGCTTGCGGTTGAGGTCCAGCAGCAGTGGGCCGGCGGCGATGGTCGACTGGGTGAATCCGCTGGAGCGACGCAGCAAGGCGTTCAGCCGCGCCTCCAGCTCTTCGAACTGGAAGGGTTTGACCAGATAGTCGTCGGCACCGGCCGCCAGGCCTTCGACCTTGTCCTGCCAGTTGCCGCGGGCAGTGAGAATGAGGATGGGAAAGGTCTGGTCCTGGCTGCGCAACTGGCCGATCAGCTCCAGGCCGCTCATGCCGGGCAAGCCCAGGTCGATCACGGCGAGGTCGAAATGGTATTGCCCGGCCTGGTACAGCGCCTCTTCGGCATCGCCCACCGCCTGCACCACGTGGCCACTTTCGCCGAGTCGGGTATAGAGGTGATGGCGCAGCAGGGCTTCATCCTCGACCACCAGCAATTTCATGCCATTCTCCTTTCATAATGGCCTGTAGAAGCCTCGCAGCCGGCTCACCGGCATTCAGGCCTCTACAGATTACCCTGTGAAGCGGCTCAGAACTTGTAGTTGGCCGACAGGTAAGTTTGCGCGCTGCTGGTCAGACGCAGGGTGCCAGCCTTGGGCCCACCGTGCTCGCCCACTTCGGTGGCGGCGTTGCTGCGCAGGTAACGATAGCCCAGCTCTACCGAGGCTTTGTCGGTGATCTCCTGAATCACACCGGCCTGCAGGCCGACCGCATAGCCATAGTCTTTGTCACGGCTCATGCCGGGCGAGTCCTGGGTCAGCTTGGTGATACCGGCGGTGCCGCCGCCGAACAGCTTGGTGGTGTCGCCTACCGGCAGGAACACATCGTAGCTGCCGAGCAGGTTTTCCTGGCGCAACTTGAGGCCACTGTGGTCACCGGAGACGTTGTCGTAGGTCATGTAGTAGCGGCGTTCGTCATTGATCTTACCGACGCGCACGCCCCAGGTATCGTCCTTGCCGATGATGCCGTCGGCGTTCAGGTTGTCGGTATTGCGCTGCAGCAGACCGGACTTCTTCACTTTGTCGCTGGTCTGGCCGTAGGTCAGGCTGGCGAAATTGTCGTCGGCGGCCTGGGCGGGGGTCATGCCAGCGGCGCAAACGGCCAGGGCGGCGATCAATGAGGACAGGGTTTTCATGGTTGGCACTCCGTAGTGGGCGATGTCTGTGTGTGAAGCTAGAGTAAGGAAGGCCCCCTGAACCGCGGCTGAACCCCGGCTGAACCTTGGCTGAACGAAACGACCGTCGACTTTTACCGAACCTGGAGCGTGAACATGCGTGCCCTGCTGGCCTTGACCCTGATTTGCCTCGTCCCGCTCGCCCAGGCGGCGGTGCAGACCCGCGAAATCCGCTACCAGGACGCCGACGGCAACGCGCTGATCGGCTACTACGCCTACGACGACGCCATCGAGGGCAAACGCCCCGGTATCGTCGTGGTGCATGAATGGTGGGGGCTGAACGACTACGCCAAGCGCCGCGCCCGCGACCTCGCCGCACTTGGCTACAACGCGCTGGCGATCGACATGTACGGCGACGGCAAGAACACCGAGCACCCTGCCGATGCCCAGGCATTCATGGCCGCGGCGTTGAAAGACCCGCAAGCGGCAGCCAGGCGTTTCGACGCCGGGCTGGATTTGCTCAAGCTGCAACCCAACACCAACAAGCACCAACTGGGTGCCATTGGCTATTGCTTCGGCGGCAAGGTGGTACTGGATGCCGCACGCCGGGGCGAGAAGCTCGACGGTGTGGTGAGCTTCCATGGCGCCCTGGCCACCCAGACCCCAGCCAAGCCTGGCGTGGTCAGGGCCAAGATCCTGGTGGAACATGGGGCGGCGGACAGCATGGTTACCGAACAGCAGGTTGCAGCCTTCAAGGCGGAAATGGATGCCGCGAAGGTCGACTATCGGTTCGTCAGCCTACCCGGCTCCAAGCACGGCTTCAGCAACCCGGATGCCGACCGCCTGAGCCACGGCGAGCATGGCGGACCGGACATCGGCTACAACAAAGAAGCGGACGAGAAGTCCTGGGCGGACATGCAGGCCTTCTTCAAACAGGCGTTCGACTGAACCTTGCCGGGGCTGCCTTGCAGCCCCACGGCTGGCACAATAACCGCCATGAACACACTCCCCGCTTGCTGTTCCCCGCTCCAGTACCATTGGCCACTGCCCCAGCCACTGCCCGGTGCAGTGCTGGTCAGTTGCGGCTTCGACCCGGCCCACCTGGCCGCCGACGACTTCCAACGCGCCGGCATCACGCCCAGCACCAGCCTGCAGCGCTCGGTGGCCAAGCGCCAGGCCGAGTATCTGGCCGGGCGTGTCTGTGCCCGCGCCGCCCTGCAGCGCCTGGATGGTCGCGATTACGTCCCGGGCACCGACGAGGATCGCGCACCGATCTGGCCGGCGGGTATCCACGGCTCGATCACCCATGGCAAGGGCTGGGCTGCCGCCGTGGTTGCCGCCGAGGGCAGTTGCCGGGGCCTGGGTCTGGACCAGGAGGCACTGCTCGACGAAGCCCGGGCCGAGCGGCTGCTGGGCGAAATCCTCACGCCAGCGGAGGTCGAACGCCTGGACCACAGCCAACTGGCCATGGCCGTCACCTTGACCTTCTCGCTCAAGGAAAGCCTGTTCAAGGCCCTCTATCCCCTGACCCGCCAGCGCTTCTACTTCGAACATGCCGAAGTGCTGACGTGGTGCGCAGACGGCCAGGCGCGCCTGCGCCTGCTCACCGACCTGTCGCCAGAATGGCGCTACGGCGTCGAGTTGCAGGCCCAGTTCAACGTGCACGACGGCCACCTGCTCAGCCTGGTCAGCGTTTAGCCTCTAGGCCGACGCCTGCTCGCGGGGCCAGTCGAGGCTGAAACAAGCGCCTCCCAGCTCGGCACTGCGCCCCACCGAAGCACGACCGGCGTGCCAATAGATGATCCGCCGCACGATAGACAGGCCCAGGCCGTGCCCACCGGAGGCACGGGTACGGCTGTCGTCGAGGCGGGTGAAGGGCGTGAAGATCCGGTCCCAGAAGCCTTCAGGTATACCCGGGCCGTCGTCCTGCACATCGATCCGGCAACGCTGCTGGCCCAACTGATAGCTCAGGCGCACCTCGCTGCGGGCATGGCGCAAGGCGTTGCTGACCAGATTCTGCAGGGCACGGTGCAGGTAACGTGGCTCGGCCTCGACCCAGGCCGGCTCGCTGCCATGGGCCTGGCAACTGCCACGCAGCAGCCGGACCTGAGCATTGAGCGGGGCCAGCTCGTCGATCACCCGATCGAACAAGGCATCGAGATCGACCCGCTCGAACTTCAGCGCTGGTGCGCCCTGCTCCAGCCGGGCGTAGGTGAGCATCTCGTCGACCAACCGGTCGAGGTCCTGGATATCCCCATCCATGCCGGCGAGGTGCTTGGCGCGGGTCTGGTCGGAAGTTGCGCTTTCGATCATCTCCAGGCCGAAACGCAACCGCGCCACTGGCGTGCGCAACTCGTGGGACACCGCCCGCACCAGCTCGCGCTGCATGTTCAGTGAACGTTGCAGGTGCTCGGCCATCCGGTTGAAGGCTGCGGCCAGGCGCCCTACCGAGTCGGCATCGCCCGCGGGCACGCGGGTATCCAGGCTACCTTGGGCGATGCGCGTGGCAGCGATCTCCAGGCCCGACACCCGCCGTTCCAGTTGCCGCACCAGCAAGTACACCACCAGGCCGATCAGACACAGGCCGAGGAACGTGATGAGGATCAACAGCTGCGGCGGATAGGGGTTGAGCGGCTGCAGCGGCCCGATTTCCAGCACCCAGGGCGAGCCCGGCAGGCCTGCGAACACGCGCACGGCATCACCTTCCGGGCCCAGGGCCATGACCGTGTCGCCCTCCTCCACCCGCCGTCGCTGATCATCGTCCAGGCCGACCCGCTCCAGCCGCGTCAGGGCCACGCCGAAGCCGAAACCCTTGCTCTGGCGGAGCTGCGCCAGGCGTTGCTGCTGCTCGGTCACCGGGTAGCGCACCAGCTCGTCGGCCAGCAGGTACAACGTAGCGCGGGCCAACTGCTCGCTCACCTGCTTGATCTGCGCCACCAGCAACAGGTCCTGTTGGCCGACCTTGCGCAGGACCGTCACGGCATGCGGCCCGGTCTCCAGCACCACCACCTGGCCACGATTCAGGCGGGCGCGCTGTCCGCCATCGAGGCTGCGCGCCGACATCGGCTGCAGCGCCAGCGGCACACCGAGCAGCCGTTTCCACATCAGCAGCGAGCGCTTGCGCTCGGTGTCGTTCTGCTGCGCCAGGTTGTCAGCCATCAGGCTGAAGGTCCCCTGGGCCAGGCGTTCGCGGTGTTGGGCCGTACGCACTTCGTTGACCAGGTGCAGGCTGAGCACACCCAGCAAGGCGACCAGCACCAGCACGGCGAGCATGCCGCCATAGATACGCAGGAAGATCGAGTTGTTCATGGGGCATCGCCGACGAACAGGTAGCCCTTGCCGCGCAGGGTCTTGATCAGCCGTGGGTGGTCCGGGTCGTCGCCGATGCGCGGGCGGATGCGCGAGATTCGCACATCGATGGAGCGGTCCTGGCCGTCATAGCCGACGCCACGCAGCGCGGTGAAGATCTGCTCGCGCGAGAGCACCTTGCCAGCATTGATGGCCAGCAGCCAGAGCAGGTCGAATTCGGCTCCGGTGAGCTCGATCGGCTGCTCGCCCAACCAGGCCTCGCGCAAGCGGCTGTCGATGCGCAGTGCGCCGAAGGCCAGCGCCTGCTCCCTGGCCTGGGCCGGTTCGCTGCGCCGCAGCAAGGCCTGGATGTGCGCCAGCAGCAGGCGCGGACGCACCGGTTTGCACACATAGTCGTCAGCGCCCAGGTCCAGGCCCTGCACTTGGTCGAGTTCATCGCTGCGGGCGGTGAGCATGAGAATCGGCCCGGGATACTGGCCGCGGACCCGTCGGCAGATGCTCAGACCGTCCTCGCCGGGGAGCATCAGGTCGAGCACCACCAGGTCGGGCTGGCTGTCGAGGATCCGGCGCACGGCGCGGGCACCATCGTGCTCGATGGTCACCTCGAAGGCGTTGGCCTGCAGGTACTCGGCGGTGAGCTCGGCCAGGCGGGGGTCGTCTTCGACGATGAGGATGCGGGGTGCGGGGTGCGCCATGGCTTCGTGCCTTTTGTTGTTCTATTGCCGGTGCTGGCCCCTTCGCGGGTAAACCCGCTCCTACAGGATGGTCACCGCCCGCTGGGAACGGCGCAGTACCTGTAGGAGCGGGTTTACCCGCGAAGGGCCCAGCACAAGCGACGATGATCGTTTAACCAAAGAGCAATATATGCCCAGGATACTAAGGGCTGCCCAGGGCACTGCCAAGCCGCCGCACGGCCCCCTCGACTGAACCGTTTTTTGTGATAGGGTTCGCGCCCGAAAAAAACTGCACTGGCTCGACGAAGCAGAGAAAAATAGCGCAAACCTCTTGGTACAAGGCCTACAGCGAATACCCACTCTTCACTCACAAAGTACGCACAAGTTATCCACAGGCGATTGCCTTGCAAAGGCCCCAAGACCGCATTATCTTGTATCCCTATCGCAACGAACCACTAGATATTGGGTTTGGCTCACCATCGCCAACACCAGCCGGCGGAGAAATTCAAGCGAAATTTCTCGCAAGGTTTTACGTGGTTCCGTCAGCCAAACCGCTCCAGCGGAAGCATTAAGAGCAACAGCTTTTGGCCCGGCCCTGTCCGGTCCCGACAGCATTTGACTTCGGCCAGGGAGCGGCAGGTTTTTTGCCCCTCATTCCTGATCTGTCCCGAAGTCGGTACGCCCGAGCGGGTGGATGCGCGTACATGCCGCATCCCCCGGCTGGCCATCGAGCAAGTGGACGGAACGGTGGGCGCGCACAACGCGCCTGAACAATATAGAAACTGTGGAGACACCCACCCATGCAAACCGACACAACTCGCGAGAACTCGCAGGCCAAGGTGCCGCAGGCCGCCGATGCCCATCAGGATCTGGCTGCCACCGCCCCTGGCCAACTGCGCGTGATCAAGCGCAACGGCACTGTCGTCCCCTATACCGACGACAAGATCACCGTGGCCATCACCAAGGCGTTCCTCGCAGTTGAAGGCGGCACCGCCGCTGCCTCGTCGCGCATCCACGACACCGTCGCGCGCCTGACCGAGCAGGTCACTGCCACGTTCAAGCGTCGCATGCCATCGGGTGGCACCATCCACATCGAAGAAATCCAGGACCAGGTCGAACTGGCCCTGATGCGCGCCGGCGAGCAGAAGGTCGCTCGCGACTACGTGATCTACCGCGAGCAACGCGCCAAGGAGCGCGCCACCCGCGTCGCCACCGACAGCGTGGTCGAGCCGCACCCGAGCATTCGCATCACCCTGGCCGACGGCAGCCTGGCGCCGCTCGACATGGCCCGCCTGAACACCATCATCAGCGAAGCCTGCGAAGGCCTGGCCGAAGTCGATGGCGGCCTGATCCAGCGCGACACCCTGAAGAACCTGTACGACGGCGTGGCCTTGAAGGACGTCAACACCGCCCTGGTGATGACCGCCCGTACCCTGGTCGAGCGCGAGCCGAACTACTCGTTCGTCACCGCCCGCCTGCTGATGGACACCCTGCGTGCCGAAGGCCTGGGCTTCCTGGGCGTGGCCGACAGCGCCACCCACCACGAGATGGCCGACCTGTACGCCAAGGCCCTGCCGGCCTACGTGGCCAAAGGTATCGAGTTCGAACTGCTGGATCCGGCACTGGCCAACTACGACCTGGAAAAACTGGGCAAGGCCATCGACCACGAGCGTGACCAGCAATTCACCTACCTGGGCCTGCAGACCCTTTACGATCGCTACTTCATCCACAAGGATGGCGTGCGCTTCGAGCTGCCGCAGGTGTTCTTCATGCGTGTGGCCATGGGCCTGGCGCTGGAAGAGAAAGACAAGGAAGCCCGTGCGATCGAGTTCTACAACCTGTTGTCGTCCTTCGACTACATGGCTTCGACCCCGACCCTGTTCAACGCCGGCACCCTGCGTCCGCAGCTGTCGAGCTGCTACCTGACCACCGTTCCGGACGACCTGTCGGGCATCTACCACGCGATCCACGACAACGCCATGCTGTCGAAATTCGCCGGTGGCCTGGGCAACGACTGGACTCCGGTGCGTGCGCTGGGCTCCTACATCAAGGGCACCAACGGCAAGTCCCAGGGCGTCGTACCGTTCCTCAAAGTGGTCAACGACACCGCCGTCGCGGTCAACCAGGGCGGCAAGCGCAAGGGCGCTGTCTGTGCCTACCTGGAAACCTGGCACCTGGACATCGAAGAGTTCATCGAACTGCGCAAGAACACCGGTGACGATCGTCGTCGTACCCACGACATGAACACCGCCAACTGGATCCCTGACCTGTTCATGAAGCGCGTCTTCGACGACGGCAAGTGGACCCTGTTCTCGCCATCGGAAGTGCCAGACCTGCACGACCTGACCGGCAAGGCCTTCGAAGAGCGCTACGAGTACTACGAAGCCCTGACCGAGTACAACAAGATCAAGGTGTTCAAGACCGTCCAGGCCAAAGACCTGTGGCGCAAGATGCTGTCGATGCTGTTCGAGACCGGCCACCCATGGCTGACCTTCAAGGATCCGTGCAACCTGCGTTCGCCGCAGCAGCACGTAGGCGTGGTCCACAGCTCGAACCTGTGCACCGAGATCACCTTGAACACCAACAAGGACGAGATCGCGGTCTGCAACCTGGGCTCGATCAACCTGCCGAACCACATTGTCGACGGCAAGCTGGACACCGCCAAGCTGCAACGCACCGTGAACACCGCCGTGCGCATGCTCGACAACGTGATCGACATCAACTACTACTCGGTGCCGCAAGCGCGTAACTCGAACTTCAAGCACCGTCCGGTCGGCCTGGGCATCATGGGCTTCCAGGATGCGCTGTACCTGCAGCACATCCCTTACGGTTCCGACGCTGCCGTCGAGTTCGCCGACAAGTCGATGGAAGCGGTCAGCTACTTCGCCATCCAGGCGTCCTGCGACCTGGCCGACGAGCGCGGCGCGTACGAGACCTTCCAGGGTTCGCTGTGGTCCAAGGGCATCCTGCCGCTGGATTCGCAACAGATCCTGATCGAGGCCCGTGGCGCCAAGTACATCGACGTCAACCTGGAAGAAAGCCTCGACTGGGCCCCGGTGCGCGAGCGCGTCAAGAAAGGTATCCGTAACTCGAACATCATGGCCATCGCGCCGACCGCGACCATCGCCAACATCACCGGCGTGTCGCAGTCCATCGAGCCGACCTACCAGAACCTGTACGTGAAGTCGAACCTGTCGGGCGAGTTCACCGTGATCAACCCGTACCTGGTCCGCGACCTGAAGGCCCGTGGCCTGTGGGACTCGGTCATGATCAACGACCTGAAGTACTACGACGGTTCGGTTCAGCAGATCGAGCGTATCCCGCAAGAGCTGAAGGACCTGTACGCCACCGCGTTCGAAGTCGAGACCAAGTGGATCGTCGATGCCGCCTCCCGTCGCCAGAAGTGGATCGACCAGGCCCAGTCGCTGAACCTGTACATCGCCGGCGCCTCGGGCAAGAAGCTGGACGTGACCTACCGCATGGCCTGGTACCGTGGTCTGAAGACCACCTACTATCTCCGTGCCCTGGCCGCGACCAGCACCGAGAAGTCGACCATCAACACCGGCAAGCTCAACGCCGTATCCAGCGGTGGCGACAGCGCCCCGGTCCAGGCAGCCGGCCCTGCGCCAGTGCCGAAGGCCTGCGCGATCGACGAGCCTGACTGCGAAGCCTGCCAGTAAGGCCTGATGCCGCGCGGGGTGCCCACGGGCGCCCCGCGCGGCATTTTTGTATCCGCGTCACCGAGAGACCTTGCCCCCTGCGTTGCCCGCCGGGCATTGGGTAGCTACCCCGGGCCTCCGAGGTATCTGCAGACGCCGGCTTGCCGGCGATTGCGTCTGTAGAACCACAACATCTAGTAGATCTAAAAATATTCCAACGCTACATGTGGTAGACCCAGACATTTGCCGCTACACTCTCCTCCCGTGGAAAACGACACGAGATACGTGAACGGATGCGCGCAAAACCGGTCGAAAAATTACCCCGTCCGCACGTGTTGCGCGTCCCGATTCCGAGCGAATTCCGTTATACTTCGCGCCCTTTTGTTCGCGCGCCCTGGCCCCTTCCGAGGCATGGCCAGGCACATGCCAGAACACATTCAGATGTAAACGAGAGTCAGCCTCTCGAGCTGTCCTATCGCCGTAACGGCCTTGCGTACAGGCATCACATTTTCACTATCCAACCGGTTACCCGAGGGTGACCCTCAAGCAGGAGCCAATGACCATGCTGAGCTGGGACGAATTCGACAAGGAAGACGGCGAAGTCGCCGCCAAAGGCGCCGCCGCCCCACAGGGCAACGCCGCAGCCACCCTCGACAAACTGGACAGCGCCGGCGACGCCGCTGCCCAGGAAGCCCGTGCTGCCACCGCCGACGACTCCGAGGCGGTCAAGCGTGCCAAGGCTGCCCTGAACGACCTCGACATCGCCGAAGGCCTGGCCGAGCTGGAAGGTTCCTCGGCCCGCGTACGCGTTGACGAAAAGCGCATGATCAACTGCCGCGCCGACCTCAATCAGCTGGTACCGTTCAAGTACGACTGGGCCTGGCAGAAGTACCTCGACGGCTGCGCCAACCACTGGATGCCGCAAGAGGTCAACATGACCGCCGACATCGCCCTGTGGAAGAGCCAGGACGGCCTGACCGAGGACGAGCGCCGCATCGTCATGCGCAACCTCGGCTTCTTCTCCACCGCCGACTCGCTGGTCGCCAACAACCTGGCCCTGGCCGTGTACCGCCTGATCACCAACCCGGAGTGCCGCCAGTACATCCTGCGCCAGGCCTTCGAAGAGGCGATCCACACCCACGCCTACCAGTACTGCATCGAGTCGCTGGGCATGGATGAAGGCGAGATCTTCAACATGTACCACGAGATCCCATCGGTCGCGAAGAAAGCCGCCTGGGGCCTGAAGTACACCCGCGCCATCTCCGATCCGGAATTCAACACCGGCACCGTCGAGACCGACAAGGAGCTGCTGCGCAACCTGATCGCCTACTACTGCGTACTGGAAGGCATCTTCTTCTATTGCGGCTTCACCCAGATCCTGTCGATGGGTCGCCGCAACAAGATGACCGGCGTTGCCGAGCAGTTCCAGTACATCCTGCGTGACGAGTCGATGCACCTGAACTTCGGTATCGACGTGATCAACCAGATCAAGATCGAGAACCCGCACCTGTGGGACGCGGCGATGAAGGAAGAAGCGACTCAGATGATCCTGCAAGGGACCCAGCTGGAGATCGAATACGCCCGTGACACCATGCCGCGCGGCGTGCTGGGCATGAACGCGGCGATGATGGAGGACTACCTCAAGTTCATCGCCAACCGTCGCCTGACCCAGATTGGTCTGAAGGAAGAGTACCCGGGGACCAACAACCCGTTCCCATGGATGAGCGAGATCATGGACTTGAAGAAGGAGAAGAACTTCTTCGAGACTCGGGTTATCGAGTATCAGACCGGCGGGGCTTTGAGCTGGGATTGATTTTCCCAGGTTGAATCAGCATTGAAGAAAGGCTGCCGAGAGGTGGCCTTTTTTATTGGGCGTTCGTCTTGGTAGTTGCAGCGTCGCGGATATCGAGCGCCGCGCGGGCGGCGCTCGATCTCATCAACACAACTGTACAAGCGTCGTGCCCTCCGCGCGCCACGCATTTACAGCCCCTTCCTACAGCCAACGATATTGTGAACACAGCCCACGGACGTTAGCTTTGTACAAGCGCTAAGAACGCTTCGCAGCGGAATCCCGTTCCCGTTAGAAACGGCTCTTCTATTTCCGGAAGGCCCACCATGACGACAGCTCCAAACCGCGCTGCTGAGCATCGGCGCTGTACTCAAAAACGATCTGCGGACGACCGGCGATAGCTTTGGTGGATGCAAGTGTTCCCCACAACCAGCGCTCGCCCCATCCCTCGTAATAGACACGCACACGCTCAGCCATGGTCGTGCCTGCGCTTTATACGCTGACGCTTGGCAGCCTCTTCGTACCGCTGCAAGTCATCGAGACTTTCCACTCTAGGCTGGAACAGCAGTTCCAGTTCTTGTCCACGCCCTAACACCATCGCGATCCGGACCAGATTCTCGAAGCCGACGCTGCGCCCTGCCTCCAGACTGGATACGGTGTTGGTGGCAATTCCCGCTCGTCCAGCGACCTCCGCTTGCGTCAGCCGTTGCGCTAGCCGTTCGCTGCGCAAGCGCTCACAGAGGCGTTTGACGATTTCGGCAGGCTTGCTGAGGCTTAGATCCAGCATCTAGGGCTGTCCTCCATCCAAGACCATGAAAACAAGACGATTGCAGATGGATTTTAACCACAAAAAAATGGGCCTTAAAGATAAATAATGGAATTAAAATACAAAATTTAGGAAATATGCATCCATCATAGGTGCGTAGATGTTCTGAGTGTCGAGGTGCCCCTTCGCGGGTAAACCCGCTCCTACAGGGCCAGCGCCGTGCACCAAGAGGGCGGTGAGTCTGTAGGCCGGTCATGCGGCTACTTGGCCTCGACCGGGGGCTCCACCCGCTCTACCACCACCTGCATACGGCTGGTCATGTCCGTCACGATCACCTGCCCTTCGGCGTACTCCGGGGTCAGCATCAGCGAACGAACCAGGTGCTGGCTGGTGCCCTTTTTGATGTTCTCGAACGCCACGATGATCGTTTCGTTGCGCCAGTTGCTGATATCGAAACCACCCGCAGCGATGAATTCGCGGATGTCGCGCTCGTCGTCGAAGACCTTGGCAGGCAGGATCAGCAAACGGTCCTTCAGGAACACTTCGTAGTACTGGCGCGTGCCCGCTGGCCAGTTGTGCGCCATCACGTGCTCGATACGCCAGTGATGGACGTTGTTCTCATACACCACGACCCGTTCGACCTTGTGCCCGTTGCAGGCGGCGAGCAGTGGCAAAAACAGGTATCCGAGCCCGGTACGCAGGCGGTGCAATATCATCGAAAATTGCCTCGTTGTATCAGTGAGAGTGGTCACTTCAGCGCCTGACGGTTGGCCCTGCGAATCTGCCGGTACTCTACCAGTTGAACGCGCATCTCTCGGTAGCGCTGACTGTTGACGATCAACAACGCCGTCAAGCCGAACAGCAATATCGAGACGTAACCACCCATGTGCGGCCGGTAGCCATAGCTCGGCAGCACGGCGAGAAGCGCAATCACAACCAGCCCAATCACCCCACGCACGCCCCAGGCATAGCCGCGCACCATGGCGATATGCGAAGCCGCACTCACCACCGCTACCAGGGCCAGCGCCATGACGGGCTGCGCGCGGTCGGGGCTACGCAGATAGGTGGAGAATACCAACGAGACGGTGCCGCCCAATGTCAGGCAGGACAGAAAAAACTCGGCGATGAACACGCCGAAGTAACGAGAAAGAAATCGCTGCAGTTCCTGGCCACGTGTCACTCGCTGATCTCCTCGTAAAGCCCCACTGCCACCGATTGCACGAAGCTACTGCTGCCAAAGCCGGACAACGCACCGATCGAATCCTGGATCAGGGTCTTGGTGGCATGCTGGATCTCGGTGGGGGTGAAGCGTTTGATCGCCGCACCGGCCGCTTGCTGCAGCTTGAGCTGTTTAGCGGTCAGCGACGGGTGCTTGATCAACAGCAATTCCTTGGCCAACGCCTTGCGTTGCTGGCGGCTGAGGTTATGGAACAGCTCGTTCCAACCCTTGCCGGTCGCCGCCTTGCGCACTTGCAGGAAGCGCACGGTGCTGGCGCCCGACGCACCGACGCCCAGCAGTGAGACCCCATCGAGGATCCCCATGACCGTCTGCACGGTGTCGTTGTTGTCGAGCCAGTCGTTTTGCTCCGGGTCGTTCATTTCGTTGTAAACGCGGTAAGCGCCCATCATGCACTGCCCAGTCCCGGCAGCGGCAGCCGCGTAACCCACGGCGGTGAGGGTCAGGCTGGCACCGGCGGTGAACGGCACGGCAACGGTGCCACTGAACATGACGATCCAGCCCAGAGCTGCAGACAGACAGCTGGCGGTCGCATTCACGGCCTCGCTGACCACCTTGCGCTCGCGAGCGCCAGTCTGCAACTGGGTCATGAACTGCTCGGGCGAGGTATAAGGCGGCGCCTCCTGCAGGATGATGCGCTTGGGCGCGATACTGCAGATCGGCTGAAATTCACGTAGCACGATGACGTTGTACTGGGCATCGATGTAGACGACGCCAGCGCCGACGATGCCAGGGTCGGCATCGATGGCCCTGAACAGCTTCTGCTGGTCAAGGCTCAACAACAGCCGCTGACGCGCCATCTGCTGACGGTTGCGGCCCAGCACATCGGGCAATAGATCACTCACGACAACTCTCCTTCGGTCGACAAGCCGCTGCGCCGGCCCACGCGCTTGCCCGGCAGGTCACAAGACCTGCCAAAGGCAGCACGTGCGCAGGCGCGAGCGCAACGAAGCGTGGATTTACACGTTCGGGCAAGGGACCGGCGCCCAGTCACCCATGTCGGGGCTGTTGCACATCTTGTTGACCTGGGCCACACCGGCATTGGCGACCTGCTGTGCCTCGGCCTTCTTGGTGGTGGCCTTCTGCAAGGTCTTCTCGGTGGCGACGGCCTCTTGCGGCACGCTCTTGCTCACTTTCTTGGTCTTGCTGGTCGGGGTGGCGACCTTCGCCACTTCGGTACGCGCTACACCCACCTGCTTGAGGTCTTGCTCGTAAGCCTGGGTGTAACTGTCGAGGTTTTCCGCGACGCGGCCATTGACGGTGGCCAACAGCTGGTTCGACTCCTGCAGGCCGGAGACGATCTCGGCCAGGCGCTTGCGTCCTTCGGTGTCGTTGATGCGGTTGGCCTTGCGGCCTTCGATCAGGCTGCTGAACTCGCGCTGATAGCAGCTCTGCGACGCCTTGGCGTAGGCGGTGGTGCGGTCGAGGTCGGCAGCGCTCTTGTCGATGTCGGTGGCGTACGAAGCGATACGCTGCTTGTCGTCGCTGATCTGCTTCTGGCGCTCGGTGTAGTAACCGGCTGCGCCGCCGACCAGGGCGCCACCCGCTGCACCGATGGCGGCGTTGCGGCCACGGTTTTCCTTGTCGACCAAGGCGCCGGTCAAGGCACCGCCGAGCGCACCGATGACCGCGCCGCTGGCAACCGACTTGGTCATGTCACCGTCGGTGGAGCGCAGGTGCTGCACCGGCTCGTAGCAGCTCGGGTAGTACTCGACCTTGGTCGTGGCACCGACCTTGGAGACCGGCGAGCTGGAGCAGCCAGCCAGCAGAACGGTACTGAAGCCTGCCGCCAGCAGCAGGGTGGAACGGGCCTGGGAGGCCGTGATGAAGGTCTTGAACATGTCACTTTTCTCACGTGGGTGGATCGAACCGGGGAGCCTCATGCCACCCCGGGGTTACAACAGCCAGAAACCACTACGAAGGCCGCGCGGCGGCCGACGCCAGGAGCTCCTTGAGGATCGTCGCCGGGTCGGCCCGCCGGTTCTGGCGGTACTCCCCAACGTGGCGGACGAACAGGGTGGCGCGGTTCATCAGGCTCTTGCCCAGGACCGGCTTGCGATTGAGCTCTTCCTTGACCCGCTGGAACTGCGCCTGAATCACCGCATCGGTGTAGCGCGTGCCGCTGGCCAGGTTGTCGATGTAGATCGCCACCGCACCATCGAGGGCGGCGCGACCGTTGGCGATGGCGGCGGCGTACATGCGCACCGTGGTCTGGTCGCCACGCGCCTTGGCCTCGGCCTGGGTATTGCGCAGGTTGGTCAGGCGGATGTTGTAGTTGTTGATGGTCTCGGCGACCAACGCGGCCGACTGGATCAGGTTGCCGGCAGCTTCCTCGCGCTGACGGCCGATCAGCGAGACGCTGCGCTTGAGCTCTTCGTTGACCAGGCCCAGTTCGGCCTGCTGGCGCGGGTCGACAGTGGCGGCGATGATGCTGTCCAGGCGCTTGGTCGGGTCCTGGGCGGCGTCGATGTCGTCGGTCAGGCTGGTCAGACGGCCCTCTTTCTGCCATTGCTCGAACAGTTCCTGATAACGCGAGCGCGGTGCCGACAGCGCACCGATGGCGACCCGGAAACCGGTGGTCGCATTGCGCTGCTCGGTGCCGTCGGCGCCGAACAAGGGGTATTCGCGGCGCATGCCGGTGAACAGCGTGCCCTCGCCTTCGAGGTAGTTGCCGCCCTTGACCACGAAGCCGCCATAGGCGCCTTGCAGCCTGCCGGCATGTACCAGCTGGAAAGACTCCTGGACCATCTCGGCGGCGTTGCCGATCACATCGAACAGCCCCAGCGGGTTCGGCAGCTTGGTGCCAATCGGCATCAAGCGCGCAGCCTGGCCGGTGCCGCCGGCCACCTGGTTGTACACCGCCCAGTCGCCCAGCGGCCCATCGCTGTCGCTGCCCTCGACCCTGCGCGGGAACAACCGCCCTTCCAGCTCCTGGCGGCTCACGACCGAACCACCGCGGGCGGCGAACTCCCATTCCACTTCGGTGGGCAGGCGCACGAAACCGACTCCGCCGTCCTCGGACTTGCTACCACGGCCACTGACCGGCAGCAGGTCGCGGTGGTGCTTGAGCAACCAAGCGCTGTACACGGCGGCAAAGCGCTCGGCCTCGAAGCGCGACAGCTTGACCTTGGGCAAGCGCCCCGCCGCCGTGGTCTCGGGCTCACAGGCCGGCGCCGGTGCGCCGCTGGCCAACGACTGGGCCTGGGCCATGACCTGGGCGTATTGGCGCGCGGTGACTTCGTATTTGCCGATGAAGTACATCATCGGCTTGAGCGGGCCACCCTGGTCGAGCTTGGGCAAGGTCGGGGCGACGGCCTTCTGCCAGCTGGGCGACAGGTCCTGCAGCGCGAACTGGCCGTTGATGAAGTCGCGGCGGTAGCCGGAGATGAATGATTGCTTGTAGCCGGGCTCGCCTTCGCTGAACGGGTAGCCGAGATTGACCTCGCGGTCGTCCAGGCTGCCTTGGGCCAGCACGTAGACACTGCGCAGCACCAGTTCGCCGCCGCACGGCAGCGGCAGGCTGACATCGCCCGGCAACGGTTTGGGGTTGTCCAACCGGGTGCTGTCGACCGGCTGCGCCGAGGCGCTGGCAGGTGCGTCAGGCTTGGCTGGCTGTTCGTCGCCCGGCGAGCAGGCCGCCAGGCTCAAGGTGGACAGGAACAGGGCCACGGCCCCGAGGCGAAGGTCAGACATCACGGATTCCTTGGCTGGCATCGATGCGCGCCACCCGCCAGCCGCCCAGGGCGGCAGCGGCCATGCTGGCCAGCAGCACGGCACACAGCGCAACGAGGAAGTGCATCGGCAACAGGTGACTGGCGTACTCGCCCGGCACCTGCATGAACATTCGGTTGAGGCCGTGCTCGGCCAACAGATACAGGCCCCCGGCAGCGGCTGCCGCCAGCACGCCGCTGTACAGCGCCTGCAGCACCACGAACAGCAGCAGCGCGACCGTGCCGAAGCCCAGCAGGCGCAACACTGCCAGCTCGCGTTGCTTGCGCTGCACCGCCGCCACCGCGCCTGCAGCGATGGCCGCCACGGCGCCGGCCACGGCGAGGCCGGTGATGATCCAGAACACCAGGTCAAGGTTGCGGCTGAGGGTCTGCACCTGGGCGATCTGCGCGGCCTGGGTCGACACCAGCCAATTGCGTGCGGCGAAGTATTCGCGCAGCGGCTCGACGTCGGCAAGCTCGCGGGCATACAGGCGAAACGCCGGATACACCCGCTGGGCGTCGCTGCCTGGCGTCTCGCCCGGCCAGCCCAACGCAGGCACGGCGCGCCCGTCGCGGTAGTCTTCGACGGCCTCGAGCAGACCCAGCGAGGCGAACAACCCGTCGCGCTCGAACGCCGCCAGCGGCAGCACGGCGCTCACCTGCAGCGGCAGCTGGCGCCATTGCACCTGGCCGGCCTGCTGGCGGCTGAAACTGGCCTGCAGTTCATCGCCGACCTGGGCGCCAAGCTTCTCGGCAGCAGTGAAGCTCAGCACCACCTGCTGCAGGCCCTGCGCTGGCGACACCTGCTGCAACAGCGGGTCGCCAGCAGCGGTGGGGATCATTTCGACGGTCACCGCGCGCCCCTGAGCGGGCAGCAACAGCTCGGCGGTGGCGGCGATCTGCCGGGTCCGGGGGATGGCGAACGCCACGTCGGGGCGCTGGGCCAATTGCTGGATGAAGTCAGCGCGATAACGCCCGCCGCCAAGGGGGATGATCTCGCGTACGGCCGGGTCCCGTTGCAGTCGCTCGGTCAGGCTGCCGACCAGGCCGAACTTGAGCCCAAACAGCACCAGCAGCGGCGCGATCACCGCCACCAACGCCAACACGCTGCACGCCGACAGCCGCGCATCGTTGCGATAATCCTGCCAGGCCAGCCCGGCGATCAGCCACGGGCGCATCAGGCGGCCTGCTCCAAGGTGGCGGTGACACCGCCGTCGGCATCGCGCCGGCAGGCCATGCGCAACACATTCAACCCGGCTGCGCGGGCCAGCGCTTCGTCGTGGGTGGCGACCACGCAGGTTACCTGGCGAGCCTGCGCCTCACGCAACAACAGCTGCATGACCCGCTCGGCGTTCACCGGGTCCAGCGCCGCCGTGGGTTCGTCGGCCAGCAGCAGCGCCGGTGCATGGGCCAGGGCCCGGGCGCAACTGACTCGCTGGCGTTGGCCAAGGGACAGCGCGGCGGGTTTCTTGGACAACTGATCGTGCACATCCAGCGCTTCGGCCAGGCGCTCGACGCTGCCGTCTTCGCCCAGGCCCAGCAGTTGCCGGGGCAGGCGGATATTGCCGCGCACATCGAGAAAGCCCAGCAGCCCGCCTGCCTGCAGCACATAGCCCAGCTGCCGACTGCGCAGCGCGGCAAGCCGGTCGAGGCGGCGCTGACGCCAGAGGCCCGCGACATCGGCGTCGCCGAGCATGAAGCCCTCGGCGATGTCGGGGGCCAGCACCAGCGCCAGCAGGTCGAGCAAGGTGCTCTTGCCACAGCCGCTGGGGCCGACCAAGGCCACCCGCGCACCCACCGCCAACTCGAGGCTATCGACCTGCAGGCTGTAGCGCTGGGCACCCTGCCCGCGTGTCTTGCGCACCCCGTTCAGGCTGATCATCATGGCAGCGTCGACAACGGGACACGGTACAAGGCATCGCCCGGCTCGGCCTTGCCGAAGCGCACCCAGTTGGCCATATCGTTGTGGAAGGTCTCGTACAGGCGGATCTTCGACTCGAGCTCGTCGATGAAATCCTCCTGCTCGGCCACCGACAGCGACAGCCACAGGTCCTGGGTCATGCTCAGGGACTTGCTGCGGTATGGCAGGCCTTCGAGGTATTCGCCCAACACGCCGCCCTGGGCGAGGTTGGCACCTTTGCGCAGGGCGCCGGGGTCACGGCTCATGTAGGCACTGGCGCTGGCGATCTCGTTGAAGAAGTCGCCCGGCGAGCTGCGGGTCTTGCGCGCAGCATCGACGATCAGCTTCAGTGATTGCTGCAGGTCGTTGAGCTGCAGCTTGGTCAGCATCACGCATACCTGCAGGCTCGGCAGCGCTGGATTGGTCAGGTCGCGATCAGCGGCCCAGGCGCTGACCAACTGTGGCGCCTGGCTGGCGCTGTGACGACCGAGAAAGTCCATGTGCATGGCGTAGCCGATGGCCTGGGACTTGGCCGCCAGGCTCGCGCCCGCGCTCAGTTGCGGCACTGCCTGGGGCTGCTGCTCGCGCACCTGGTGCACCAACTCGGCGAAGGTCGAGCCGATCTCGCGTACACGCTCGCCAAAGGCGCCGACATCACCGCCTGGGACGCCCACGTACAGGTCGCCGATCTGCGGGTTGCTGTCGGCAGTGAGCACCCGGTACTGGCTCTCGGCCGAGGCATGGTTCTTCGCCCCCGCAGGGGTACGCAAGTGCAGGGCGTAGATCTTGATCTGCTTGCTCAACGCGGCCTGGCGCACCTCGGCCTCGTTCATCTGGGTGCTGCTGTATGGATCGTTCTTGCGCAGGGCGCCGGCATCGCTGACCAGCAGGACGATGCGCCCGCCATAGCCGGACCAGTCCATGCCCTCCACCGCCTGCATCACCCCGGCGAAGGCATCTTCGTTGAATGAATGGCTGGACACGCTGGTGGCCTTGACCTGCGCAGCGGCCTTGAGGAAGCGCGCCGGATCGCGCCCCTCCTCCAGACTGACCAGGGTCTTGCTCAGGTAGTCCAAGCCCGGAGTGCGCTTGACGCTGTTGCGAAAGCCCACCAAGCCGAAACTGACGCTGTCCAGCTCGCCACGGGCCGCGAGTTGCTGCTGCAGTTCGCTGACCACCTGGCGCACGCGGTCGATGTACGGCTGCATCGACACCGAGGTGTCGACCACCAGCACGATGCCGGTGCGGAAGCTGTTGTCCGCTGCCGCCAGCGCCGCACCTGCAGCCTTGGGCGCGCTGTCACGGGCGCTGGCACCGGGGTCGATGGAGGCGACGTTGAGCAGTTGCACCGGCTGCCCGTCGGCGTCGAAGCTCTCGCGGTAATCGAAGATCGGCATCAGGTAGAACTGGTTCTGCGGCACCGCGCTGGCCGCCGGCTCCAGGGCCAGTACCTGGGGCACCTGATCGGGCTGGTTCTGGGCCTTGAGCAGGTCGGCACGGGCCTTGCCGGTGTCGTCGAGCAACTGCTGCAGGTCGTCGGCCTGACGCATGAACATCACCGGCGAGCGGCCCGAACGTTCGGTGAACTTCAGCACCAGGCTTTGCTTCCAGTCGCTGGTCTGCGCCGCTTGCAGCCAACCGTCGCGCTGGCCATCGCTGGAGGCTCCGACCTCCAGCCACTGCTGACCATCGATGACCTTGCGCTGATACACGTACAGCACCGAAAACGCCGGCAGTGGCTCACCCGAGGCGTCGCCGGGCAGGACCTGCAACTGTGCCTCGGGCTTGCTCAGCACGCGCTGGAACAGGGTCTTCTTGCCAGGCATCAACAGCGGCCGGCCATCTTCGCTGACCGCAGGCGGCGGCGTGGGCGCTGCGACAGGCTCGCTCGAAGCGTGGATCTCGGGCGCAGGTTCGGCCGACTCGTCACGGCTGCCGAGCAGCCAGAAGAAGGTCCCGCCCAGGCCCAACGCCGCCGCGATGGCCACCGCCAACACAGCCTTGGCCGGATTGCCCGAACCAGAGGTGACGGAAGTGGCCGGCTTGGGCTGTGGCGGCTCCACACGGGGCTCGGGTTTGCCCGGTGGCGGCTCAGGCGCCGGTGCGGCCTGTGGAATTTCGATGGAAACTGGCGTCAGTCCGCCCAGATCGCCCTTCACCGGCTCGACCACCGGCAGTGGTCGGATCACCGTGCTGTCATGGTCGTCGGCGGGCAAGCGGTCGAGCGCGGCCAACAGCGCCGCGGCATCGGCAAAGCGCTCGGCTGGGTCCTTGGCCAGCAGTCCGCGCAAGATCTCCCGGTATCGACCATGTTCGATGGGCAGTTCCGGCAGTGGCTCGGTCAGGTGCGCCAACGCCGTCGACAGTGCATCGGTGCCCCGGTACGGCAGTTCGCCGACGAGGATTTCGTACAGCACCACGCCGAGCGCATACAGGTCGGCACGTCCGTCGATGTCCATGCCCCGGGCTTGTTCGGGGCTCATGTAGCTGGGTGTGCCCACGGCGAAGCCGGCCTGGGTGAACTGGGTGCGGTCATCCAGGGATTTGGCGATGCCGAAGTCCGAGAGCACGGCGGTGCCGTCGGCGCGGAACAGGATGTTGGCCGGCTTGACGTCGCGGTGCACCAGGTCCTGGGCGTGGGCATAGCCCAGCGCCTGGGCGATCTGGCGCACGTACAGCAGTCCCTGCTGCGGTGAAAGGCCTGCTTCGATGCGCTCTTTGAGCGTGCCGTTGGGCAGGTATTCCATGGCCATGTAGTACAGCTCGCCGACGTTACCGATGTCGTGGATGGTGGCGATGTGCGGGTGCGACAGCCGCGCCAGGGTGCGCCCTTCGCGCAGGAAGCGTTCGCAGAAGGTGGGATCGGCGGCCAGGCTGGCGGCCATGACCTTCAGCGCCACCTTGCGCTGCAGCGAGCGTTGAGTGGCCAGGTAGACGCTGGCCATGGCGCCCTGGCCAATCTCGCTGTCGATGTCGTATCCGGGAATCTGCATGGTCTGGGTGCTCTTCAATTGGCCTTCACCACCACGGCGGTGATGTTGTCCGGGGCACCACGGGTCAGCCCCAGGTGCACCAGGCTGCGCACCACCTGGTAGGGGTCGGCGTGGCCGAGCACGTCGGCGATCTCGTGGTCCTCGGCGGTCTTGTTCAGGCCATCGCTGCACAGCAGGTAGGTGTCGCCGGGCTGTACCTGCACGCTGACGGCCTGTAGTTCGAGGCGATCCTGGACACCGATGGCGCGGGTGACGATGTTGCCGCGTGGGTGTACGCGGGCTTCGGCCTCGTTGAGCAGGCCGCTGTCCTGCAGTTCCTGGACGTAGCTGTGGTCGTGGGACAGGCGCTCGATGCGACCGCCGCGCAAGCGGTACAGGCGACTGTCGCCGGCCCACAGGCCCATGGCCTGGTCGCCGCGCGCGGCCAACACCACCACGGTGCTGCCCATCATCGCCACGCCACGGCGCACGGTCTCCTCGCGCACCGCACGGTTGACCCGGCCCAAGGTGTCGCGCACGGCCTCGGCGAAATCATCCAGGCCCTCGGCAATCGGCAACTGCCGCAGGCTGTCCACCGCCAGACTGCTCACGTAGTCACCGGCGGCATGCCCGCCCATGCCATCGGCGACCGCCCACAGGCCATCCCAGGTCAGTTCCAGGCAGGCGTCTTCGTTGATCTTGCGCACCATGCCGACATGGCTGTAGCTCGCCGCGCTGTAGTGCATGCCGCTCATGCAGGGCCGCCCTCGCTGCCGAGCAAAAAGGCGGCGAACTGGTCGCTACGCGGCAGCCCCCGGCTGCGTATCAGCCCCGGTTCGATGCGCTCGCTGCCATCCCCCCACCACAGGCTCATGCCTTCGCAGGCGCATTCGGCCAAGGCCGTAGTCCTGTCCTGCGGCGTAACCGCATCCAGGTGCTGCAACCCCGCCACGGTCATGCGCGGACCCGCTGGCAGCGGCCTTGAGCCGTGAAAAGGCTGCAAGGCCGCCTCGAAGTTCTCGAACGCCGCGTCAGCCTCGAGCGTGCCCAACAAGGCCCGTTCAACGCCTTCGAACCAGTCGTCGGCCGCGCCGACCACACCCGCCACAGACGCTCCAGGCTCCAGTACCTGGGCCACGGTCAGCGGAAAGTACCGCCCGACCCGGTCGATGCTCGGCATCAGCACACCCACCACCGCATCGGTGCCGCACACACCCGGAGCCAGGGCAAAGCGCCACAGCGGGCTGACCAGGTAAGCCTGCAGCCACTGCTCGCCCAGTGCCTGCTGGCTGGCCTGGATACCGGCGGCCAGCCACTGGTCCCAGGGCTGGATGAAAGTCTGCGGCAGGCTGCGACTGACGAAGTCGCCGCGGCAGGCCAGCTTTCCGTAGAAACCCACGTCGTTCACAAATGCTCCGGCAGGCTGAAACCGCTGACCACTCGGCTGCGGAACGGGTTGAAGGCGCTGCTGGCACGCAGCTCGTAGGAAACGCTGGCGCCATCCACGCGCAAGCGCAGGTTGAAGCGCTCCGGCGAGCTGCCGGCCACCAGATCGGACTGATCGAGCAGGCGGAACCACGCCCACGGCCCTTCCATGGTCAGCCCCGAACGGCCACTGGCCGAGGGTGGCGATATCGACAGGCGGACCACGCCGATACTGTTGGGATTGGGCCACTGCAGTGCCACTGGGCGGCTTGGGCCGTGGTCGTAGCTGACCTGCTGACCATCGAGATCGAGCAGGAACTGGGTGATGCTCGCATCCATCGCCACCGGTTTGAGCTCGAAGCGCACTCCCGGCTGCAGGCCACTGCCGCTGCGGAAGAAGGCATCGCGGATGGTCGCCGCGCGCTGGAAGGTATGCAGCACGCCGCTGTTGATCCCGAGCTTCTGCGCCGCGCCCGGCTGCCAGCTCCAGGGTGTGCTGGAGGTGTTGACGTAGGGCTGCAGGTACTTGCGGAAGTAGTTGTCCATCACCCCGCCGACGCCGAAGAACTGGCCGAAGTCTTCCAAGGTGGCGTCACGCGAGCTGCCGGCCACCATCGGGTAGCGGCCGCTGAGCGATTGGCGGTAGACGTTGACCACCTCGCTCGACCAGGCGGCATTGAGCTGATTGCGCACCCCGCCCATGACGATGCTGTGGGTCGAGCCGAGCACCGAACTGACCAGGTTCTGCACCACCTTGGGCTGGCGCGCCGCGCCCAGTGCGACACGTTGCGCCGCAGCCTGCGCCTGGTTCTTGGCTTCGCCGAGCAAGGCATCGCCGCTGGCCCCGACCATGGCGCTGACCTGCACGTAGAGCGCGTTGAGGTCGGTGAGCAAGCCATCGATGGCCGCTGGTTGACCTTCGCCGGTGTCGACCAGCGCGGCCAGTTCGGCGAAGTGTGCGGTCACCGGGTCCAGCGCCTTGGCGGCGGGGTTATCGCTGGGCAGCGGCGCTTCGCCCAGCAACCCACCCAAGCGTTGGCGCAGTTGATCGACACCTGCTTGCTCGGCCTTGTCCTTGACCTTGTCGAGGGCAGTCGGCTGGCTGAGGTCGGTCTCATGGGCCACGGCCTGCAGCAGTTGCTTCATCGGCGAGGTCGGACCCGACAGCACCCGCAACACATCGGCCGCCTGGCCGACACTGGTGATCGGCACGAAATCCAGATCGTCGAGCAAGGCATCCCAGTGGCGGATGTAGTCCTGATAGTAGAGCTGCTGCACGTCGTCGGCCAGGCGCTTGGCGTCGCCCGCCTCGCTGGGTGTGCGCCCCAGTACCCAACGCTCCTCGGCAAGGGTGGTGCTCTGCGCCAGGCTGGCAGCAAGAAATGCCTTGCGGTAGCCCTCGACGGTGAACAGTCCAGGCAGCGGGTCGCTGAGTGGTTTGCCGTTCTTGAAACGGAACACCAGCGCAGCATCGCGGCCTGCCGCCTCGCTGACGCGGAAGTCGCTGACACCGACAGGCAGCTTCTGACGCTTGACCCGGTCATACACACGCTGGGCCACCGGCAACTGCTGCAGTTGGCGACGGGTGTCGTCGATCAGACGCTGGTCCAGCCGCGCATTCGGCGGGCGTTTGTCGAACAGCGCCGTCAGGTGCTGCTCCAGGGCCTGGCGCAGATCGGGGGCAAGGTCGCGGGGTAGCTGGCGCTCCCAGTCGAGGGTGATCCAGGCCTTGAGGAACTCGGGATCGTAATGTTCGCCATCGGCCAGCATCAGGTAAGCCTTGAGGCCTTCGTAGAGGTAGTCGGAGGGACCGCCGGCATACAACTGCTCTTCGATGCGGGTCACCAGGCGCGGGGCGAAGATGGCGATCAGCAGCTTGCGGTACAGGCTCTGGGATTCGCTTTCGAGCATGTCGCCCTGGTACAGGCCCAGCCCTTCGGCCCAGCCAGGCGGATCATCGGTCAGGCGGCGCACGGCGTTGAGCAGCGGCAGCACGTCGACCACGCTGCGCTGGGCCGGACTCAGCGCCTGCACGCGCTTGCCCAGCGGCTGCAAGCGGCTGTCGACATCGGCGATGTACTGCTGGTTGGCGCGGTAGCTTAGGGTCCATAGGGTGCCCACCAGTACGACCAGCGCTACGCTCAAGGCCAAGGCGCCGCGGGCGATCCACTTGCGCCGCCGCTCCACCTTGGGGTTGCTGCCGACCAGGCCACGCTCGGCGAAGGCCACCGCGCTGAACAGCTTCTCGATGAAGTAGCTGCGGCCGCTGCCGCTTTGCCGTGCCAGGTGAGCGCGGTCCAGGCCCATGCTCTGTGCCATGCTGCCGATCAGCCGGTCGATGGGGCTGCCTTCCTGGGTGCCGCTGGTGAAATACACACCGCGCAGCAGCGCGCGCTCCTCGAAAGCGTTGGGTTTGAAGACACCGTCGAGGAACTGCGTGAGGTTGCCGCGCAACGCGGCGAACTGTTGCACGAAGCCGTAGATCAGATCGCGCCGGGCCGGGTCGCGCTCTTGTTGCAGACGCTCGACCAGACGCTCGCCGAGGCGCTGTTCGAGCAGCCCGAACTCGCGCCCGAATTGTGCCAGCGGGCCGTCGCCACCCTGCTCCACGGTGTCCAGCGGGAAGGTCATGCCCCACACCTGGGCGCGCTCGTCCTTGCCCAGGTTGTCGAAGAACTCCATGAAGCCCGGTACCAGATCGAGTTTGGTCAGCATCAGGTATACCGGGAAGCGCACGCCTAGCTGGCTGTACAGTTCCTGGATCCGCGCGCGGATGGCTGCGGCATGGGCGGCGCGCTCGGCCTCGCTGCCGAGCAGCAGGTCGGACAGGCTGATGGCGATGAACGCACCGTCGATCGGCCGGCGTGCACGCTGAGTCTTGAGCAGGTCGAGAAAGCCCAGCCAGGCGGCCTTGTCGACCTGGGCGTGGCTGTCCTGAGTGGTGTAGCGACCCGCGGTGTCGAGCAGCACGGCCTGGTCGGTGAACCACCAGTCGCAGTTGCGCGTGCCGCCTACGCCACGGATGGCGCCCTCGCCCAGTTGCGCGGCCAGCGGGAAGTGCAGGCCGGAGTTGACCAGCGCGGTGGTCTTGCCGGAGCCAGGTGGGCCGATGATCACGTACCACGGCAGTTCGTACAGGTTACGCCGCTCGTCGCCGCCGAGGCGGGCTTTCTTGAGCAGCGCCAGAGCTTCGTCCATGCGCTGGCGCAGGGTCGCCAGTTCTTCGGCGGTCGCCACGCTGGCAGGATCCGGGGCAGTTTCCGCCGCCAGGCTTTGCATTACCTTGGCGGCCTGGCGGCGTGCCTGGACGATACGCCAGGTGCGATAGCCGATCCAGGCGGCGAACAGCAGGACGATCAACGCCCAACGCGGGGCAGCCGGCGCCAGTACATCCAGCAAAGGCCCGACGAACCAGATGATCAGGCTCAGGGCGATCAACCCCAGCAACGGGACCACCCAGCGAACGACAAAACTGAACAACGCCTTCACTCGACGCCCTCCGCCAGAACGGTGATTTCAACGCGGCGATTCTTCGCCCGACCCTGCGCAGTGGCGTTCGACGCCAGCGGCTCGGTATCGCTCAGCCCTTGGGCGCTGAAGCGATCGGGTTGGCCGGTACGCGCGACGAGCATGGCCTTGACCTCTTCGGCCCGTGCCTGGGACAGCGCCCAGTTGGACGGGAAGCGCAAGGTGGCGATGCGTTGGTTGTCGCTGTGCCCGGTGACCCGGACGTTGCCCTTGACCTTGGCCACCGCCTCGGCGATGCGTAGCAGCAGGGGTTGGAAGTCACCCTTGATACTGGCGCTGGCACTGGCGAACAGTTCGTCGCCACGGATGGTCACCACCGACCGGTCCACCGCGTCTTCCACGGCCACCCGACCGGCCTTGATGTCGTCGGCCAGGAACCCAGCCAGGCGCGGGCGCTCCACCGGTTTGGGTTGCACCACCGGTCGGTCCATGGCCTGCACCGGGATCTCGCCCAGGGCGTGGATGCCACGAAACACCGGCTCGGCATCGGCGGCCAGCTTCAGGCGCAGGCCGAACAGCACCAGCAGCAGCAATGCCAGGGCCACGGCCAGGCCCACCCAGGGCGGTACGAACTGGGCCAGACGATCACGGCTGACGGTCACCCCGCGCCAGTGCGGCGACAGTTCGCGCTCGCGTTCGCCGCGGGCGCTGCGGATGGCCGCGGCAGTCCGCTCGCGCAAGGCTTCGAGCTGGGCGCGGCCATCGTTCATGACCCGGTAGCGGCCTTCGAAACCGAGGCTGGTGCACAGGTACAGCAACTCCAGCAGGTTAAGGCGCTCACGGGGGCTCTGTAGACAATGCTCCATCAACTGGAACACCTTCTCGCCCCCCCAGGCCTCGTTGTGCACGGTGATCAACAGGCTCTGCCGGCCCCAGTCGCTGGCACTGCCCCAGGGCGTGCTGAGGACCGCTTCGTCCAGGGCGGTGCACAGCGCGTAGCGCGCCAGCAACACCTCGTTGCGGGCCACACCGGCGGCTTCGGCGCGTTCCTCGAACTGGCGCAGATAGGCCAGCAACTGCGCCCGTAAGCTGGCCGGCGCCGGGTGGGCGATGGTGTTGCGCAGACGGGTGAGCAAGGCCAGCAATGGCCCGGCCGCCTGTTCGAGCGGATTAAGGCCCACGCCCTGGCCAGGTGCCAGGGGCTCGGCGGGCATCTGTAACGACGCCGCAGGCGCCGCCTGCGCAGCGACCGCGGCGGCAGGTTGCGGGCCGCGGCCACCGGGGCGCGGCATGAACTGAGTGCGGTCGTCTGCCTGTGGATCTTCCGGGTGCATCGCGGCTTATCCTCGAATGGCCCAGAAGGCCAGGCTCAGGCCGGGGAACTCGCCGGCGACGTAGAAGGCGAAACCGCCGGAATGCTGCAACTGTTTCCAGTGCTCGCTGCCGCGGTCGAGCTCGAAATAGGTGGAGCCGGCGTGGAATGGGATCTGCCGCGGTGCCACCGGCAACGGCAGCAGGCCGATACCCGGCAACTGCAGGTTGACCAGGTCGCGGATGTGTTCCACCGAACCAATCTTGCTTTGCTGACCGAAACGGCTGCGCAAGGTCTCGCTGGGCACATCGGCGCGGACCACGAGGATGAAACTGGCGCTGTCGAGCAGGCTGCGATCGGCGAGCATGCCGACGTGGATACCGTAGGCCTTCTCGACGATGGGAATAGCCACCGCCTTGCTGTCGATCAGGGTCGAGAGGGCCTCGCGCAGCGCCGCCATCACCGGGGCGAAAGTCGCGGCCAGATCGTCGTGCTGGTACACCGGGAAACTGTGCGGGCGGCGACCATCGCGGGTGAAGGTGGCGAACTCGCCGGCCAGCGCCACCAGCTCGCTGTACAGCCGTTCGGGGTGCAGCGGACTGAGCTGGTTGAGGTGCTCGACCAGTGGCTGGGCGCGGTTGACCAACTGCAACAACATGAAGTCGGCGATCTCCGAAGCCCCACCATTGGCCGATGCCACCACCCGCCCCGCCAGCGCTTCGCCGCGCTGGTGCAGCAGGCCCAGCAGCTCGCCGCAAAAGCTCGACAACTGTTGGCTGGCGGCCACGTCGAGCACCGGTGGGATATAGCTGTCATCGATCACCAGAGCGCGATCGGCGCGCTTTTCTCGCACGCGCAGCATGCCGAGTGCGGCGTAGTCGCTGAGGCCATCTTCGCTGCGCAGCAGACGCAGGGCGCGGCTGGCCAGTGCCAATGGCGCGCGGTTCTCGAACGGGGCGTTGTCATCACGCACTTCACTGACCCGGCTGATGTAGCGGGCACCGGCGAGCGCTTCACCCTCGTCGACGGTATCGCGGGCGCCTGCTCGTTTGAGCGGCAGGCCGAGGTGGATCACCCCGTCGCGCAGCTCGTCAGGCACCTCCAGCGGCGCCGGCGGCAGGTCGTCGCGCGGGATATCGAACGGCGTGCCGTCGGGCAACAGGCCCCGGGCACTGAGAATCGCCAGCTTGCCCTGGGCCAGCAGGCCCTGGTCGAGCAGCAGTTCCGAGAAGCCCCAGGCAGCAGCGCTCAAGGGTCGGCTGCGGGCGTCGACGAAATGCTCAAGATAGCGGTCATGCTGTTGGAAGTGCTGGGTCGTGATGAACATGCCTTCCGACCAGACCACGCGATTGTTCCAGGACATGGGGGCTCCGATTGCCTAGCGCACAGGCTCAGGTTGTGGGGTGGCCACGGCGCTGCGCACGGCACGCACATCGAGGCTGATCTGATAGTCACGGGGCGGCACCGGCAGCACGCTGCGCCACAGGGCCTGGTCGATCTCGCGATAGCCGACCACTAGACCGACCTGGCGGGTGGCCGGGTCGAGCGGACGCTCCAGGCGCAATTGCTCGCCAGGCTGCAACAGCACTTCGTCCTGATCGATCAGGTCGGCGCCAAGGGTCGCCTGGGCACGCTCGGCCAGGGCGAAATAGTCGGCGCGGGCAAAGGCTGCACTGTTCTTCAGCTCGTACAGGCGCACCCGAACCGGCGCGGGTGTACCGCCAGCGCCCGGATTGAGCCCGGCGGCAGCGCTGAAATACAGGGTGACGGCAGAGCCGCTGGCCGCACTGTCGGCGGCGATGGGCGCGTCCTTGCTGCAGGCACTGAGCAGCACCAGGGTCAGTGCGGCGATCAGTCGTGTCGCTTTCATCCTCGTCCTCATGACGTACTGTGATCTTCCTTCGCTCGCTCAGGAGCGTCGCAAACGGCTGTTATGGGCCTCGTAGGCACGGCTGAATTCCCGACCGAACAGGTCCTGGAAGTCGTCTTCGGCCTCTTGGGAAATCTGCCCATAGAGTTCGGTGAACTGTTGCCAGCAGTGCGCCTGACGCGAGCCTCCGAACAGCTTGGCGAGCCCGCCTGCCGGTGCCAGACGCTGCTCCAGGCGGGCCGGTTCGAATCGGCCGAGCAGATGCTTGATGGCCGCTTCCACGCCGGCCATCACGGCCAGCTGGTGCGCGCGCAGATCATCGAAGCTGTCGCGCACGGCCTGGTCCGGCGCCATGAACGCCTGGTTGCCGTGGCGCAGCAACAGCAGCAACGCTTCATCGGCGTTTGGGGCAAATTTCAAGGGGTTGTTCTGCACCGGGGCGATGGTGGTCTGCTGCATGCGGAATTCGCCTTTGAGGCTGCTACGCGCACGCAGCACATCGATCAGACCTTCGACCATCAGGCGGTAGCTGCGGCCGATGGCCTCCATCTGTGCCGCGGCATCGGCAGCGTCGATGCGCAGGTGTTCGATACCGGCGCCGCGCAGAAAGGCTTGAAGCAACGCATCGCCGGTCGCGCTCGGTGCGGGTGGCGCAGCGGCAGGTGCGACCGGCTCAGGCGACGGAGCTAGCGGTGCTGGTGCGACTGGCGCAGGCGGCTCTGCCGGGGGCGGTGCCTGTACTGGAGCGGGCGGTGTGTCGAACAGGTTCCAGTCTTCCGGAATCTTCCCCGCCGGGGCAGGCTCGGCCACCGACGCGGGCGGAGTCGGTGACGCTACCGGAGTCGGCGGACGGAAGTCGTGTTGCTGGGCCGGGACATGGTCGGGTTGGCTGACTGGCGGTACGCTCGAAGGGCCAAGAAAATCGAACAGGTCGGGCAGCGTATCGTGACTCGATGCCCCCTGGAGGAATGCCGCAGGCGCACCGGAAATCGGCGGGTTGCTCACCGCCGAGGCCGAGGATTGATTTGCCATCAACGCCTCGAAACTGTGGACCTCGGGTTCGCCGCCCACGCTGGTGGAAAGACCGGCGTCGATGCGCGCCTGAATTTCGTATTCGCCGATCCGAATAACTTCGCCATCCATCAGCGGCTCACTGGCGCCGCGGCGCAGGCGAATACCGGCGCGCACTAACTCCACACCATTGGTACTGTTATCGGTCAAGTAATAACGCCCATCCTTGAACTGAATCACACAATGCCTGGCTGATACCAGTCGTTCCGGATCCGGCAGCACCCAATCATTATCCGACGAACGCCCGACAGTGATGGCACCGGCTTCCAGCAACTTCTCCGGGCATTGTCCGGGAGTAATCTTGTGATAACTGGTGATAGTCAGGCAAAGTGCCATCATGCCTCCTTGCATATATTTGAAGTGCCAAGCCATTCATTTGAATAGATCAGCCCTGCCCTTCAAATGAGTGCTGAACCCCTTGATTATCAAGGCTTCCAGACGACAAACCGAATATAAGGCGAGCTCTATGACCCTATTGTTCCCGCACACTCATTGCACCCGACAAGTGGTACTGTGCGGCTGCCAACTGGGTCACAGTGGGTACTCAGGGCGCGTAGCTTACCTTGACACTCGCGAACAAATAAACCATAAATGCGCAACTTCGAAGTACTAAAACGATATCACTCTGATATCACCTCGGTACTCTTTGGCAAATCTGTGCACTGGTTCACACTTGCAACTTCGCGCGTGAACACGCCCCTACCACGGGCCGATATGGAGATCGATTTCTGGTGAACTCATCGCAGTTACTCGCCGCCGTTTCCGCTGATTTCCCCTGCGGCGATGACCTCGAATACGACGCCGATTTCCTGCAACTTGAGCGGGATGCCCAAGGTCGCCCGGAACGTGTGATGGGCGATGCGGTTCAGCCTGCCGAACCGCCTCAATGGCGCGATATCGAACAGGCCTGCACGGCCCTGTTGCAACGCAGCAAAGACCTGCGTATCACCCATTTCCTGCTCCAGGCCAACCTTGCCTTGCACGGTCTGCCGGGCCTGGTCGCCAGTCTCGAACTCATTCGCGATCTGCTTGGCGAGTACTGGCTGTATCTGCACCCGCAGCTGGACGCAGCCGACGACAACGACCCCACCGTACGCGTCAATGCCCTTGCCGGCCTGACCTGCGAGACCAACATTGCGCTGCTGCGCGACGCCGTGCTAGTGCGCTCGCGCGCCTTCGGCCCGGTGACCCTGCGTGCAGCGCTGCACGCTGCCGGCGTTCAGCACTTCGCCAGCGAGCAGCTCAGCGCCGAGGAGTTGGCCGCCGCGCTGCGCGATGCCGATGACGAGCAGTTGCAGCAGTGCCGGCAGGCCCTGCAACTGGCCCGCGAAGCCGTGGACGCCATCGAGCGCCGGGTCAACGACCAGGTCGGTTCGGCCAGTGGTGTCGACCTGTCGGCCCTACGCCAGCCGCTGCGTCAGGTGCAACAGGTGCTGAACGACTACGGCCCGGCAGGAGCGGCACCGGCTTTGGCCGACGATGCCGCGCCTGCCGCCGACAGCGCTGAGGACCAGATTGCCACCATCCCGGCCAGCCCACGCGCCGCCGCACGACCTGGCGAGATCAGCAGCCGCGAGGACGTGCAACAGAGCCTGGACCGCCTGTTGCAGTACTACGCCCGCCACGAGCCATCGAGCCCGCTGCCGGTGCTGCTGCACCGGGCGAAGAAGCTGGTCAATGCCGATTTCGCAACCATTGTCCGCGACCTGATCCCCGATGGCTGGTCGCAATTCGAGAACCTGCGCGGCCCCGAGGACGATTGACGCCCTCGCGCCGCATCAATACCGACGCCCGCAACGAATAGAGCCGCCGCACCGGCGACCAGGAGGAACAACGTGGCGAAAGACAGCTCCCAGAAATTCATCGCGCGCAACCGCGCGCCGCGGGTGCAGATCGAATATGACGTCGAACTCTACGGCGCCGAGAAAAAGGTCCAGTTGCCGTTCGTCATGGGCGTGCTCTCCGACCTCGCCGGCAAGCCGGCCGAGCCGCTGCCGGCAGTCGCCGAGCGCAAGTTCCTGGAGATCGACGTCGACAACTTCGACTCGCGGCTCAAAGCGATGAAGCCACGCGTAGCCTTCAATGTGCCCAACGAACTGACCGGTGAAGGCAACCTGAGCCTGGACATCACCTTCGAGAGCATGGACGACTTCAGCCCTGCCGCCGTGGCGCGCAAGGTCGATGCCCTCAACCAGTTGCTCGAAGCCCGCACCCAACTGGCCAACCTGCTGACCTACATGGACGGCAAGACCGGGGCCGAGGACATCATCCTCAAGGCCATCAAGGACCCGGCCCTGCTCCAAGCCCTGGCCAGCGCGCCGAAACCCGCCGACAACGAGCCCAAGGCCTGAGGAGACAGCCCATGAACGATCCAATGCGCGACGCCCAGGGCCAACCGGCCGCGGCCACCCAGGACCCCAGCGAATTCGCCAACCTGCTGCTGCAGGAATTCAAGCCCAAGACCGAGCGCGCCAAGGAAGCCGTGGAAAGCGCCGTGCGTACCTTGGCCGAGCAGGCCCTGGCGCAGACCAACCTGGTCTCCAACGATGCCATCGGTTCGATCGAGCAGATCATCGCCGCCATCGATGCCAAGCTCACCGCCCAGGTCAACCAGATCATCCACCACGACGATTTCCAGAAGCTGGAAAGCGCCTGGCGTGGCCTGCATTACCTGGTCAACAACACCGAGAGCGACGAGCAACTGAAGATCCGCGTGCTCAACGTTTCCAAGACCGATCTGCACAAGACCTTGAAGAAGTTCAAGGGCACCGCCTGGGACCAGAGCCCGATCTTCAAGAAGCTGTACGAGGAAGAGTACGGTCAGTTCGGCGGCGAGCCCTACGGCTGCCTGGTGGGCGACTACTACTTCGACCAGTCGCCACCAGACGTGGAACTGCTCGGCGAAGTGTCGAAGATCTGCGCCTCGATGCATGCGCCGTTCATCTCCGCTGCCTCGCCGACGGTCATGGGCATGGGCTCGTGGCAGGAACTGAGCAACCCGCGCGACCTGACCAAGATCTTCACCACGCCGGAATACGCCGGCTGGCGTTCGTTGCGTGAATCGGAAGACTCGCGCTACATCGGCCTGACCATGCCGCGCTTCCTGGCCCGCCTGCCCTACGGCGCCAAGACCGACCCGGTCGAGGCTTTCGCCTTCGAGGAAGACACCGACGGCGCCGACAGCAGCAAGTACACCTGGGCCAACGCCGCCTACGCCATGGCGGTGAACATCAACCGCTCGTTCAAGCACTACGGCTGGTGCTCGCGCATCCGCGGCGTGGAATCGGGCGGCGAAGTGCAGGGCCTGCCGGCGCACACCTTCCCCACCGACGACGGCGGCGTGGACATGAAGTGCCCGACCGAGATCGCCATCTCCGACCGCCGCGAAGCGGAGCTGGCCAAAAACGGCTTCATGCCGCTGCTGCACAAGAAAAACACCGACTTCGCCGCCTTCATCGGCGCCCAGTCGCTGCAGAAGCCGGCCGAGTACGACGACCCGGACGCCAGCGCCAACGCCAACCTGGCCGCGCGCCTGCCGTACCTGTTCGCCACCTGCCGCTTCGCGCATTACCTCAAGTGCATCGTTCGCGACAAGATCGGCTCGTTCAAGGAGAAGGACGAGATGCAGCGCTGGCTGCAGGACTGGATCCTCAACTACGTCGACGGCGACCCGGCGCACTCCACCGAGACCACCAAGGCCCAGCACCCGCTGGCAGCGGCCGAAGTGGTGGTCGAGGACGTCGAAGGCAACCCAGGCTACTACAACTCGCGCTTCTACCTGCGCCCGCACTACCAGCTCGAAGGGCTGACCGTGTCGCTGCGACTGGTGTCGAAGCTGCCTTCGGCCAAAGGGGCTTGATGCCCCGCCCACCCGTTAATCGACATGTAATTCCGAGGACATCATGGCTGTAGATATTTTCATCAAGATCGGCGACATCAAGGGCGAGTCCAACGACAAGACCCACAAGGACGAGATCGACGTGCTCAACTGGAGCTGGGGCATGTCCCAGTCCGGCAACATGCACATGGGCAGCGGCGGCGGTTCGGGCAAGGTCAACATCCAGGACCTGTCGATCACCAAGTACATCGACAAGTCCAGCCCCAACCTGATGGCCCACTGCTCCAGCGGCAAGCACATCGACAAGGTCAAGCTGACCGTGCGCAAGGCGGGCGGTGAAAGCCAGGTCGAGTACCTGATCATCAATCTCGAAGAAGTGCTGATCAGCTCGCTGAGCACCGGCGGCTCGGGCAGCGACGATCGCCTGACCGAGAACGTGACCCTGAACTTCGCCAAGGTCACCGTCGACTACCAGCCGCAAAAAGCCGACGGCAGCAAGGAAGGCGGCCCGATCAAGTACGGCTGGAACATTCGTTCCAACGTCAAGATCTGACGTGGCCACCCCCTGTGGGAAGTCTCCAGCCGATTGCGCGTCCTGTAGGAGCGGGCTTGCCCCGCGAAACAGACGCCGCGGTACATGGCACCGGCTTTGCCGGTGTTCGCGGGGCAAGCCCGCTCCTACAGGGTCCCACTCATCTCTGCGAGACCTTCTGAAGTGGTAGCCGAGATTGCCGCCCGCGACCGCTTGCAGCCCTCGCTGCTCGATCGCCTGACCGACGACGACCCGGGCAACCCACAGGAAGCCCCGGACAAGCGTGTGCTCAGCCTGCAACAGCTCAAGGCCTCGGTTCTGCGCGACCTGGCCTGGCTGCTCAACACCACCTCGCTGCTGGACGCCAGCACCACCCTCAACGCCCCCGCCGGCGCCTCGGTGGTCAACTATGGCCTGCCAGCATTGGCTGGCAACAGCGCCTCGAACATCGACCTGAACGTGCTGGAGCGCATCATCCACCAGGCCATCGTCACCTATGAGCCACGCATCCTCGCCCACACCCTGAAGGTGCGTGCCCAGGCTGCGCCCGGGCAGATGAACGCCAACGCCCTGAGCTTCGAGATCGAGGGCGATCTGTGGGCTCAGCCCGCGGCCCTGCCGCTGCTGCTGCAAACCGACGTCGACCTGGAGTCCGGGCATGTCAGCGTGGCGCCGGCCGACCGCAGGAGGCGAGCATGAACCCGCGCCTGCTGGAGCTGTACAACCAGGAACTGCAGCACATCCGCGAAGGAGCCGCTGAGTTCGCCAAGGAGTACCCGAAGATCGCCGGGCGCCTGACGCTGTCCGGCATCGAATGCGCCGACCCCTACGTCGAGCGCCTGCTCGAAGGCTTCGCCTACCTCACCGCGCGGGTGCAACTCAAGCTCGACGCCGAGTATCCGACCTTCACCCACAACCTGCTGGAAATCGCCTACCCGCACTACCTGGCACCGACCCCGTCGATGACCGTGGTGCACTTGCAGACCGACCCGGACGAGGGCTCGCTGGCGGCCGGTTTCCAGCTACCGCGGGGCAGCGTGCTGCGCGCCAACCTGGGCCGCAATTCACAGACCCCGTGCGAGTTTCGGAGCACCCAGGACGTGACCCTGTGGCCGCTGCAGGTGGCCCGCGCCGATTACTTCGGCAACCCCGGCGCGGTGCTCGGGCGCCTGGCCGCCAGTGTGCCCCAGGCCCGTGCCGGCCTGCGCCTGACCCTGCGCAGCGGCGCCGAAGTACCGTTCGCCAGCCTGCCGTTGAGCCACCTGCCGCTGTACCTGAACGGCGCCGACGAAACCCCGTTCCGCCTCTACGAGCAATTGCTGGGCAGCGCCTGCGCGGTGTTCGTGCGCCAGCCCGGAGCCGACTGGGTCGAACGCATCCCGGTCGAGCAAGCCTTGCGCCCGTGTGGTTTCGATGATCGCGAAGCCGCGTTGCCGGTGGTGCCCCAGGCGTTCCAGGGCTACCGCCTGCTGCAGGAGTATTTCGCCCTGCCGCAACGCTTCCTGTTCGTCGACTTCGCCGGCCTCGAGGGCGCCGTGCAGCGCTGCACTGGCCAGGAACTGGAAGTGCTGGTGCTGTTCGAGCGTTTCGACCAGAGCCTGGAAAGCAGTGTCGGCGCCAGCCAGTTCGTGCCGTTCTGCACCCCGGCGATCAACCTGTTCCCGCGTCGGGTCGACCGACTGCACCTGACCGACCGTGTGCATGAGCACCATGTGATCGCCGACCGCACCCGCCCCACCGATTTCGAGATCCATTCGCTGCAGCAGGTGACCGGCCACGGCACCGGCCCGGATCAGGAGTTCTTGCCCTTCTACGCCGTGCGCGACCCGTCGCGCTATGGCCGCGACCAGGCCTACTACATCGTGCGCCGCGAACCACGGGTGCTGTCCAGCGAACAGCGACGTAACGGTACCCGCTCCAGCTACATGGGCAGCGAGACCTTCGTCAGCCTGGTCGACGGCCAGCAGGCACCCTACCGCCACGACTTACGGCAACTGGGCATCACCGCCCTGTGCAGCAACCGCGACCTGCCGCTGTTCATGACCGTCGGCGACGGGCGCAGCGATTTCAGCCTGGCCGACAGCGCCCCGGTCGCAGGCATACGCTGCCTGGCCGGACCGAGTCGGCCCAAGGCCAGCCATGCCCACGACAACCGTGCCTGGCGCCTGATCAGCCAGCTGTCGCTGAACTACCTGTCGCTGGCCGAGCAAGGCCAGGGCGCCGCCGCCCTGCGCGAACTGCTGCGCCTGTACGGCGACCCACAGGACAGCGCCCTGAACCTGCAGATCGAAGGGCTGCGCGAGGTCAGCTGCAAACCCTGCACCCGGCGCCTGCCGATGCCAGGGCCGATCGTCTTCGGTCGTGGCCTGGAGATCACCCTCACGTTCGATGAAAATGCTTTCCGCGGCACCGGCGTGTTCCTGCTAGGGGCGGTGTTCGAGCGCTTCCTGACCCGCTACGTGTCGATCAACAGCTTCACCGAAACCGTGCTGCGCACCAGCGAACGTGGCGAGATCATGCGCTGGACCGCCAAGCCCGGACGCAGGCCGATCCTGTGAACACCTTGCAGGCCATGCAGGCCGAGCCCTGGGCTTACGATTTCTTCCAGGCCTTGCGCCGCCTCGAGGCAGAATACCCCGAGCTGCCGCGCTTCGGCCACTCGCTACGCCTGGCCGATGAGCCAGTGCGCCTGGGCCAGCGCCTGGACTGCGGCTTCGCCCCGGCGACCCTTGCCGCGGTCGATGCCGTGGAGGACGGCCCTGCGCGCCTGGAGCAGTTCTTCTTCGGCCTGGGCGGGCCCAACGGCCCGCTGCCGCTGCACCTGACCGAATACATGCGCGAGCGCCAGCGCAACCATGCCGACGCGACCAGCAAGGCCTTTCTCGACGTCTTCCACCACCGCCTGCTGAGCCTGTTCTACCGGGCCTGGGCCGAAGCACGCCCGACCGTCAGCCACGACCGCCCCGGCGATGACTATTGGGCCGCGCGCCTGGCGGCGCTGAGCGGTCGTGGTCAACCCGAACTGCTAGGCCAGGGCCCGCTGGCCGATACCGCCAAGTTGCACTGGTCCGGCCACCTGAGCGCGCAGACCCGCTACCCCGACGGTTTGTGCAGCATTCTCAGCGGCTACTTCGGGGTACCGGTGACGCTCGAGGAGTACGTCGGCCAATGGCTCGAACTGCCCGAGCGCAGCCAGCTCGGCGTACGCGCCAATCGCCTGGGCGTGGACCTGTGCCTGGGCCGCTACGTCTGGGACCGTCAACACAAGTTCCGGTTATGCCTCGGCCCGCTCAGCCTCGACCAGTACCACGCCCTGCTGCCCGGAGGACAAGCCTTCGTCGAGCTGGCAGCGTGGGTCGCCGAATACCTGGGCCAGGAGCTGGACTGGGATCTGAACCTGATACTCGCGCAGGACCAGGTGCCCGCGCTGCAACTCAACGCTGGCCAACGCCTGGGCTTCGATACCTGGCTCGGCCGTCCCTCGCACGATGCACGCGACCTCAAGCTGGCCCGCTACTACGCCGACCAGCCGGTCGCCGCCCCACCGACAAGGAACCAGGACCATGGGTGAAATCAGCCGCGCCGCACTGTTCGGCAAACTCAACAGCGTTGCGTACAAGGCCATCGAAGCCGCCACGGTGTTCTGCAAACTGCGGGGCAACCCCTATGTCGAGCTGGTGCACTGGCTGCACCAGTTGCTGCAACTGCAGGACAGCGACCTGCACCGCATCGTGCGTCAGTTCAACGTCGAACCGGCGCGCTTGGCCCGCGACCTGACTGACGCCCTGGACCGGCTGCCACGCGGCTCGACCTCGATCACCGATCTGTCTTCCCAGGTCGAAGAAGCGGTCGAGCGTGGCTGGGTGTATGGCAGCCTGATGTTCGGCGAAAGCCAGGTGCGCACCGGCTATCTGCTGGTCGGTATCCTCAAGACGCCGAGCCTGCGCAACGCACTGCTGGGCCTGTCGAGTGAATTCGCCAAGCTCAAGATAGAAGCCTTGAGCGAACGCTTCGACGAGTACGTGGGTGACTCTCCGGAAAACCAACTGGCCGCCACCGACGGCTTCAGCGCTGCCGTTCCGGGCGAAGCCAGTGGCGCCGTGGCACCGGCGGCGATGGGCAAGCAGGAGGCGCTCAAGCGCTTCACCGTCGACCTCACCGAACAGGCCCGCAGCGGCAAGCTCGACCCCATCGTCGGACGCGACGAGGAGATCCGCCAGTTGGTCGATATCCTCATGCGCCGCCGGCAGAACAACCCGATCCTCACCGGCGAGGCGGGCGTGGGCAAGACCGCAGTGGTCGAAGGCTTCGCCTTGCGCATCGTCGCCGGCGATGTGCCGCCGTCCCTCAAGGACGTCGAACTGCGCAGCCTGGACGTCGGCCTGCTGCAAGCCGGTGCCAGCATGAAGGGCGAGTTCGAGCAGCGCCTGCGCCAAGTGATCGAAGACGTGCAGGCTTCGCCCAGGCCGATCATCCTGTTCATCGACGAAGCCCATACCCTGGTCGGTGCCGGTGGCGCCGCCGGCACCGGCGATGCGGCCAACCTGCTCAAGCCCGCCCTGGCCCGTGGCAGCCTGCGCACGGTAGCGGCGACCACCTGGGCCGAGTACAAGAAGCACATCGAGAAAGACCCCGCCCTGACCCGCCGCTTCCAGGTGGTGCAGGTGGACGAGCCGAGCGAGGCCAAGGCCTTGCTGATGATGCGTGGCGTGGCCTCGACCATGGAAAGACACCACCAGGTGCAGATCCTCGACGAAGCGCTCGAAGCCGCGGTAAAGCTGTCGCACCGCTACATTCCGGCGCGCCAGCTGCCGGACAAGTCGGTGAGCCTGCTTGACACCGCCTGCGCCCGCGTGGCCATCAGCCTGCATGCGGTGCCGGCTGAAGTGGACGACAGCCGCCGGCGCATCGAGGCGCTGGAAGTGGAACTGGCGATCATCGCCCGGGAGCACGCCATTGGCGTGCACACCGTACAGCGCCAGGCCCAGGCCGAGGCGCTGCTGGGCGAAGAACGCCAGCGCCTGGCCACGCTGGAGGACCGCTGGACCGAAGAGAAAGCTCTGGTGGATGAGCTGCTGGCTACCCGTGCGCAACTGCGTGAGCAGGTCGGCGAGGTCGATCAGGAGACTGAGGTACCAGGCAGCCATGCGCTGCGTGAAACCCTGGTGGACCTGCAACAGCGCTTGGGCGCTTTGCAGGGCGAAACCCCGTTGATCCTGCCGACCGTGGACTACCAGGCGGTGGCCTCGGTGGTGGCCGACTGGACCGGCATCCCGGTCGGGCGCATGGCCCGCAACGAGATCGAGACCGTGCTCAACCTCGACAGCCACCTGGCCAAGCGCATCATCGGCCAGGACCACGCGCTGAAAATGATCGCCAAGCGCATCCAGACCTCCCGCGCCGGCCTGGACAACCCGAACAAGCCGATCGGCGTGTTCATGCTCGCCGGCACCTCGGGCGTGGGCAAGACCGAGACCGCCCTGGCCCTGGCCGAGGCGCTGTACGGCGGTGAGCAGAACCTGATCACCATCAACATGAGCGAGTTCCAGGAAGCCCACACCGTCTCCACCCTCAAGGGCGCCCCACCCGGCTACGTCGGCTACGGCGAAGGCGGCGTGCTGACCGAGGCGGTTCGCCGCCGACCGTACAGCGTGGTGCTGCTGGACGAGGTGGAGAAAGCCCACCCGGACGTGCATGAAATCTTCTTCCAGGTCTTCGACAAAGGCGTGATGGAAGACGGCGAAGGCCGCCAGATCGATTTTCGCAATACGCTGATCCTGCTCACCACCAATGCCGGCACCGAGTTGATCGCCCGCACCTGCAGCGACCCGCAGGCCCTGCCCGACCCGGACACGGTGGCCACCTCGCTGCGCCAGCCGCTGCTGGAAATCTTCCCACCGGCGCTGCTTGGCCGCTTGGTGACCATTCCCTACTACCCGCTCAGCGACGCCATGCTCAAGGCCATTACCCGCCTGCAGCTGGAGCGCATCCGCAAGCGCGTGGAAGGTACGCACAAGGTCGGCTTCGCCTACGACGACGGCGTGGTGGACCTCATCGTCTCACGCTGCAGCGAAACCGAAAGCGGTGGCCGGATGATCGACGCGATTCTCACCAACGGCCTGCTGCCGGACATGAGCCGCGAATTCCTCACCCGCCTGCTCGAAGGCAAGCCGCTGGCCAGCGTCAGCATCAGCCGCCGCGACAACGACTTGCACTATGACTTCGGCGCCGCCGACTGACAGGATCGACCATGCTGTTCACGCAGTTCACGCGCCTGGCGCGAATCGACAGCCCCTTGGGGCCGGACAAGCTGATCCTTGCCGAAATGGGTGGCAGCGATGAGCTCGGCCGGCCATTCGACTACGAGCTGCGGCTGACCAGCGACGACCCGGCCATCGACCTCAATGCCCTGCTCGGCAAGCCGATGTGCCTGAGCGTGCAGCAAGACCTGGGCACCTCTCGGCACTTTCACGGCATCGTCGCCCGCTGCAGCCAGTCGGTCGACCAAGGCCAGTTCGCCAGCTACCGGGTCACCTTGCGCCCCTGGCTGTGGTTGCTGACCCGTACCAGCGACTGCCGCATCTTCCAGCACCTGAGCGCACCGCAGATCATCAAGCAGGTGTTCCGCGACCTGGGTTTCTCGGACTTCGAGGATGCCCTGAGCCGTAGCTACCGCGAGCGCGAATACTGCGTGCAGTACCGTGAGACCAGCTTCGACTTCGTTAGCCGATTGATGGAAGAAGAAGGCATCTACTACTTCTTCCGCCACGAGCAGGAACGCCACGTGCTGGTGCTGGCCGATGCCTATGGCGCCCATCCACAGGTGCCGGGCTACGAGAGCGTGCCCTACTATCCGCCGGACGGGCAGCATCGCGAACGCGACCACATCAACGACTGGCACCTGGCCCAGGAGGTCCAGCCAGGTTCCCTGGAGCTCAACGACTACGATTTCCAGCGCCCCAGCGCGCGCATCGACGTGCGCTCGGCCATGCCGCGCCCGCACCAGGCCGGCGACTACCCGCTGTTCGACTACCCAGGTGCCTACGAGCAGAGCCAAGACGGCGAGCACTATGCACGCACCCGCCTGGAGTCGTTGCAGAGCCTGCATGAGCGCATCGAACTGCGCGGCAACGCGCGCGGCCTGGGCAGCGGCAACCTGTTCAGTCTGAGCGGCTTCACCCGCCAGGATCAGAACCGCGAGTACCTGATCGTCGCGGCGCGCTACTACGTGCATCAAGAGCGCCTGGAGAGCGGCAGCGGCGGCGGCGAGGCGCAGTTCGAAGGCAACCTCAGCTGCATCGACGCGCAGCAGAGTTTTCGCCCCCAGGGCAGTACCGTGCGGCCCATCGTCAAGGGCCCGCAGACCGCAGTCGTGGTCGGTCCGCCCGGCGAGGAGATCTGGACCGACCAGTACGGTCGGGTCAAGGTGCACTTTCACTGGGACCGCCACGACCAATCCAACGAGAACAGCTCGTGCTGGATTCGCGTGTCCCAGGCCTGGGCCGGCAAGAACTGGGGGTCGATGCAGATTCCACGGATCGGCCAGGAGGTCATCGTCAGCTTTCTCGAAGGCGACCCCGACCGGCCGATCATCACCGGGCGGGTGTACAACGCCGAGCAGAGCGTGCCCTACGACCTGCCCGCCAACGCCACGCAGAGCGGCATGAAGAGCCGTTCGAGCAAGGGCGGCAGCCCGGCCAACTTCAATGAAATCCGCATGGAAGACAAGAAGGGTGCCGAGCAGCTGTACGTGCACGCCGAACGCAACATGGACACCGTGGTCGAGCAGAACCAGACCTTGTCGGTGGGCATCAACCGCAGCCAGAGCGTGGGCATGCTCGAGACCATCACCATCGGCCAGGACCGCATCCGCGCCGTGCGCCGCGACGACATGCTGCTGGTCGGCGCCAGCAAGACCGACAGCGTCAGCACCAGCTACCTGATCGAAGTGGGCGAGAACCTGCGCCTGGTCTGCGGCAAGAGCGTGATCGAGCTCAATGCCAGCGGGCAGATCAACATCAGCTGCGAGCAGTTCAGCTTCCATGCCAAGCAGGACGCCGAGATCAACACCGACGGCACCCTCGACCTGAACGTCGGCAGCGGCGCGCAGACCGCGCCGGACAACCAGGGCGTGAAAAAGACCATCGACGACGCGGTGAAGGCCCTCTTCCCCGACGCCGGCAAGTAACGAGACTTCCCCATGAATTACCGCCTCAACGAATTCCGTATGGCCCTGCCCGACACTTCGGTGCAGGACAGCAGCATCAACATCCTGCGCTTCGACGCCCTGGCCACTTCGCTGATCGTCAGCCGCAGCCTGCTGGCCGAAGGCGAGACCTTGCAGAGCAACTTCGACGGCCAGTTGCAGCGCCTGCAGCAGCAGGTCAAGGACCTGCGCATGCAACCGGCCCAGGCCGTGCAGGTGGGTGCCGGCCAAGCTATCGACGCCATCGAGCTGAGCAGTCAGTTCAGCAAGGGCCAGGAGAAGGTCTACCAGTACCAGTTGGCCCTGGTGCTGCCCGGCACGCGCAAGATGTTCGCCCTCAGCTACGTCAAGGCCAGTCCCCTGGGCGCGGCCGAGGCTGCGCACTGGGCAGCCATCAAGCAGTCGCTCGACTTCGACAACCTCGGCTGACCTCGCGCCATGTCCGACGCCTTGTGGGCCGCGCGCGAAGGCGACGCGCTGATGCACACCTCGATGCTCGCCGACATCGTTGGCGGGGTGCTGGAGATCGCCGCCACCGTGGCCATCGGCGCCCTGGCCACCGCCGCGGTGGCGGCGGCATTCGGCCTGACCGTGGCCACCGGCGGCCTGGGCTGCTTCGTGCTTGGCGCGGTGGTCGGCCTGGTGGTGGGGGTGGTCATGGCCAAGACCGGGGCGGATACCGGGCTCAGTCGATTATGCGAGGGCATCGGCAACTTCCTGTTCCCTCCTTCGGTACAGGCGACCATCGCCAGTGGCTCGTCGAACACCAAGACCAACGGCAAGCGCGCCGCCCGTGCCGCCGGCATCGTCACCGGACCGCCGGCGCCCCTGGAGCAGGTCGCCGCCGAGGCAGGCGAGGCCGAGGAAGAAAGCTTCCTCGACATGGCCAAGGGCTTTTTCTCGCAGATGTGGCGGCCGACCGTGGCCACGCCTGCGGCCAATACCCAGGAGGCCCCCGACGACAAGATCGCCTGCACCAAGCACCCGGCGATGCCGCCCCAGTACCTGGCCGAGGGCTCCAGCAAGGTGCTTATCAACGGCCATCCGGCCTGCCGCAGCGGTGACCGCAGCACCTGCGAAGCGGTGATCGTCGATGGCGGCCTGGTGTCGAACAACGTGCGCATCGGCGGCGAGCCGATTGTGGTGCGCGAGATCCGCAGCGGCAAGACGCCTGGCATCGGTTTGGCGGTGACTGCGCTGATGCTGCTGCGTGGGCGGGGGGGGAAGTTCTACAGCAAGTTTGGTTGCATGTTGGTGGGCGGCGTCAGCAGCTTCGTCACCGGCCAGGTGACTGGCGCCCTCACCCAGGCCATGGCGGGTTCGCCAAACCCGGTACATGCCGCCACCGGCGCGAAAATCCTGTGCGCCGAGGATGATCTGGATTTCACCGTGCAAGCGACCCTGCCGATGGTCTGGCAACGCTACTACAACAGCCACGACGAACGCGTCGATGGCTTGTTTGGCGCTGGCTGGAGCCTGCCCTACGAGGTTTCGGTGCAGGTCGATCCGGGTGATCGCCTGGTCCTGATCGATGAGCAGGCACGCCGGGTGGAAATGGGCGTCATCCCGCTGGGCGATGCGGTTTTCAGCGTCGGTGAGGGGCTCAGCGTGCGCCGCGCGCACAACGGCGAGTTGCTGACCGAAAGCCGAGAGGGCGAGTATCGTCTGTTCCAGCCGTCGCCTGGGCGACCGGAACGGTTGCGCCTGAGTCAGGTCGGCGATCGCAACGACAACCGTATCTATCTGGACTACGACGACCGTGGCCGTCTTTGCCAGTTGCGCGATGCCTTCGATCAGGTGCGTGTGGTGTTGAGCTACAGCGAACAATGGCCGCAGCGGGTCAGCCACGTGGACCATCAGGCGACCGACGGTCAGTCGCGACGATTGGCCAGTTATCGCTACGACGCCAGCGGCGATCTGGCCCAAGTGCTGGACGGTGCGGACCAGGTGGTGCGCAGCTTCGCCTACGACCCTGCCAGGCGCATGATCGAACACCGCACCGGCAGCGGCCTGCGCTGTTTCTACGAATGGGCGCAGCATGACGATGGCTGGCGGGTAGCACGGCATTGGACCGACGCCGGTGACAGCTACGCTTTCGAGTACGACATTGCCGCTGGCATCACCCGCGCGACCGACAGTCTCGATCGCGTTGCCGTGCGCCATTGGAACGAGCAATACCAGATCACCGCCTACACCGATGAACTGGCGCGGACCTGGCGTTTTGAATGGAACGACGAGCGCCAACTGCTGGCGGCGATCGACCCGATGGGTGGACGTTGGCAGTATTTCTACGATGCGTCGGGCAACATTGCCGAAACCATAGACCCACTGGGGCGCAGCGAGTCCACCGAGTGGCTGGAACATTGGTCGCTGCCACGCAGCCAGACCGATCAGGCCGGCCAGCGCTGGACCTTCGCCTACGATCAACGCGGCAACTGCATTCGCGAAACAGACCCGCTGGGCCAACATACCCAGTATCGCCATGACAGCCTGGGCAATCCCGTCGAGATCATCGACGCCAACGGTTCGAGTCGGCACCTGCGCTGGAACGACCTGGGGCTGCTGGTCGAACACAAAGATTGTTCCGGATACCTCACCCGACTTGGTTACGACCCATTGGGCCATCTGCAGTCGATCACCGACGCCCAGGGCGAGCGCACCGAGTACCACCACGATGGCAAGGGTCGCTTGCGCAGCGTGACCCTGCCCGATGGTCGTAGCGAAACGTTCGAACTCGACGGCGCTGGCCTGTTGATCCGGCACGTGGACACAGCGGGTCACGTCACCCACTACCAGCGTAATCGCCGCGGCCAACTGGAACTGCGCATCGACCCGCTGGGCCGACAGGTACGCTACCAGTACGACGGCTACGGTCGCCTGCTTGCCCTCTACAACGAAAATGGCGAGGCCTACCGCTTCGATTGGGACGCGGGCAACCGCTTGATCGCAGAGCACGACCTCGACGCCAGCTCGCGACGTTACCAGTACGATGCACTGGACCATCTTGACCAAGTGACTTTCGTACCCGCGCCAGGCAGCGAGCAAGCACCGATCGTTCATCGCATGGAGTACGACGCGGTCGGCCGGCTTCTCACTCGCCATACCGCTGATGCACGTACCGACTACAGCAACGACCCGCTGGACAATGTGGTCGCCATCCGCCGCACCGCCGCGGATGGCCAGGTCGAGGAACTAAGCTTCGTCTTCGATGCGCTAGGCCAACTGCGCGAGGAGCGCAGCGCCGACGACAGCGTGCAGCACCAGTACGATCCGTTGGGCAACGTCACCCGCACGCGGGTGCCCGATGGCCGCTGGATCAACCGTCTGTACTACGGCAGCGGGCATCTGCACCAGGTCAACCTCGACGGGCAGGTGGTATGCGATTTCGAGCGTGATCGCCTGCACCGGGAAACCCTGCGTCTGCAAGGCCCCCTTGCCACCCAGCGCCTTTACGACCGCACTGGGCGCCTGCGTACCCTGCTCCGCCGACCGGCATCGCAACCCAGCCAGTTACCGGCGCCAAGCCAACTGCGCTACCAATTCGACGCTGCCGACCAACTGGCGATGCGCGAGGTGCAGCACCCGGGCATGGGCTATCTGCAGGCACTCCAGCACGATGGTAGCGGCCACGTGCTTGGCCGCCAGGACAGCCCCAGCGGGCAGCGCGAGGCATTCCGCTACGACCCGGCAGGCAATCTGCTCGACCCAACAGCAGTCGGCGCAGGCTTGGTCAGGCACAACCGCCTGGTCACATTCGAGGACAAGCGCTATCGCTACGACGGCTTCGGTCGGCTGGTGGAAAAACGCAGCCGCCGACGCGGTACCCAGCATTTCCATTATGACGCCGACCACCGGCTGATACGGGTGCGCAACCTGCAACCCGGACGCGAGCGCATCGTCGACATGCGTTACGACCCAATGGGCCGGCGCACCGAAAAGATCGAATCGACGCTGGACGGCCAGGTGGTCTGCCGCACCCGCTTCAGCTGGAGTGGCCTGCGCCTGCTCGGCGAACAACGCAATGGGCTGTCGACGCTGTATCTATACGAAGACGATGGCCATGAACCACTCGCCCGTGTAGACGGCCAAGGCGCGCATCAACAACTGCGCCACTATCACAACGACCTCAACGGGCTGCCTGAGCAACTGACCGACGACCACGGCCAGGTGGTGTGGTCGGCGCGTTACCTGACCTGGGGCTCGTGCTGGGAGGAACAGCGGGGCCCGGGGCTGGTCGAGGAACAGAACCTGCGTTTTCAGGGCCAGTATCTGGACCGCGAAATCGGTTTGCACTACAACCTGTTCCGCTTCTATGACCCGGATATCGGTCGTTTCACACAGCCTGATCCGATCGGCTTGGCCGGTGGCTTGAACCTGTATGCCTATGCGCCCAATCCGTTTACCTGGCTGGATCCATGGGGGCTGGCCAAACTCAAGCAGGGAGAGGTAGCAGGGTTCGGTACCGATCCTCACTACAAGGATGGGCATCAAGCACATGAGATCATGCGTCACAAGTTCATGCAGGACAAAGGCATTGCTAAGACATCCAGGGTAATTGGCAATCCTGCAATGGCGCTCACGCAAAAGAACCATACCATCGTTCACAATGAAGAGCGTCGCCTGAGGGCCCTGCGAGGGCTCGGGCCGAACCAGATGCTCAAACGCGGCAAGCTAGAAATTCGACTGATGTCCGAAGCCATCCACAACACGCTGGTGTTGAATGGTACCGTGACACAGCAACAACTCCGCACTGCCAGGCGGTTAGCCCGGTCGTACGCAAAAAGCAAAGGGTGTTACTGAATTGAACTCGAACAAAATTGTGTTTACCGAGCGTGACAAAGGGTTCGGTCAGGTGGGTGGTAGCGTTCGCATGGACGATCCCACTTTGTGGCCTTTGGCGCCCGACACCCAGGAGCCAATGACCCCCCTGTGCACCATCACGGAAAATTTCCTACCGGCGCCGGTCTTTCCTGCGGGAATGGCAGCGACCGTTTTCATCACTGCTCGAAAACGCGACGGTTACTTCAATCAGTCCGTCATCAGACGCTACACCGTTCATGATGAAGCGGAGCTACCGAACACTCACAATGGCTTTGCCCGGGTTCTTCTCCATCGGTTGACCGATCGGGAGCTGCCTGCTCCGACCGGAACGTTCTTGCTCGAGCGTCGTTACATCGACTTCGAGCCGATGACAGACGAAGAATTCGAAGAAGAGCATGCCGACGAGTATGCAGGCCTGGGCATCAGCAAGCAGCTCGGTCGAGCGAGCTGGATGCAAGACCCGATCTATCTTTCAAGCCGGTACGTACTGCTTCTGCAATTGACCGATTACGACATCAGTCGATGGGCACCCACACAGGAGGGTATCTTCCTCGACGGCGTCGGTTTTGTGTATCTGGACAAACAGGCGCGAAGAAAAAAACAAGGCGACGAGGCCGGACTATTCTTCGTCCAATATGCGTGAAAGAGCAAATACTGACTGTAATGCTGATAGGGAACAAGCATTCAATAGCCATCGAGAGTGCGATGACGCACATGGGCTCTGCTTTGGGCCATGCCTGCCTCTGGTTCGGCAATGAGCAATTGGGCAGCCTGGAAGACTTGATCTACCTGGATGGCTATCTCTTGGGTTGCTTACTCGACATGAGAAAGAAACCGCATCTGACCGCACGCTATCAGGGCAAGGACGACCACCAACTGTTCAGCACCCTGAATCAGGACCTGGAATCCTGGGATGAAGACGACGACAAGGACTTCAGCGAAGAGGCTCGCCCCTACTTGCTCACCTGCGGGACGTTGTTCGATTGCTACACGGTGTTCTCGTACCGGTTGGACGAAACGCACGGACGAATCATGTGGCAGATCACCTGCGAGGAGGAAAACACACCCTTCGAGGACCTCAGAACCGCGTCCCGCGATGTGCATTTCGCGACCTTTGACTACACCGAACTCGCCAGTCTCATCAGCGAACTCCAGTCAGTGCTCGAACACGGCAGACTCGGTTGAGCGAGGCTCGAAAGAATGCTGGACCATCGTTGGCGGGAAGGATGTTACTAACCATGCAAAAGATCGTGCTTTCACAACAGGATGAGGGCTTCGGCCAGGTAGGCGGAGGTGCCTTTCTCAACGACCTGTCACTGTGGCCCGTCAGCCCGGAAAGCGGCGAACTGCTGACGCCACTGCTGACCCTCACCGAACGTTTCCGCCCCGCAAGGTTGCCGCCGCCGGGTATGGCCGTCACGTTATTCATAGCGGCACGACAACTGCGAGATGGGGACTTCAGCCATAACTTGCAGCGTCGCTATACGGTCAACCAACCCTCGGTGCTACAGGAAGTCATCAAGAACGGCTATGCCCGAGTCATTCTTCACGAGTTGGCCGAGAAACCGATCGTCCCTAGCGATCATCCACTGCTGTTGCAGAGTGCGTTCATCGATTTCGAGGAGATGACCGATGATGAATTGGAAGATGAGCATGCCCACGAAGATAGTGGCATTGACTTGAGCAAGCCAAGCGGCCGACCCGGTTGGTTGCAAGACCCAATCTATCCTCCGGATCGGTACATGTTTCTGATGCAGCTCGCAGACGGCGATGTGACGGAAGCCAGCCCGCAGCATGATGGGTTGCTCGCCGAGGGAATCGGCTATGTCTTTCTCGACATGCGAGCGCGGCGTGGCAAGGAAGGAGACGAGGCAGGATTCTTTTTTATCCAGTTCACATGATGCCAAACCAGCGTTTTTGTCCAACAGGGCTCTTTTTCGTCCAATACGCGTAACGCTGGCCCGCGCTCACGCCCGCGTGCACCCCAACTCCGCCGACAACCGCGCCGTCACCGCCTTGATCACCGGTACCAGCTCGCGCATCTTCTGCTCGGGCATGTACGGCACCGTGCTGGCCACGCTGATGCCGGCGACGATGCCTCCGCTGGCGTCTCTGACCGGCGCCGCGACGCAGCGGATCGACGGTTCGTTGTCTTCCAGATCGAAGGCATAGCCGCCCGTCACGTACTCGAGCATGCGCTGTTCGAACTGCGCCCAGCTCTGTTCGGTGTGGCTGGGCCAGAAGTTGCTCTTGCCGCCTACCGGCAGGCTGGTCTCGTACAAGCGCTGCCACTGAGCCGGGGTGTCGTCGAGCATCAACGCCTTGCCGATGCCGGTGCGCGCCAGCGGCATGCGATGACCCACCCGCGAGCGCATCTCCGGGCCATTGCGCCCCGGCGTCTTGTGCAGATAGAGCACCTCGTCGCCCTCGCGGATTGCCAGGTGGATGGTATCGCCGGTCAGCGCCGACAATTCGTCCAGGTAAGGCCCGGCGAGCGCCACCAAAGGCAGCTCTTCGCGGGCCTGGAAGCCCAGTTCGATCAGCTTCGGACCGAGCAGGTAGCCCACCTGCGGCAAGACCCGCAGATAGCGTTCGTCCACCAGGCAACTGACCAGGCGGTGGGTGGTGCTGCGGGTGGTACCGATCGCCAGGGCGATGTCCTTCAGGTCGCGGGCACCCGCGGCCACCGCCTGGACCACGGCCAAGCCGCGCAGCAGGGTCTGGGTACCGGTTGGCGCGGCGGTGGATTTCGAAGCGTCTTCCTGCATGGGCAGCCTTCAACGTTGAATCAGGGAGCAGGCGGCATTATGTTCGCCCGCCTGCCACGACTACAACTCGATACGTTCCACCTTGCCCACCAGCAGGATGTACGACAGCGCACCGGCCAGCGCCACCAGCGAGATATAGGTGATGGCCGGGGCGAACGAGTCGCCGCTGGCGAGAAAGCCGATGACGATGGGGGTGACGATCGCCGACAGGTTGCCGATGAAGTTGAACACCCCACCGGTCAACCCGAGCAGACGTGCCGGCGCCAGGGTCGAGACCAGCGACCAGGTGATCGAGGCCAGGCCGTTGCCGAAGAACGCCAGCGCCAGGAAGGCGATCACCCAGGCGGTGGAGTCGACGAAGTTGGCGCCAATGATCGCCGTGGAAATCAGCAGCCCGCCAATGATCGGCAATTTGCGGGCGAAGCCGACGCTGGCGCCGCGCCGAATCAGCCAGTCGGAGAAGAACCCCGAGCACAGCACGCCGACGAAGGCCGCCAGGAACGGCAGCGAAGCCAACAGGCCGGACTTGATGAAGTCCATGCCGCGGTATTTCACCAGGTAGGTCGGGAACCAGGTAAGGAAGAACCACAGCGTCGAATTGAGGCAGAACTGGCCCAGGTAGATGCCCCACAGCTTACGCTTGCTCAGCACCACCCCCAGGTCGGTCCAACTGAAGCGGGCCTTGGCCTGCTCGGTCTGGATATCGACCAGGCCGCCGCCTTCGCGGATCAGCTCGATCTCGCCGTCGTTGACGCCTTTGAAGTCACGCGGTTCGCGATACACCGCGTACCAGATCACGGCCCAGAGAATGCCCACCGCGCCGGTAGCGACGAATACCATGTGCCAGCCGTACTGGTGCTGCAGCCAGGCCAGCACCGGGGTCAAGAACGCCAGGCCGACGAACTGCCCGGAGGTGTAGAAACCGATGGCCGTGGCGCGCTCGCGCTCGGGGAACCAGGTGGTGACCACGCGGCTGTTGATCGGGTAAGCCGGCGCCTCCAGGGCGCCGACCGCCATGCGCAGGGCGAACAAGGCGATGAAGCTGGCGGCGAAACCGAGCAGTACCGTGGCGATCGACCACAGCGCCAGCGCAGCGGTGTAGAGGATGCGCGGCGGCACCCGGTCGACCAGCCAGCCACCGGGAATCTGCATGGCGGCATAGGTCCAGCCGAAGGCGGAAAAGATCAGACCGACATGAATCGGGTCGATGCCCAGATCACTGGTCAAGGCAGGTGCGGCAATGGACAGGTTACTGCGGTCGAGGTAATTGATCACCACGGTGATGAACAACAGCACCATGATGAAGAACCGCTTGCGGCTGGGTGTCGCCAACGCAGCCTGACCGGTCAGGGTATTCGGTTGCATGGGAAGTGCCTCTTGTTATGTTTATTGAGGTCGCGGCCGACCCAGGGTGCGCGGACGCCCCTGAGCCTGGGGTGGATCAGGGCCGCCTCACCACTCGGCGAAGCTGCCGTCGGCGTGACGCCAGACCGGGTTGCGCCAGCGGTGGCCGACCGCCGCGCGTTCGATCACGTATTCTTCGTTGATCTCGATGCCAAGGCCCGGGCCATTGGGGATCTTGACGAAGCCTTGGTCGTAGTCGAACACACCGGCATCCTTGACGTAGTCGAGCAGGTCATTGCTCTCGTTGTAATGGATGCCCAGGCTCTGCTCCTGGATGAACGCGTTGTAGCAGGCGGCGTCGAGCTGCAGGCAGGCAGCCAGGGCGATCGGGCCCAACGGGCAGTGCAAGGCCAGGGCCACGTCGTAGGCTTCAGCCATGTTGGCGATCTTGCGCGTCTCGGTGATACCACCGGCGTGGGAGGCATCGGGCTGGATGATGTCGACGTAACCTTCGCTGAGCACGCGCTTGAAGTCCCAACGCGAGAACAGCCGCTCGCCCAGGGCGATCGGTGTGCTGGTCAGCGGCGCGAGTTCCTTGAGCGCTTCGTAGTTTTCGCTGAGCACCGGCTCTTCGATGAACATCAGCTTGTATGGGTCCAGTTCCTTCATCAGCACCTTGGCCATGGGCTTGTGCACCCGACCATGGAAGTCGACGCCGATGCCCACGTTCGGGCCGACCGCGTCGCGCACGGCGGCGACATTGGCCAGGGCCTGCTCGACTTTGTCGAAAGTGTCGATGAACTGCAGCTCCTCGGTGCCGTTCATCTTCACCGCTGTGAAGCCACGCCCTACTGCTTCTTTCGCGGCACGCGCGGTGTCCGCCGGGCGGTCACCGCCGATCCACGAGTACACGCGGATCTTGTCGCGCACCTGACCGCCGAGCAGGTCGCTGACCGAGACGCCGAGCGCCTTGCCCTTGATGTCCCACAGGGCCTGGTCGATACCGGCCAGGGCGCTCATGTGCACCGCACCGCCGCGGTAGAAGCCTCCGCGATAGAGCACGGTCCAGATGTCTTCGATATTGCGCGGATCCTTGCCGATCAGGTAATCGGACAATTCCTCGACAGCGGCAGCCACGGTATGGGCGCGCCCTTCGACCACGGGCTCGCCCCAGCCGGTCACGCCTTGGTCGGTTTCGACCTTGAGGAAGCACCAGCGCGGCGGCACGATGAAGGTGGTCAGCTTGGTGATTTTCATCTTGTTATCTCTCTTGTGGATGCAGCGCTCGGGCGCTGTCAGACTTCTTGGCCGAGGGCTGCCCAGGCAGTGGCATAGGCCTGGGCATTGAGCGCCACCTGCTCGGGTGTCAGGCCGGGCTTGTACAGGCCGGAGCCGAGCCCGAAGCCCCTGGCACCAGCGTCGAAGAACTGCTGCATGTTGCCGGGGGTGATGCCGCCGACCGGCGCCAGGAGCGTCCCGGCAGGCAACACGGCGAGCCAGGCTTTCACCACGGCCGGGCCCATCTGCTCGGCAGGGAACAGCTTGAGCATATCGGCCCCCTCGGCCAGCGCGGCGAACGCCTCGGTGGGAGTGGCCACGCCAGGGCAGAGCGACAGCCCGGCGGCTTTACCGGCACGCAGCACGCGGGCATCGCTGTGCGGCATGACGATCACTTGCCCACCCGCCGCCTTGACCTGCTCGACCTGTTCCGGTGTGAGCACGGTACCTGCGCCGATCAGGCAATCGGCTGGCAGGGTGTGGCGCAGGATGCGGATGCTCTCGAAGGGCTTGGGCGAATTGAGCGGCACCTCGATGACACGAAAGCCTGCGCGGTACAGAACCTCGCCCATGGCGGCGGCTTCCTCGGGATGCAGCCCACGCAGGATCGCGATCAGGCCGTTGTGCGCCAGTGCTTGCTTGAGCATGTCAAAGCTCCATTGAGGGGGAAGGAATCGCGGCAGCAGGCACCAGCCCAGCGGCCACGGCCAGTTGCCACAGGCCACGCTCGGTAGCCTGTTCGGCCTCTGCCACTTGGGGGAAACCACAGGCCTGCAGGGCTCGCCGGTAGCGGGCGCAGAGGCTGGCATTGCCGATCAACAGCACCGCTGGCAGTGCCATGGCCTGGCGTCGGCGTCGTTGCACCGCGGCCAGGGCAGCCAATTCGTGTCCGATCAGCAGCCCGGAAAGGTAGTCAGGCTGGGCCGCCGCGCTCAGTTCGCCGGTCAGGCCCAGGCAGCGGGTGCTGAAGATGGTCGACAGCGGGCCGGCCTCCCCGGCTGTCGACAGGGCCACGCGCACGCCACGGTCGAAAGCATGGCTGTCGAAGCCTTCGCTGCGCTGCTGGGTGCGACCCAGGATGCTGTGCTCACTGAGCACGGCGAACACTTCGCCGGTCATGAAGGTGTCGAAGTGCACGATGCAACCGTCGGCGACCTGCACCCATTTCGAATGACTGCCCGGCAAGCCGATCAACAGGTCGCCAGGCGCGTTGTCGGCGACGCTGTGTAGAACACCGAGCACTTGTGTTTCTTCGCCGCGCATCACGTTAGGCAGCGTCGAGCGCTGGATCACCCCCGGGACGATGTGCACCTCAGTGCCGCGCAGGGTGCGCACGGTTTGCAGGGACGAGCCCAGCGTTGCGACATCGGCAGGTGTCTCGCGGTAGGCCGCTTCGCGCCAGCCCTGGGCACTGCCGATCATGCCGCAGGCGATCACCGGCAACTCGGGTTGAGCGTCGAGCCAGTCGCCACAGGCGTCGTCGAACGCCAGTTCGAAACCGTCACTGCATGCCTGACCGGCGATCACGCGGGTGGACCTGGGCAGTTGCATGATGCCTGACGACAGCGCCCGCTGGTCGAGTACCCGCCCTCCCTGGGCGAGTTTGTAAGCCCGGAGTGAGGTCGTCCCCCAATCGAGCGCGATCAATTGCGCCTGCATCGTTTCCCCTGTTCTGTTGTTCTTTGCTGGGCAAGGAGTGACAGGGACTATAAACGCAGCCGGGAACAAATTCCAATATGTAGAACTACATCCCATATTATGGGATTTAATCTAGCCGTTGACACTCCAGGGGGGGCTTGCTAATAATCACGCCCAGTTGTACGACAACACATAACAAAAACAACAATACAGGGACACCTTCCATGTCGACATCACGCTCGCACTCGATCCCCACGCTCGCGCCTCCCCTCCTCATCAACACAGCGACCTGACGCTCTCTCAGACCTGACTTTTCTGGCCTAGACGGCCTCGCGTTTCTTTATCCCGCTCCAGCGCAGGTCAACCTCGGCTGCGCGAAGAGTGGGCTGCCAGCCCCAGTGGAGAACAACAACAATGAACATCCGCCAACCCCTACTGCCGCTCGCCCTGTTGACTGCGGGTGTGGCCGGGTCGCTCCCTGCCAGTGGCCTCGCTGCCGGCTTCATCGACGACGCCAAGGTCGGGCTCAACCTGCGCAACTTCTACATCAATCGTAATTTCACCAACCCCAGCAACCCACAGAGCAAGGCCGAAGAGTGGACCCAGAGCTTCATTCTCGACGCACGCTCCGGCTTCACCGAGGGCCCGGTCGGCTTCGGCGTGGATGTGCTGGGCATGTGGTCGGTCAAGCTCGACGGCGGTGGTGGTACCTACGGCACGGCGCTGCTGCCGCGCCATGATGACGGGCGCCCTGCCGACGATTTCGGGCGTCTGGCGGTGGCGGGCAAGATGCGCATTTCCAAGACTGAACTGAAGATCGGCGAATGGATGCCGGTGTTGCCCATCCTGCGCTCGGACGATGGTCGCTCGTTGCCGCAGACCTTCCGTGGCGGCCAGGTGACCTCCAACGAGATCGCCGGACTGACCCTCTATGGCGGGCAGTTCCGGGCCAACAGCCCGCGTAACGATGCCAGCATGGAAGACATGAGCTACGGCGGTGGGGTCTCGGATCGCTTCAATTTCGCCGGTGGTGAATACAAGTTCAACCAGGACCGTACCCTGCTGGGCCTGTGGCATGCACAGCTCAAGGATGTGTACAGCCAGCAGTACCTGCAGCTCAGCCACAGCCAGCCAGTAGGTGCTTGGACCCTGGGTGCGAACCTGGGTTATTTCCACGGCGGCGAGGACGGCGCTGAACGGGCCGGTGCACTGGACAACGACACCTACTCCGGGATGTTCTCCGCACGCTACGGCGGTCACACGTTCTGGGTCGGTCTGCAGAAGGTCGACGGCGATACCTGGATGCGCGTCAACGGCACCAGCGGCGGTACGCTGGCCAACGACAGCTACAACTCGAGCTTCGACAATGCCAACGAGCGCTCCTGGCAGGTGCGCCACGACTTCAATTTCGTCGCTGTGGGCATTCCTGGCCTGACCCTGATGAACCGTTACATCAGCGGTCGCGACGTGCGCACCACCGCAGTGGACGATGGCAAGGAATGGGTGCGTGAAACCGAACTGGCGTATGTGTTCCAGAGCGGCGCGTTGAAGGATCTGAGCTTGAAATGGCGCAACTCGACGATTCGACGGGATTTCAGCAACAACGAGTTCGACGAGAACCGTCTGATCATCAACTACCCCTTGTCGCTGCTTTGATGACCCGTTGCGACCTAAGTCGCATTGACAGACCGGTGGTTTATAGAACCATAATCAGAAAAGTCATACGACAACCTACAACAAAAGACAATAAAGAGCTGCCATGACCAAAACTCCCTTCAAACGCCTGCTGCTCACTGGAGCCGCAGGCGGCCTGGGCCAGGTGCTTCGTCAACGCCTTGGCGGCTGCGCCGAGATCCTGCGCCTCTCCGACATTGCCCCAATGGCACCTGCCGCGGGGCCCCATGAAGAAGTCATCCTCTGCGACCTGGCCGACAAGGCCGCGGTGCATGCGCTGGTCGAGGGGGTAGATGCCATCGTGCACTTCGGCGGCGTGTCCACGGAACATGCCTTCGAGGACATCCTGGGCCCGAATATCTGTGGCGTCTTCCACGTCTACGAGGCGGCACGCCGGCACGGCGTCAAGCGCGTGGTGTTCGCCAGTTCCAACCACACCATCGGCTTCTACCGCCAGGATGAAGTCATCGACGCCCACGCCCTGCGCCGACCGGACAGCTACTACGGCTTGTCCAAATGCTATGGCGAAGACGTCGCGAGCTTCTACTTCGACCGCTACGGTATCGAGACCGTCAGTATCCGCATCGGCTCTTCGTTCCCCGAGCCGCAGAACCGGCGGATGCTCAGCACCTGGCTGAGCTATGACGACCTCACCCAACTCATCGAGCGCTCGCTGTTCACCCCTGCTGTCGGCCACACCGTGGTCTATGGCGCCTCCGCCAACCGCGACCAGTGGTGGGACAATCGCTACGCGGCGCACCTCGGCTTCACCCCCAAGGACAGCTCGGAACGCTTCCGCACAGCAGTGGAGGCCCAACCTGCACCTGCTGCCGACGATCCGAGCATGGTGTATCAGGGCGGCGCCTTCGTCGCGGCTGGCCCGTTCGACTGAACCCAGGGAGTCAGGATCATGGACTGCGAACTGATCGTCGATGCGCGCAATGCCACGGGCGAGAGCCCGGTGTGGCATGCCCACGAGCAGGCCCTGTACTGGGTCGACATCCCGGCCGGGCATCTGCACCGCTGGCAGGACGGCCAGCATCAGCACTGGCAGGCCGATGAAATGCTCGCCTGCATCGCCCGCACCGAACACGGCTGGCTGGCAGGCATGGAGAGCGGTGTGTTCCACCTGCGAGCAGGTGCCGACGGGCGTCTGCACGGCGAGCGGCTGGCCAGCGCCGAACACGGCCAGGCCGGCATGCGCCTGAACGACGGCCGTTGCGACCGGCAGGGACGCTTCTGGGCCGGCAGCATGCTCCTGGACATGCAACGGGGCGCTGCGGTCGGGGCACTGTATCGGCTGGACGAAGCCGGCGCTCGTCTGAACGTGCAACTGGACGGTCTGATCGTGCCCAACGGCTTGGCCTTCAGCCCCGCGGGCGACCGCATGTACCTGTCCGACTCGCACCCCGACGTCCAGACCATCTGGGCATTCGACTACGACATCGAGACCGGGACTGCGCACAACCGCAAGCTGTTCGTCGACATGCACGACTACCCTGGGCGGCCCGATGGCGCGGCGGTGGATGAAGACGGCTGCTACTGGATCTGCGCCAACGACGCCGGACAGGTCCATCGTTTCACGCCCGAAGGACGCCTGGACCGTTCGCTCACCCTACCGGTGCGCAAGCCCTCGATGTGCGCTTTCGGCGGTCCCGGCCTGGATACGCTGTTCGTCACCTCGATCCGCCCCGCCGGCGTCGACCTTCAGGATCAGCCCCTGGCCGGTGGCGTGTTTGCCCTGCGCCCTGGGGTCAAGGGCCTGGAGGAGCCGGCCTGGCGCGCCTGACACCCACGTTGCAAAGCTGCGAAACCTACATCTGCGAAACCGGATAATAACAACCACGGAGTTTCATCATGACCTTCAAACGCAAGCTGCTTCTTGCCGTACTCCCATTCGCCTTTGGCTTTGCCGGTCCGGCATCGGCGCTGGACATCAAGTTCGCCGAGATTCACCCGGCCGGCTACCCCACCGTGGTCGCCGAGCAGAACATGGGCAAGAAGATCGAAGCCGCCAGCAACGGCGAAATCACCTTCAAGATGTTTCCCGGCGGTGTGCTCGGCTCGGAAAAGGAAGTGATCGAGCAGGCGCAGATCGGTGCCGTGCAGATGACCCGCGTCAGCCTCGGCATCGTCGGCCCGGTGGTCCCCGACGTCAACGTGTTCAACATGCCGTTCGTGTTCCGTGACCACGATCACATGCGCAAGGTCATCGATGGCGAGATCGGCCAGGAGATCCTCGACAAGATCACCAACTCCGACTTCAACCTGGTGGCGCTGGCCTGGATGGATGGCGGCACCCGCAACCTCTACACCAAGCAACCGGTGCGCAGCATCGGCGACCTCAAAGGCATGAAGATCCGCGTGCAGGGCAACCCGCTGTTCATCGACATGATGAATGCCATGGGCGGCAACGGCATCGCCATGGACACCGGGGAAATCTTCAGCGCGCTGCAGACCGGCGTGATCGATGGGGCCGAGAACAACCCACCGACCCTGCTCGAGCACAACCACTACCAGAATGCCAAGTACTACACCCTCACCGGTCACCTGATCCTGCCTGAGCCGGTGGTGATGTCCAAGACCACCTGGAACGCCCTCACCCCCGAGCAACAGGCCCTGGTGAAGAAAGTCGCCCGCGAAGCGCAGATGGAAGAGCGCGAGCTGTGGGACGCCAAGACCGCCGCCAGCGAGGAGAAACTCAAGGCCGCCGGCGTGGAGTTCATCACCGTCGACAAGAAGCCCTTCTACGACGCTACCGCGTCGGTGCGCGAGCAGTATGGCAAGGACTTCGCCGACCTGATGAAACGTATCGACGCGGTGAACTGATCGCCCTTTCCTCTCCAGACGACCGCGGCAGCCTGGCCACGCCATCTGCCGCTTGGGTGATGTTCGATGAAAAGCATTGTTCTGCGTACCAACGATGCGCTGTATAGCGCCTGCATCTGGATAGCCGGTCTGTCGGTGCTGACCATGTCCCTGATCATTCCCTGGGGCATCTTCGCCCGTTACGTGCTGGGCACCGGCTCGAGCTGGCCGGAGCCGGTCGCCATCATGCTGATGGTGGTATTCACCTTCGTCGGTGCCGCTGCCAGCTACCGTGCCGGCGCGCACATGGCGGTGGCGATGGTCACCGATCGCCTGCCTGATGGCGCCCGCCGGGCTGCGGCGCTGCTGGTGCAGCTGCTGATGGTCGGGGTGTGCCTGTTCATGACCTATTACGGCACCAAGCTGTGCATCACCACCTGGAAGCAGTTCATGGCCTCGCTGCCCAGCGTGCGGGTAGGCGTGAGCTACGCGCCCATTCCCATCGGTGGCGTGCTGACCTTGATCTTCGTCTTGGAAAAACTCGTTCTCGGCGATCAGAGCCAGCGCAAGGTCGTGCGCTTCGACCTTGAAGAAAGTGAAGGAGCGGCGTAAATGGATGCGTTCATTCTGTTGGGCAGCTTCATTCTGCTCATCGTCCTGGGCATGCCGGTGGCGTATGCGTTGGGCCTGTCGGCGCTGATCGGCGCCTGGTGGATCGATATTCCACTGCAGGCCATGATGATTCAGGTCGCCAGCGGGGTTAACAAATTCTCGCTGCTGGCGATCCCGTTCTTCGTCCTGGCCGGTGCGATCATGGCCGAGGGCGGCATGTCCAGGCGCCTGGTGGCCTTCGCCGGGGTGCTGGTAGGCTTCGTGCGGGGTGGCCTGTCCCTGGTCAACATCACCGCCTCGACGTTCTTCGGCGCCATCTCCGGTTCCTCGGTGGCCGACACTGCCTCGGTCGGTTCGGTATTGATTCCGGAAATGGAGCGCAAGGGCTATCCGCGGGAATTCTCCACCGCGGTGACGGTGAGCGGATCGGTGCAGGCCCTGCTGACCCCGCCGAGCCATAACTCGGTGCTGTATTCCCTGGCCGCTGGCGGCACGGTGTCGATCGGCTCGCTGTTCATCGCCGGGGTCATGCCCGGGCTGCTGCTCAGCGCGGTGATGATGGGCCTGTGCCTGATCTTCGCCAAACGCCGCAACTACCCCAAGGGCGAGGTCATTCCGCTGCGTCAGGCGCTGAAGATCGCCGGCGAGGCGTTGTGGGGCCTGATGGCCATGGTGATCATTCTTGGCGGTATCCTTTCGGGGGTGTTCACCGCGACCGAGTCGGCAGCGATCGCCGTGGTCTGGTCGTTCTTCGTGACCATGTTCATCTACCGCGACTACAAGTGGCGTGATCTGCCCAAGCTGATGCACCGCACGGTACGGACCATCTCGATCGTGATGATCCTGATCGGCTTCGCCGCCAGCTTCGGTTACGTCATGACGTTGATGCAGATCCCTTCGAAGATCACCACGGCGTTCCTGACCCTGTCCGACAACCGCTACGTGATCCTGATGTGCATCAACTTCATGCTCCTGCTGCTGGGCACGGTGATGGACATGGCCCCGCTGATCCTGATCCTGACGCCGATCCTGATGCCGGTGATCACCGGTATCGGCGTGGATCCGGTGCAGTTCGGCATGATCATGCTGGTCAACCTGGGGATCGGCCTGATCACCCCACCGGTGGGCGCGGTGCTGTTCGTCGGTTCGGCGGTCGGCAAGGTCAGCATCGAAGCGACGGTCAAGGCGTTGCTGCCCTTCTACGTGGCGCTGTTCCTGGTATTGCTGGCGGTGACCTACATCCCGGCGATCTCTCTGTGGCTGCCGAGCGTGCTGCTCTGACCTCGTGAATGGCGGGCCCACCGGCCCGCCCCCGCCTTCGAATGGATTCTGCACATGGCTGTTTCTTCACCTGCCGTACCGCTGCTGCCGCGCAAGCTGGCGGTAGCGCTGCTGGCCTTGCTCGCCTGCTCGTTCGCCGGCAACCATATCGCTGCGCGCATCGCTTTCGACAACGACACCGGGGTGCTTCTGGCGATTCTGTGCCGTTCGGGCATCACCCTGTTGGTGTTGAGCGCACTGGTCCTCTGGCAACGCCAGCCCTTGGGCCTGCCAGCGGGCACCCGGGGCTGGCAACTGCTGCTCGGGTTATTGATCGCCACCCAGAGCCTGTGCCTGTATTCGGCGGTGGCGCGCATTCCGGTGGCACTCGCGTTGCTGGTCGGCAATACCTTTCCGATGCTCCTGGCGCTGCTGACCTGGGCGCTCGGCGGGCCTCGCCCGAATACCCGCACGGTGCTGTTCATGAGCCTGATCCTGATCGGTCTGGTGCTGGCCCTGGATGTGCCCGGTCAGCTTGGCAAGACCGGTCAGGTCGATCACCACTGGCAACTGGGCGTCAGCCTGGCCTTCACCGCTGCCTGCGTGTTCGCCTGTGCGCTGTGGATCACTGATCACAAGCTTGCCGCGGTCCGTGGCCCGGTGCGCAGCCTGCTGACCTTGCTGGTGGTGTTCGTCAGCATGCTGTTGGCGGGGCTCAGCGGAGTCATGCCCGCCGGACTGGCGCTACCGGGCAGTCTCAACGGCTGGCTGGCACTGGCCAGCTTGGTGGTGCTGTACGGCGTGGCATTCAGCTTGCTGTTCGTCTGCGTGCCGCGCCTGAACATGGCGCGCAACGCGCCAGTGATGAACGTCGAACCGATCGCGACCCTGCTGTTGGGCTGGGCCTTGCTCGATCAGCACCTGGGCGCGTCGCAGTTGCTGGGCGGCGCCGTGGTGGTGTGCGGCATCGTCCTGCTGACCTGGCGCCGCGCCGCCTGAATCCACTGACCACGGGAACCTGACATGTCGATACCGTTGCTACACCTGCAGGACGCGCTCACCTCCCTGAGCATCGCTCCGTCGCTGGGGGCGAGCCTGGTCAACTGGCAGGTGAAAACCAGCGGCCAGCCCTTGCTGCGCCCGACCGATGCCAATGGGCTGGCCAGTGCCAACCCACGGGCGCTGGGGTGCTATCCGCTGGTGCCGTGGTCCAACCGCATCGCTGGCGGGGGCATCGCCACGCCCGATGGCTGGTTGCAGCTGTCACCTAACACAACACACGACCCCTACCCCATCCATGGCAGCGGCTGGCAACAGGCCTGGGAAGTCCAACGTCAGACTCAGCGATCGGCTCGGCTCGGTCTGTCCAGCCAGATTCCGTTCGCCTATCAAGCGCTGCTGGACATCGACTTGCACGACGGCTGCCTGACACTGCAGCTGACGGTCATCCATCAGGACACGCGCCCCATGTGGCACGGCCTGGGCCTGCACCCGTACTTCCCCCGCAACGCACATACGCGGCTGCAGGCGGCGGCAGAAACGGTGTGGATCGGCGAGCCAGGGCAACTGCCCGAGCGCCAGGAAGCCGTGCCGCAGCAGTGGCGTTTCGAGCGCCTGCGGCCCTTGCCGACAGCAGTCGTGGACCATGCCTTCAGTGGCTGGTCAGGACAGTGTCTGATCGAGCAGGCTGACGCCGGCTATCGCTTGAGCTGTTCGGCCCAAGGCGCCGAGCATTTCCTGCTGTTCTGCCCCGAGCAGCGGGATTTTTTCTGCTTCGAGCCCGTCAGTCACCCGATCAACGCCCATCACCTGCCCCAACGCCCAGGGCTGCGCCTGCTCCAGCGCGGGCAACGCCATACACTGGGCCTGCGCCTGCAGTACCAGCCCTTGGCGGAGCAGCCGGGTTGAGCGCCGTTCAGTTCAGGTAGCGGTACTGACCGAGCGAGGCGACCAGCAGGTCGATGAAGGCTCGAACCTTGGTCGAGCCATACTTGCTTTCACGATGCAGGACATGGATCGGCCAGGGCGCCTCTTCGAAATCCTCCAACACCGTGCACAGGCGTCCGGCCATCAGCTCATCGGCTACCTGATAGGACAGCAGACGTGCGATGCCCGCGCCGGCACAGGCGGCGACGATCGCCGCATCGTTGCTGGACACGGTCAACCGTGGCTTGATCCTCACCGTCATCACTCCCTCGCCCTCGCGAAACTTCCAGTCCAGGCCCGGGCTGACGCCACTGGCAGCGATCACGGCGTGCTGCGTCAGCTCCCTGGGATGACGGGGTGCACCGTACTGCGCCAGGTAGTCCGGCGAAGCACACAACAGCCGGCGAACCTTGCCGACCTGCTTGGCCTTGAGGCCCGAGTCCGGCAATGGGCCGATGCGCACGGCGACGTCCATACCCTCCTCTACCAGGTTCACCACACGGTCGAGGAAGAACGCCGAGACATCCACCTCAGGGTAGGCGGCCAGGTAGCGAACGATGCAGGGCATGACGAACTGCTTGCCGAACAGCAGCGGCGCGGTCACCGCCAGGTTGCCGCGCGGCGTTGCATTGATGCCGGCGGCTGCCTCGTTGGCCTCGTGCACACTGGCCAGGATATTGCGCGAATCCTCAAGATAGCGGCTGCCCGCTTCGGTCAGACGCACGTTACGCGTGGTACGCAACAGCAGCTTGACCCCGAGGTTTTCCTCCAGCGCGCCGACCGCGCGGGTGACCGCAGCCGGTGAAATACCCAGGCGACGCGCGGCGGCGGCAAAACTCTCGAGTTCACCGACTGCCACGAACACTCGCATCAGGTGGATCTGGTCCATGCCGCCTCCAGGGCATCAAAGGTGCATGGATTATCACTCATCCGAGGCGCTTGGGTGGTTTCAGATATCCAGTACCAGCGGCTGCTCGCTGGAGGCCGGCACGGCGCAGCAAATCAGTGCTTCGCCGGCATCGGGCAATTCGGCCGGCGGGTTTGGGTAATGCACCTGGCCACTGACCACCTTGGTCCGACAGGTGCCGCATGAACCGCCCCGGCAACTGAACTCAGGGGAAAGCCCACGAGCCTCGGCCAATTCGAGCAAGGTGCCGCTTTCAGGAGCCCAACGTGCCTCCTTGGCCGAACGGGCGAAATATACCGGGACCGCTTGGCTGGCGGCAGGGGGCTGTTGCAACACCGGCTGATCGCCGTCGCCATGGCGGCGAAGCGTGGACGGGCCGAACGCCTCGGCGTGAATGCGTCCATCCGCCACTCCGACGCTGCGCAGGCCTTCGTAGATATCTTGGGTGAAGGCACCGGGTCCGCACAGGTAGAAGTCGTAGTCGTCCAGGGTCAGAGCCGCCTTGATCTGCTCGATGCCGAGGCGGCCGGTGTGCTCGTAGTCGCGCCCCGGGACAGCCCCTGCTTCCGGTTGGCTGAGCGCACGGTGCAGGCGCAACCGCTCGCCAGCATGCTGCTGCAAGGCGGCAAGTTCACCCTGGAACGGCAGGTCCGCCAGGCTGCGAGCCCCCTGAAACAGATGAACACGTCGGCTCGGGGTGCTCGCCAGCTGTTCGCGCAGCATGGCCATCAGCGGCGTGATGCCGACACCGGCACCGATCAGCACCAAGGGTCGGGGGCTGAGGCTGTCGAGGGTGAAGCTGCCCATGGGCAGGCGCACATCGAGTGTATCGCCGACGCCGATATGCGTGTGCAGGTAGCGCGATGCTGGTCCTTGGGCCTTGACGCTGATGCGCAGTTGGCCATCGGAAGGGGCATACGACAGGCTGTAGGTGCGGATCAACGGTGCCTGGCCCGGTACGGCAATGCGTACCGGTATGTGCTGCCCCGGCACGAATGCTACAGGCATGTCCGCAGCCAGGTGGAAGGAGCGGATGTCCTGGCTTTCCTGCTCGATACGCACCACCTTCCAGCTCAGCCACTGCCGCTCGCGGCGCTGCTGTTCCAAGCGCTGCAGGGCTTCGCTCCAGGTGCCGGTGAGCAAGCTGGTGGGTGCATATTCATGGAACGTCCAGCGCAGCGACAGCGCGGCTGGACGCCTGACCATCTGTTCGACCTCCAGCACCCAGAGCCGCTCGGCGCCCTCGAATGCCTGGATCACTGGGCTGTCGAGGATGATCTCGGTACGCCCGGAGAGCTGCAACACGTCACCGCTGCGAAAATCCACGAACAACAGGCCGGCCTGGGGGTTTTCCAGCAGGTTGCCCAAGGTGTTGAAGTGCAGGTTGCCAGCGTAGTCGGGGATGGTCAGGCGATTGCCCTCGACCCGGACGAAACCTGGCCGGCCACCACGGTGGGAGACATCCACCGCACGCTGGCCGTTGGCATCGGTGAAATAGCTGGCGACGAAGAAAGTATCGGCGCCTTCGATCATGGCTACCGCCGCAGCATCCAGCGTGTTCGAGTCCTGACGCAGACCAGCCGTTGGCACCACACGAACGTAGTCACGCAACTGGATGTACTGGGGACAGTTGCCGAACGACTGCTGCACCTGAACCTGCAGCAGACCGTCGGTCGAAGCCTGCAGCACCCCATTGAGTCGGTTGCGCCGGCGGGTATGCAACTCGATACCCAACAGGCCGATGGCCTCCCCTGCCAGCAGCCCTGCCGCCGCCGGATCATCCTCGGCTTGCGCGACATGGATGAGCAACTGCCGGGGGTCTGGCGATTCGACGAAGCCTTCCGGCCCTTCCAGCAAGGTCGCCCAGGGTCGGCCGGCGGGATCCACCGTGCCGGCGACCATGAATGGCAATTGCTGGAAGAAGGTACGGTGCTGGTCGGGCATATGGTCACGGATGACCTTCTGCCCGAACGCCTCCATGCGCTCGGCAACGCCGGCGCGCTCCTGGAGACGTTTTTCGCCGGCGTGCCAAGGCGACTGAGTAGAGGTGGGAATCTGCTGCATGGCCGTATACCTCACTGTGGAGAATGGCTCAGGCGCGGGTCTCCAGACCCACGGCAGTGCGAGGCATGCCGATGAACCCCGGCAGCGCTTCGATGCGGTTCAGCCAGGCGCGCACGTGGGGGTAGGCATCGAGCGAAACGTTACCTTCGGGGGCATGGGCGATGTAGGAATAGTTGGCGATATCGGCGATGGTCGGCTCATTGCCGACCAGGAACGGCGTCTTGCCCAGTTCCGCGTCCATGACCTTGAGCAGCGTATGGGCTCGGTTGATCACTTCGTCGCTGTTGAACGAAGCGCCGAACACCGTGTTCAAGCGAGCCGCGGCCGGTCCGAAGGCCAACAGGCCAGCGGCGACCGACAGCCAGCGCTGCACACGAGCGGCACCGAGCGGATCACGCGGCAGCCACTGGCCCCGTGTGTCGTAAGTGCTGGCCAGGTAGACGAGGATGGCGTTGGAGTCGGCAATGATAGTGCCGTTGTCGTCCAGCACAGGGACCTGGCCAAAGGGGTTCATGGCCAGGAACTCCGGCGTCTTGTGGGCGCCTTTGGCCAGGTCGACGAACACCCGCTCGGCGGGCAGGTCGAGCAAGGACAACATCAGGTCGATGCGGTGAGCATGGCCGGACTTGGGGAAGTTGTAGAGTTTGATCATGGTCGCAGGCTCCTGGGCGGCACCGGGCTGGTGCGGGTCAGGAGCCATGCTGCGCCGATTCGGCTGACAGGAGAATCAGCGTCGCTAGCAATCCATAATTTCGCGGTGCGAAACAATCGCCCGCAAATGACGTGCTAACCGTTTGCCGTCGATGAGGCGGCTGCGATTCAGTGGCGCTGTTTCTGGTAGCGGTACAACTCGCGCACCGCTTCGACCACCTGCGGCACACACGCCTGCAGTTCGTCGAAACTCATGGCATCGAGCAGTTCGAAGTTATCTTCCAGACCATGCAGGGAAATGGTCTTGAGCAATCGGTCCTGCTCTGGGGGCAGCTCAGCCCAAGCGGCTACCTGGGTACCGCGCATATAGCCGAAGCACCACTCTTCCATGATCACCGCCGGCCCTTCTTCGACTTCACTCTGTTCGAACAACGGCTCGAAGTGTTCAAGATCGTCGGCCAGAGCTTCGCCGACCTGATGGGCATAGCGCAGCATCAGCGCCGTATAGGCCTCTTCATGGGCGGGTTTCTTGAACTTGGGGACCTTGCCACCGGCCACGGCAGGCAGCCATTGCTCGGGATTGACACGAGTCGGGGAACTGGCGAGAGCGGTAAAGAAGCCGTTGAGTTCGGCCAGGTTGAGCACCGAGTAGTCGTTGCCGTAAGTGATCAGCAGGTCTTCTAGGCGATGGAGTTCTTTGTCGCTGAGGGCGGGGAGCATGGGCGGGTGTCCTGGAAGGCAGATTTGCCTGCACCCTAGCACAAAAGCATCGCCGGCAAGGCGGCTCCTGGGAGCTGCCTTGCCGGCGATCAGACCTTACACTGCCAGCGCGCGCTCACGCAGCTCGCTGTTGAGGATGCGGTCGTTCTCGCTGTAATCGACCGGGCAGTCGATCACGTGCACACCTGGGGTCTTGATGCAGTGCTCGAGCAGCGGCAGCAAGGCGTCGGCGCTTTCGACACGGTGGCCATTGGCACCGTAGGCTTCGGCGTATTTGACGAAGTCCGGGTTGCCGTAGTCCAGGCCGAAATCGGTGAAGCCCATGTTGGCCTGCTTCCAGCGAATCATGCCGTAGCCGTCGTCACGCAGGATCACCACGGTGATGTGCATGCCCAGACGGACTGCGGTTTCCAGCTCCTGGCTGTTCATCATGAAGCCGCCGTCGCCGCACACGGAGATGACCGGGCGATCCGGGTACACCAGGTGCGCCGCCATGGCCGATGGCAGGCCGGCGCCCATGGTCGCCAGGGCGTTGTCGAGCAGCACGGTGTTGGGTTTGTGCGCCTTGTAGTTGCGGGCGAACCAGATCTTGTAGATGCCGTTGTCCAGGGCGACGATGCCTTCGGACGGCAGCACGCGACGGATGTCGGCGACCATGCGCTGCGGGTAGACCGGGAAACGGTCGTCGTCGGCGCCTTCGGCGATCTGTACTTCGTTGGCCTCGCGGATGGCCAGCAGGCGGGTGAAGTCCCAGTGCGAGGTGTCGGTCAGCGCTTCGCCGATCTGCCACACAGCGTTGGCGATGTCGCCGATCACTTCGACCTGCGGGAAATACACGGCATCGACTTCAGCGGAGCGGAAGCTGATGTGGATGACTTCGGTGCCACCACGGACCATGAAGAACGGTGGCTTCTCGATCACGTCGTGGCCGATGTTGATGATCAGGTCGGCCGCTTCGATGGCGCGGTGGACGAAGTCACCGGAGGACAGCGCGGCGTTGCCGAGGAAGCGCGGATGGCGCTCGTCGACCACGCCTTTACCCATCTGGGTGGTGATGAACGGGATGCCGGTGTTGTCGATCAGTTGCTTGAGGACCTTGGCGGTCATCTTGCGGTTGGCGCCGGCGCCGATCACCAGGATCGGGCTGCGGGCCTTCTGCAGTTTCTCGACGGCGGCTTCGATGGCCACGTGCTCGGCCAGCGGGCGACGGTGCAGGCTGCGCGGGATCGGCAGGGCGTCGGTCTGCTCGGCGGCGATGTCTTCCGGCAGCTCCAGGTGCACCGCACCCGGCTTCTCTTCTTCAGCCAGGCGGAAGGCTTCGCGCATGCGCGCCGGGATGTTGTCGGCCGAGGCGAACTGGTGGGTGTACTTGGTGATGGGGTCCATCATGCCGCACACGTCAATGATCTGGAAGCGGCCTTGCTTGGACTTCTTGATCGGCTTCTGGCCGGTGATCATCATCATCGGCATGCCGCCCAGGTAGGCGTATGCACTGGCGGTTACCAGGTTGGTGGCGCCAGGGCCCAGGGTCGACAGACTGACGCCGGTCTTGCCGGTCAGGCGGCCATAGGTAGCAGCCATGAAGCCCGCGGACTGCTCGTGGCGGGTCAGTACCAGCTTGATCTTCGACTTGCGCAGGGATTCCAGCAGGTCGAGGTTTTCCTCACCGGGAATGCCGAACACATACTCGACACCTTCGTTTTCCAGGCATTGCACAACGACATCGGCGGCCTTGGCCATCTTGCTTGTAACCTCAAGTGATCGGACGGTAAAAGTCCAGAAATGCGCAGCACGGTACGCTGGCATCGCTCGGTTCGGGGGCCAGGATTGCCCCGAACTTAAGTCTTGACGCAGCTTAAGCGCGAACAAGTCACGTTATTTTGCGAGAAATATTGTCGCACTCTATCGACCGTGCAGATAGGAGGATACAGACAAAAGACCTTTGGTTGCAGCGTCAAAGCGCCGAATCGGGGCGATAAGCGCACAAAGACAAAACCCCTACCTGCTCGCGCAGATAGGGGTTTTGCGAAATGAATCTTGACGATGACCTACTCTCACATGG
>NZ_JAHWIW010000017.1:0-121379 GCF_025377065.1 Pseudomonas sp. HD6422 | reverse complement strand
CCCCTGCCCCGCCATGCAACTGGATCGCCCGATCGATCACCTTCAATGCCACGTTCGGCGCCACCACCTTGATCTGAGCGATTTCACTGCGTGCCACCTTGTTGCCAACGGTGTCCATCATGTACGCGGCCTTGAGGGTCAACAGCCGGGCCATGTCGATCTCCATGCGCGAGTCAGCGATTTTGTCGACGTTACCGCCGAGCCGCGCCAATGGGCGGCCGAAGGCGGTGCGTGCGACGGCGCGCTTGCACATCAGCTCCAGCGCACGTTCGGCCATGCCGATCGAACGCATGCAATGGTGGATGCGCCCAGGCCCGAGGCGCCCCTGGGCGATCTCGAAGCCACGGCCTTCACCGAGAATCACGTTTTCGTATGGCACACGCACGTTCTCGAACAGCACTTCGGCATGCCCATGGGGCGCGTCGTCGTAGCCGAAGACCGGCAGTGGCCGAACGATTTTCACCCCCGGTGCGTCGGTCGGCACCAGTACCATCGAGTGCTGTTGATGGCGTGGCGCCTGGGGATCGGACAGGCCCATGAAGATCATGATCTTGCAGCGCGGGTCGCACGCCCCGGACGTCCACCACTTGCGGCCGTTGATGACCCATTCGTCACCGTCACGGATCGCGGTAGCAGCCATGTTGGTGGCATCCGAGGAGGCAACCTCCGGCTCGGTCATGGCGAACGCCGATCGGATCTCGCCGCGCAACAACGGCTCCAGCCACTGGCGCTTTTGCGCTTCGCTGCCATAACGCACCAACACCTCCATGTTGCCGGTGTCCGGCGCCGAACAGTTGAACGGTTCCGGCCCGAGCAATGAACGTCCCATGATCTCGGCCAACGGCGCATATTCCAGGTTGCTCAGCCCGGCACCATACTCCGAGTCGGGCAGGAACAGGTTCCACAGGCCCTCGGCCTGCGCCTTGGCCTTGAGCGTCTCCATGATCGCGGTGGGTTGCCAGCGGTCACCCTCGGCAACCTGACGTTCGAACACCGGCTCGGCGGGGTAGACATGGGTATCCATGAACGCACTGACGCGTTCGCGCAGAGCCTGGACCTTGGGCGAATAGGCGAAATCCATCGGGGCTACCTTCACGATTCGAAAACTTGGGCTGAGCCTAGAACAGCCGGACGTCATCCACCTAGTCTATTTTCTGCGTGTATTAACATTCATAACCGATATATGATCGACCGATAACACCAATAAGAGTCACGCCCATGAACCTCAGCAAGGTCGATCTGAACCTGTTCATCGTCTTCGATGCGATCTACACCGAAGCCAACCTGACCCGCGCCGGGCAGATCGTCGGCATCACCCAACCGGCAGTTTCCAACGCGCTGTCACGGCTACGGGATACCTTCAATGACCCGCTGTTCGTGCGCACGGCACAAGGTATGGTGCCCACCCCCATGGCGCAGAACATCATCGGCCCGGTACGCAACGCCCTGGCACTATTGCGCACATCGGTCCAGGAAAGCCGCATCTTCAACCCACAGCAGGCCAACAAGACCTTCCGCATCAGCATGACCGACCTCACCGAGGCTGTGGTGCTGCCGCCACTGTTCCAGCGCCTGCGTCGCCTGGCGCCCACGGTGATGATCGAGAGCTTCCTCTGCAAGCGCCGTGAGACCACCAAGGAACTCGCTGCCGGACGCCTGGATTTCGCCGTCGATGCGCCGCTCAACACCGACCCCCAGGTCCGCCACGTCAAGCTGATGCAGGACCGCTACGTCTGCGCATTGCGCCAGGGCCATCCGCTGGCCGACTCGCGGCTGACCCTGGAGCATTATCTGGGCATGACTCATATCCACATCTCCAGCCGCCGCAATGGCCTGGGGTATGTCGACCTGGCGCTCGGCAAGATGGGCGTGCAACGCAAGATCGCGCTGCGCTCGCAGCATTATCTGATGGCCTCCCAGGTGCTGCAGCAGACCGATATGGTGATGACCGTGCCGGAGCGTTTCGCCCGCCGCCACCAGTTGCGCTACCAGCCGTTGCCCGTGGACGTCGCCCCCCTGGAAACTCACCTCTACTGGCACGAGAGCACCGACCAGGATCCGGCCAACCGCTGGATGCGAGAACAGATCATCGAACTGTGCGAACGGGTGGTGATGGAGGAAGAGCAGAAAAGCTCACAACCGGCGTGATCGCACCCCGACTAGTGGAGAAGGTAGAACAATGTTCTCCATATGATGATTGCAGGAGAATATTTTTATCACCACGGGCGACGCAGTGGTTCTAAAGAGCGAAAAGCTTCTTCGCAGCATCTTTACCCTAAGAGGTGAAGATCGCCGATTCCATGGCGACACTGCACGGAACCGCCTTATGCCAAGCGCCCCGCTCTATTTCGATTACGCCGCCACCACCCCGGTCGATGACCGGGTCATCGAGACCATGCTGGCCTGCCTCGGACGCCACGCGCACTTCGGCAACCCCGCATCCAGTGGGCACGCCCACGGCCAAGCCGCACGCGATAGAGTGGAGCAGGCCCGACGCCAGGTCGCCGAGCGGGTAGGCGCCGATCCGCAGGCCTTGATCTGGACCTCCGGCGCCACCGAATCGAACAACCTCGCACTCAAGGGCATTGCCCAGGGCCTGGATACACCCGGGCACCTGATCACCAGCCAGCTGGAACACAAGGCGGTGCTCGATACCGTCGCCGAGCTGGAACGCCAGGGCTGGACGGTGACTCGCCTGGCGCCCGACGCCAATGGTCTGATCCAACCGGACAGGGTTGACGCGGCATTGCGCGCCGATACCCGCTTGGTGTCGTTGATGGCCGTGAACAACGAACTGGGCACTGTCACCGATTTCGCCGCCATCGGCGAGCGGGTGCGCGCCCATGGCGCGCTGTTCCACGTCGATGCCGCCCAGGCCGTCGGTAAAGTGCCGATCGACCTCAACGCCACGGCCGTGGATCTGATGTCGTTCTCGGCGCACAAGGTCTATGGCCCCAAAGGCATCGGTGCCCGCTACGTCGGCCCGCGGGCACGGGCGCTGATGCGCGCGCAGATCCATGGCGGCGGCCACGAACAGGGCCTGCGCTCCGGCACCTTGGCTACCCACCAGATCGTCGGGATGGGCAGCGCCTTCGCCATCGCCGGCCAACCGGGTGACAACGATTACCAGCGCACCGAGCGGCTCGCCCGTAGGCTGCGCGAGGGGCTGCTGGGCCTGCCAGGGATAACGCTGAATGGCTGCCCGACGCAACGCATTCCGCACACCTTGAACCTGTGCATCGAAGCCCAGGGTTTCAACGATGCAGCGCTTGCAGGCGAGTTGGCCCTGTCGACCACCTCGGCCTGCAACTCCGCGAGCAACGCGCCATCCCACGTGCTGTTGGCGCTGGGCCTGGATGAAGCGCGGGCGCGCCGCAGCGTGCGGGTCAGCATTGGGCGCTTCACCACCGAGAGCGAAATCGATCAGGCGATCGAGACGTTCCGCCGTGTGCTGACTATGGCCTCGACCGCCCTCTGGTAGAACGGCGTTTACAGGAAGGTGAACACCGTCGAAGCCGGCAGGCGCGACTTGCTCAGCTCGGCGTTGAAGTCCGACTCGCTGCGATAACCCAGGCTCAGCAGCACGACGCTGGTATAGCCCTGCTCGCGCAGGCCCAGCTCGGCATCGAGAGCCTTGCTGTCGAAGCCTTCGATCGGCGTGGCGTCCAGGCCGTGGGCGGCAGCGCCCAGCAGTGCTGTGCCCAGGGCCAGGTAGGTCTGCTTCTCCATCCAGTGCTGCAGATCCTTGAGGTCGAAGCGATGCAGGTCGACATAGCCGCGGCGGGTCTGGTCCTGGCCGGCACGAGCCTGATCATTGCGGAAACGGCCGTCGTGCTGCTCCTGATCGAGGACTGCCGCCAGGTGCGCTTCGGTCATGTCGGTGCGGGTGCAGAAGGCGATGACATGGGATGCATCGAGGATTTTCGGCGTGTTGTAGGCGAAGCCTCCTTCCGTGGCCTTGGCCAGGCGCGCCTTGCCTTCGGCAGTGTCAGCGACCACGAAGTGCCAGGGCTGGGAGTTGACCGAGGACGGGCTGTGACGCAGTTGCTCGAGCAGGGCATCGATAGTGGCCTGAGGAATCTTGCGGGTGGCATCGTAGGCCTTGGTCGTGTAGCGGCGCTTGGCCAGGGAGACGGTATCCATGCTGCAACTCCAATAAGCGAGACGGGGAAGTGCCGCACATCTTATCTTTCCTCCAGGAAATAAAAACCTGCAGAATGCAGCAACACTTTCACCGATGGAGTGAAAATGCTTCGACTGGATGACCTGGAGCTGTTCGTGCGCAGCAGTGCATTGGGCAGCTTCACTGCCGCCGCCCATGAGGCCGATCTGCTACCCGGACAGGTCGCTGCCGCGATCAAGCGCCTGGAACGCGAACTCGACGTGCGCCTGTTCGCCCGCACCACGCGAAGCCTACGACTGACCGCCGAAGGCGAGCTGTACTTGCCAACCGCCTTGAACGTGCTGGACAGCCTGCGCCAGGGTCGCGACAACCTGCACGGCGCGCAGAGCGGCCTGCGCGGTGTGCTGCAGGTGTCGGCGCCGTCGGATCTGGGCCGCAATATCCTGCTGCCCTGGCTCAACGATTTTCGCCGCGACCATCCCGAACTGAGCCTGCGCCTGTTTCTGTCCGATCAGATCGCCGACCTGTTTCGCGATCCGGTCGACGTCGCCATCCGCTATGGCATCAATCAGGAAGCCAACTATATCGCCCTGCCACTGGCGCCCTGGAACCGCCGTGTGCTGGTGGCGTCGCCAAGCTACTTGGCCAGGCATGGTCGACCACAAACCATCGATGACCTGCAGCAGCATGCCTGCCTGCTTTATCTGCAGTTGGGGCGCATCTACGACAACTGGCGCCTGGGCAATCGTATGGTCCAGGTCAGCGGGCCACTGTTCAGCGACGATGCCGACGTGGTCCGCCGCTGGGCCCTTCTCGGTGAAGGTATTGCCTATAAGTCTTGGCTGGATGTCAGCGCCAACGTGACGGCAGGAGATCTGGAGGTATTGTTGCCAGAGCTCCCGGGCGAACTCACGCCAGTGTCCCTGGCCTGCCCGCACCGCAAGCAATTGTCACCTGCCGTGTCGCGTCTGCATCTGTGGCTGCGTGAACGGTTCGCGGCACTGCAACCTGCACAATTCTTCTAAACCGGAGTCGGGCTTGTGCGTTAAGGTGAACGACCCTTTCCCAACAGCAGCCCGCGGCCATGAGCGACTGGATCGACCTCAAGCAGGATGCCGACACCGGCATCGAGTCGGTGCGTGCGCATTTCGTCGGTCACGCCTACGATCCGCATTGGCACGACAGCTTCCTGGTCGGTGTCACCGAACAGGGCGTGCAACAATTCAACTGCCGTCGGGTGCGTCACAACAGCACTCCGGGTCAGGTGTTCCTGCTCGAGCCCGGTGATATCCACGACGGCCATGCCCCCACCGCTGACGGGTTCACCTACTCCACCCTGTACCTGCAGCCGACTTGGCTCGAAACCGAGCTGCGCTCAGTGTTCGAACAGGCGCCAAGCAACAACCTGCCCAGCTTCGCCGACACCTTGTGCCAGGATGCGCAACTGGCCACTGCCACCGCGCTGGCTTTTCGCGCCATGCATGACCAGGAACTGCGCATCGTGCGGCAAAGCGCAATGGACCAATTGCTCGTTTGCCTGACGCGTCATCTGCATTGGCGCAAACGTCTTGACCCCGACCCACGCCTGCCCCTGACCGCCCAACGTGCACGTGACTACCTGCACGCCAACCTCGAGCGCGACATCAGCCTGGAAGAGGTCGCCCTGGCCTGCGGGGTCGACCGTTTTCGCCTTAGCCGCGCGTTCAAGGTCGCCTTCGGCCTGGCTCCGCATGCCTACCTGATCCAACTGCGCCTGGCGCGGGCCCGGCGCCTGCTGGCCCAGGGTCAGACGCCCACCGAGGTCGCCGCAGCCCTCGGCTTCGCCGATCAGAGCCATCTGGGGCGTTGGTTCCGCCGAGCCTATCGCCTGACGCCGGCGGATTACCGCAGGCGTTGCTCAAACCTTCCAGACTAGCGACCGACCAGCGGCGAACATGGTGCTTCGATCCATCGGAGACGTTCGTCATGTCGCACGCGTTGTTGCCCTTCATCGTTTTTGCCCTCGTTGCCAGCATCAGCCCGGGGCCTACCAATCTGCTGATCCTTGCCCATGGCGCCAGGCAAGGCCTGCGAGCGAGCGTAGCACCGATACTGGCCGCCTGTGGCGCCGCGGCGGCAATCGTGCTGGCTGTCGGACTGGGGCTTGGTGAGTTACTGGTGCGTCATCCACTGGTGCAGCAGGCAATGAGCTGGGCGGGAGTGCTGTGGTTGAGCTGGCTGGCCGTGGGCATGCTGCGCAGCGCCGGCGAGCCGCTCGATCAGGCGGGCTCGAGTCATTTCGGGGTGGTCGGCGCGGCATCGCTGCAACTGGTCAACCCCAAAGTCTGGCTCATGGCTGTGGCCGTGATAGGCGTTTTCGCTGCACCCTCGCTGCCGGTGTGGCAATTGGCCTTGGTGTTCCTGCTGGTTGCCCTGCCGTGCATGGCGCTTTGGGCGGCGCTGGGTGTCGGCAGCGCCCGCTGGCTGCAGACGCCTGGGCGCTTGGTGTGGTTCAACCGCGCCCTGGCAGGACTGTTGCTGATATCGGCATGGGCCGCCGTGCTGGGCTGAATCAGGACGCCAGCGTCTCACTGAAACGGCGGCTGCTGGCCACCGCGATGGCCAGCCCGATCAGTGCGACCACGCCTCCCACCACGCCGATGGAGGCAACGCCCAGTTGACTGCTGACGACACTGCCCAGCAGCGCACCGCCGCCGATCCCGATGTTGTAGATGCCCGAGAACAACGCCATGGCCACATCGGTCGCGTCGGAGGCCAGCTTGAGGGTCCTGGACTGCAACGACAGGCTGAAACTGAGGATCGCCACGCCCCAGAACACGCTCAAACCAGCGAGAACGTAGAAGTTGCCTGATAGCGGCAGCAGCAACAGCAGGCAGGCCGCCAACAGGCCGATCGAGCCGATTAAGAAGCCCTGGGGAAAGCGGTCGCTGTAACGACTGAACAGCACCGAGCCAAACACCCCGGCGCCACCGAACAGCAACAGCAGCAACGTGGTGCGCTCGCCGCCGATCTGCGCCACGTGCAGGGCAAACGGCTCGATGTAGCTGTAGGCGGTGAACTGCGCAGTGATGACCAGGGTCACCAGCAGGTAGGTGATCACCAGGGCTCGACGCTTGAACAGGATCGGCAGGCTGCGCAACGAACCGGAGTTCTGGCTGGGCAACAGCGGCAGCGACTTCATCAGGCAAAGCATGGTGGCCAGCGCTACACCGGCAATGCTCAGGAAGGTCACCCGCCAGCCCAGTGCCTCGCCCACCACCCGTCCCAAGGGAATCCCCAGCACCATCGCCAGCGTGGTACCGGTGGCCAGCAGCCCGAGTGCCTTGGCCTGCTGTCCAGGCGGTGCCACGCGCACCGCCAGCGAAGCGGTGATCGACCAGAACACTGCGTGGGACAAGGCGATGCCGATGCGGCTGACCAGCAACATGGCGAAGCTCTGCGACAACCACGACAGCAGATGGCTGACAACGAACACCAGGAAAACCAGTAACAGCAGGCGGCGGCGCTCGATGTTGCGGGTCAGCAGCATCATCGGCAGGGAGGCCAGCGCCACGACCCAGGCATAGATGGTCAGCATCAGGCCGACCTGGGCGGTGCCCATGTCGAAGCTGCGGCCGATGTCGCTGAGCAATGCCACCGGCACGAACTCGGTGGTGTTGAAGATGAACGCGGCCAGGGCCAGCGCGATCACGCTCAGCCAGCTGCCGCTGCCCACGGTGGGGGGCATGTCGAGGGGGGTGGGTCCATTCATGGAGAAGACTCGCTGTAACGCGGACAGGACGATAGAAGACACGACCCACGCCGAAGTTCGACGGGGTTGGCGCATGATGGGTTATTGGAGGAATGCCCGGCATGGTACGCGCCACAGCCAGGTGCCACAACCGTTGCGGCCGTTGGCGAGTGAGTTTTTTCCAGAGCAGCCGTGTTGCCCAGAGGAGCACGCTGCCAGGCGCAGGCGGCGCTTCGGTGAAGCCGCTCCTGCAGGGCCCTCGCTGAACCAGCGAGGGCCCAGGGAGTCAGCCTTTGAGCGTGGCCATGTCGATCACGAAGCGATACTTCACGTCACCGGCGATCATGCGCTCGTACGCCTGGTTGATGTTGCGGATATCCAGCATCTCGATATCGCAACGGATGTCATGTTCGGCGCAGAAGTCCAGCACTTCCTGGGTCTCGGCGATACCGCCGATCAACGAACCGGCCAGTACCCGCCGCTTGAGTACCAGGTTCGCCGCATGCACAGCCGGGTCGATCGGCTCGATCAGTCCGACGAGGATATGCACGCCATCGAACTTGAGGGTTTCCAGGTAAGGATTCAGGTCGTGCTGCACCGGGATGGTGTCGAGCAGGAAGTCGAAACGGCCAGCGGCAGCCTGCATCTGCTCGGCGTCGGTAGACACGATCACGTGATCCGCACCCTGGCGGCGGGCCTCTTCGGCCTTGGCCTGGGAGCGGGTGAACAGCGTCACCTCGGCGCCCAGTGCCTTGGCCAGCTTGATACCCATATGGCCCAATCCACCCATGCCGAGGATGCCGACCTTGTGGCCGGGGCCCACACCGTGGTGCTTGAGCGGCGAGTAGGTGGTGATGCCGGCGCAGAGGATCGGCGCGGCGCTGGGCAAGTCCATGCCGGCAGGAATGCGCACCACGAAATGTTCGTTGACCACGATACTGCTGGAGTAGCCGCCCATGGTGTTGCTGCCGTCGACCCGGTCGGGGGTGGCGTAGGTCATGGTCGGGCCTTCCAGGCAGTACTGCTCGAGGTCCTTGGCGCAGGCTTCGCAGTGGCGGCACGAGTCGACCATGCAGCCAACCCCGACCAGGTCCCCGACCTTATGTGCCGACACCTTGTCGCCCACCGCGGTCACTCGCCCGATGATTTCGTGACCCGGCATCAGCGGGTACACGGCAATGCCCCACTCGTTGCGCGCCTGATGGATGTCGGAGTGGCACACCCCGCAATACAGGATATCGATGGCGACATCGTCCGCACGCGGGCTACGGCGCTCGAAGGACATCGGCGCCAATGGGCTGGTGGGGGTTTGGGCAGCGTAACCGATAGCGGTGTACATACAGGACCTCATGGAGTGAAACGATTCAGTGGCGCTCATTATCCGCACCGTCCCCACCCACGCCCACGACTGATCCTCCGGCATGCATGCCGAATTCTCCGAAGTTAACCTTCTGCCTCTGGCGCCTTGCGGCCAATCTGCGATCATTTCAGTGTCTGATTCTCTGCCCGGGCTTACCATGCAATTGACTCGTCATGTCGACGCCAACGCTTCGCTCTGTACGCTGATCCGCAACCTCGTCACGCGGCCAGGCTTCGTTCCTACTCCTCTACCCCAGGTTCAGGTGTTGAGTTGGGACCATTATGTGGCCAGTAGCCCGCAAATCTACGAACCGAGCCTGATGATCCTGGCCCAGGGCAGCAAACTCGCTCGCCTGGGGCCGCGGACCCTGGAATACGGCGCGGGACATTACCTGGTACAGGCGCTGTCGGTACCGTTCATGTGCGAAACCTTCGCCACGGCCGAAGCTCCATTGCTCGGCGTGGCCGTCGATATCGACCGCACCGTGCTCAGCGAGCTGGTGCAAAGCATGGACCTGCCCCCTGATCCGGCGGTCCAGGCGCAAACCCCGCAATCGATGACTTCGGCAGCGCTGGACGCGCCGATGCGCGCCAGCGTCGAACGCCTGCTGCAGTGTCTGCAAGACCCGCTGGACGCTCGGGTGCTCGGCCCTGCGCGGGTCCGCGAGGTGTTGTATACCGCACTGCGCGGGCCCCAGGCCGGTGTGCTGCGGGCGCTGGTCGAACAACAGGGACACTTCGCCCGCATCGCCGCCGCCCTCGCCCACCTGCGCGAGCACTACGCCGCACCGCTGAGCGTCGAAGACCTGGCAGCACGCGCCAACATGAGCGTCTCGACCTTCCATGAGCACTTCAAGCGTTGCACCGACATGGCCCCCATGCAGTACCTCAAGCGCCTGCGCCTGCTCAAGGCGCAACAGATGCTGATCGGCGAAGGCCTGGGCGTAGCGCAGGCGGCCCATCGGGTGGGCTACCAGAGCACGTCGCAGTTCAGCCGCGAATACAAGCGCCAATTCGCCCGCAGTCCTGGAGAGGAACTGCCCTACCAGAGCCTGCCGGTTTGATGGTTCAGGTCAACGGCCACTCTGCCAAGGGCCAATAGCGTCCCTTGCGCGACTCGTAGAGGGTGAAATGCCGGGCGGCCATGAAAAACGCTGGGGCCACCGATGCTTCAGGGGGCTGGCCACGGAAGTCCCGCGAAAGGGTCAGGTGCGGCCGGTAGTCGCGCGCCGGCTGGGCGATGCCCAACGGCAACAGCGCCTGCTCGAGGGCGTAGACCAGCTGGCGCAGGGCGGGCGGCGTGGTCTGCGGCTCGAGCACCAGCACTCCAGGGCGGGGCCAGACGTTCAGACGGTCGAGCGACAGACGCAGCGGAGCGTCGGGCAGTACCAGCTTGTCGACCGCGGCCTGAATGGCCGGCATTTGAACGGCATCCACATCGCCCAGGAACAGCAAAGTCAGGTGGAAGTTGTCTTTGGGCACCGGCTTGCCACTGCGCAAGCCCAGCGCGCTTCGCCATTGGCCAATGGCACCGCGCTGGGCTTCGGCTACCGGCAGGGCGAAAAACAATCGTTTGAAGGGGCTGCCGGTGGGGCGTAGGTCTTCGGCCATATCGGCTCCTTGCAGGTGAATCGTTTGCGTAGACAAGGGAACGTTACACCTAAGTCGACCCACGTAGGGCCAACATTCAGTACAAACCCGTCCCGTGATTGTTTATGCTGGCGGGCTCAAGCCATGTCACATGGCCATTTTTCGACAAGTAAACGTCCATGAAAATTGCACTCGTACTTCTTTTCGTCGCTTCGATCGCCTATGTACACCTGCGCGGTCGAGTGCGTCACAAGCTGACGCGCCAGCTGGGTGACCACTCCAGTTTCCTTGCGCCGATCAACAGCTTCCTCTATCTGTTCTCCCGGCATCCGGCCAAGCCGTACCTGCCGGTCGAGGCGTTCCCCGAACTGCAGCCGCTCAAGGACCACTGGCAGGAAATCCGCGAAGAAGCGCAGCAATTGCTGCACGTGGGTGAGATCAAGAAGTCCGCCAACTATGACGACGTCGGCTTCAACTCGTTCTTCAAGACTGGCTGGAAGCGCTTCTACCTGAAGTGGTATGGCGAGAGCCACCCTTCGGCGATGAACCTGTGCCCACGCACCACCGAGCTGCTGCAAGGTATCGGTACGGTCAAGGCAGCGATGTTCGCCACCTTGCCGCCGGGTGCCAAGCTGGTTCGCCATCGCGACCCCTACGCCGGTTCCTATCGCTATCACCTGGGCCTGGATACGCCCAACGACGACGGCTGCTACATCGATGTGGACGGCGAGAAATATTCCTGGCGTGACGGTGAAGCGGTGATCTTCGACGAGACCTACATCCATTACGCCGCCAACACCACCGAACACAACCGCATCATCCTGTTCTGCGACATCGAGCGCCCGCTCAAGTACCGCTGGGCCACTGCTTTCAACCGCTGGTTCAGCCGTAACGTGATGTCCGCAGCAGCCGCACCCAACGATGCCAGCGACAAGACCGGCGGCATCAACCGTCTGTTCACCCGCATCTACAAGATCCGTGAGCGCGGCAAGGCCCTGAAAAAGCGCAACCGCACCCGCTATTACCTGGAAAAGTGGGCCGTCGTCGCTGCCCTGGTCCTGATCTTCATCTACATCTGATACCCACCCGGGCGGCTCCGCCGCCCACCATCGTCTAGCCTGAAAGCTCACCCTCCCCAACCGCACAAGGTGAAGACGATGAGCATGATGGACTGGGACGCCTACCGTAAGCAGTTGATGGCCGGCATCGGCGATCTCAAGCAGTTGTCCCCCGACACCGTCGCTGGCTACATGACCGCCAGCGGCGCCGGCGCCAAGACCAACCATCTGGACGCCAAGACCCGCGAACTGATCTCCCTGGCCGTCGCGGTGACCACGCGCTGCGATGGCTGCATCGCGGTGCACTCGCAACAGGCGGTCAAGCACGGCGCCACTCGCGAAGAAATCGCCGAAGCCCTCGGCGTGGCCGTGGCGATGAACGCTGGTGCCGCGCTGGTGTACTCGGCGCGCGCAATGGATGCAGTGGGCAAGGCCGACGGCTGAGCCGGATTAGCGTCGCCACCCTTGCGTGGCGGCGCCTGCCGACCCAGACTTGGCGCCCCAGCCATTGCAGGTAATGCCATGACCCTTCTACGCCCCATGACCCCAGACGACTTCGAACGATTCTGGCCAACCTTCCAGGCCGTGATCCAGGCCTGCGAAACCTATGCCCTTGCTCCTGACATGAGCTTCGAACAGGCTCGCCGGCACTGGCTGGAACTGCCCCTGCACAGCTGGGTGGCCGAACAGGACGGCGAATTGCTCGGCGCCTATTACCTCAAGGCCAATGCCGCTGGCCCCGGCAGCCATGTCGGCAACTGCGGCTATGTGGTCTGCGAAGCTGCCCGTGGGCGTGGGGTGGCACGATTGATGTGCGAACACTCGCAGAAACAGGCGCGCCAGGAGGGCTTTCTGGCCTTGCAGTTCAACTCGGTGGTGGCCAGCAACGAAGTGGCCGTGGCGCTCTGGCAGAAGCTCGGCTTCGAGACCGTCGGCCGCTTGCCCAAGGCGTTTCGTCATGCCCGCCTGGGGCTGGTGGATTGCCTGGTGATGTACAAGTGGCTGGCAGACGAGCCGGTGGTGGAAAAGCCGCCGTTGCTGATCGGGCGCAAGAACATCGAGGCCCGGGTGTCGCGCCGGCGCGGACGCTAACCGCGCCAAGACCCTTGAACCCATCCCACTGAAACCGCAGAACCTGATGATTTGGCTGACATTTCCCAGAGGTCGCCGGGGAGGAAATGGAGCTACCACAGCTCACTTTATTGTTATAAGATAACGTTTCACTTGATATTCATTCCTGACTGCGACCTCACCCATGACAAGCGCCTCAGCCACGCCCACCCTGCTCACCCAGCGCCTGCAGAGCATCGATGCCCTGCGCGGCCTGGTCATCCTGTTCATGCTGCTGGACCACGTCCGCGATACCTTCTTTCTGCATCGCCAGGTCAGCGATCCAATGACCATCGACGCCACCGAGCCTTCGTTGTTCTTCAGCCGAACCCTGGCGCACCTGTGCGCCCCAGTGTTCGTCCTGCTCACCGGGCTGTCGGCCTGGCTGTACGGCGAGAAGCATCAGGGCCGTAGCGATGTGTCGGCCTTTCTGTTCAAGCGCGGACTGTTCCTGGTGGTACTGGAGTTCACCCTGGTCAACTTCGCCTGGACCTTCCAGTTCCCCCCCAGCGTCATCTACTTGCAGGTGATCTGGGCCATCGGCATCAGCATGATCGCCCTGTCGCTGCTGGTATGGCTGCCGCGCCCCGCGCTGCTTGCTATCGGCGTCCTGATCGTGGCTGGGCACAACCTGCTCGATGGTCTGCACTTCGGCGCGGAGTCCGCGCTGCACGTACCCTGGGCGATTCTGCATGACCGTGGCTGGCTGGAAGTCTCCGAGGCGATGCGCCTGCGCACGTCCTACCCCGTGCTGCCCTGGATCGGCGTGATCGCCCTGGGCTATGGTCTGGGGCCCTGGTTCGCCCGTGGCAGCGCGGCCGACCGACGCCAGCAGCGGCTGCTGGTGGTCGGCCTGGTCGCCCTGGCCGGCTTCGTTCTGCTGCGCTTGCTCAACGGGTACGGTGAGGCGCCCTGGAGTGTCTACCCCGACTTCACCCACACCGCGATGAGCTTCTTCAACATCACCAAATACCCACCGTCCCTGTTGTTCCTCACCCTGACCCTCGGCTGTGGGCTGTTGCTGCTGCGCGCCTTCGAACGTGCAGGCGCGGTGCGCTGGATCGGTATGCTGGCGGTATTCGGCGCAGCCCCGATGTTCTTCTACTTGTTGCACCTGTACGTACTCAAGTTGCTGTACGTGACCTGCGTGGCGCTGTTCGGGCTGAACCACGGCGACTACTTCGGGTTCGATGGCATCGCCTCGGTGTGGCTGATGGCGTTGCTGTTAACAGCGGTGCTGTACCTGCCGGTACGCAGCTTCGCTCGCCTCAAGGCACGCCGACGCGACATCCGCTGGCTCAAGTACTTCTGAAATGCGTTTCACCGAGCGGCCGGATGGTCTACCATGCGGCCCGCCGGTTTCCACCACGGAATTAATAGGGAATCCCCGACTCGCCCAGGCGAGTCAAACGGAACTGCCCCCGCAACTGTAGGTGCCGAGCCCGCTCCATCGATGCCACTGGATCTCCGATCCGGGAAGGCTGGAGCTGGGCGATGACGCACCAGTCAGGAGACCTGCCGGCCTACATTCACCAACCGGCGGGGTGTCCGGGATTGGCCATCTGTACCGGTGCCGTTCGCCTTTGCGCGCGCGCTGGCGATGCCTGTCCGTGGGTTCCTCCGTGAACTGTCCGATAGGAGATCGACCAGCATGCTGCCACGTTTCGCCACTTTGCTTGCCGGACTGAGTCTGACCGGTATGGCCCAGGCGGCCGCCACCCACTACCCGCTGAGCGTGCCCAACTGCACCACCACGCAGACCTTCACCCAAGCCCCCGAGCGCGTGGTCACCATCGGCCAGGCCGGCACCGAAATGCTGTATGCGCTAGGCCTTGGCGAGAAGCTGGTCGGTACCTCTTTGTGGTTCAACAACGTGCTGCCGGAGTACAAGGCACTCAACGACAAGGTCGAGCGCCTGGCCGACAACGACCCGAGCTTCGAAGCCGTGGTCGGCAAGCGCCCGCAGTTGGTGGCGGTACAGTTCGAATGGATGGTCGGCGCCCAAGGCGTGGTCGCCACCCGTGAGCAATTCGACGAACTGCACATCCCCACCTACCTGCTGCCTTCGGACTGCGAAGGCAAGGACAACCTGGTCGGTGCCGACGGCACTCGCTTGCAGGCATTCCAGGTCGACAGCATCTACAAGAGCATCAGTCAGTTGGCCGAGATCTTCGATGTGCAAGCGCGGGGCGAGGCGCTCAACGCCGATCTGCAACAGCGCCTGGCCAGCGCCCGCCAGCAATTGGCCGGCAAGGACCTGAGCGATACCTCGGCGCTGTTCTGGTTCTCCAGCGCCGACCTCGACATCGACCCCTACGTGGCCGGACGCCAGGGCGTGGCCGACTTCATGCTGCGTACCCTGGGCGTACGCAACGTGGTCGAGTCGACCGAGGAATGGCCGAGCGTGGGCTGGGAAACCCTGGCCAAGGCCAATCCCACCTGGCTGATCATCGCGCGCATGGACCGCCGTCGCTTCCCCGCCGACGACTACCAAAAGAAGCTCGAATTCCTCCGCAGCGACCCGGTCACCCGCAACATGGACGCGGTGAAGAACGACCGCATCATCATCCTCGACGCTGACGCCATGCAGGCAGGCATTCGCCTGTTCCGTGGCCTGCAAACACTCGCGGCAGCGTTCGCCAGCGGTAAAGCGACACCGTGATGAGCCGTTCGTTGACCGCCTTCTTCCTGGCCCTGCTGGCGCTGCTCGCCGCCCTGCTGGTGGGCACCGCCATCGGCGAGAGCAATCTGGCCCCGGAGGTGGTTTACCGGGTGCTGGCCAACCATCTGTGGCAGGCCGGCTACCCGGTCGACCCCATCGATGCCGGCATCGTCTGGAACTACCGCCTCACCCGCACGCTGGTCGCGGCCGCTTGCGGCGCCGGCCTGGCCACCTGCGGCGTGATCCTCCAGGCATTGCTGCGCAACCCGCTGGCGGAGCCTTACCTGCTGGGTCTGTCGGCAGGCGCCTCGACCGGTGCGGTGTTGGTGGGCCTGCTGGGTTGGGGCAGCATTGCCTTGAGCTTGTCCGGTGGAGCCTTCATCGGCGCGCTGGCAGCGTTCATTCTGGTGTTGGTACTGGCCCGCGCGGCCGGCCCAAGCAGCAACAACGCCCAGGTGATACTCGCCGGCATTGCCGGGTCGCAATTGTTCAACGCCCTGACCGCCTTCCTGATCACCAAGTCGGCGACGGCCGAGCAAGCGCGGGGCATCCTGTTCTGGCTGCTGGGCAACCTCAGTGGCGTGCGCTGGCCTTCGGTATGGCTGGCCCTGCCGGTGGCGCTAGGCGGCCTGATGGTGTGCCTGTGGCACCGCCGCGCCCTGGATGCCTTCACCTTCGGGACGGACTCCGCCGCCTCGCTGGGCATTCCCGTACGCCGTACTCAATTGCTGCTGATCAGTTGCGCGGCGCTGGTCACCGCAGTGATGGTCTCGATCGTCGGCGCCATCGGTTTCGTCGGACTGGTCATCCCGCATGCCTTGCGTCTTTTGCTCGGTCCCGGCCACAGTCGCCTGCTGCCGGCCAGCGCGTTGGGCGGTGCGCTGTTCCTGATCGCCGCCGACGTACTGTCACGCACGTTGATTGCCGGCCAGGTGATCCCCGTCGGCGTGGTCACCGCGTTGATCGGCGCGCCGGTGTTCGCACTGATCCTGGTCAGCCGACGGAGGCAGCCATGACCCTTATGCCCACCCCAGACATCGCCCCTCTCGGCTGTGCCAGGCTCGGCCTTGAGTTGAGTGGTCGAGCGGTGCTGTGCGACATCGATCTCGAGGTGATCCCCGGTGAAACGCTGGGTATCGTCGGCCCCAATGGCTCAGGCAAATCCTCGCTACTCAAACTTCTGGCTGGTCTGCGCGCCCCCACCAGCGGCGGCGTAACGCTGCTCGGCGAGCCACTGGCCGGCATGCCTCGGCGGCGTATCGCCCAGGCCCTGGCACTGGTCGAGCAACAAGCGGACACCCTCGATGCCATCAGCGTCTACGACGCCGTCGCCCTTGGCCGCACGCCCTGGCTGTCGGCGCTGGCACCGTTCTCCCAGGAGGACCACGCCATCGTCGAACAGGCGCTGCTCGATGCCGATGCCCTGCATCTGCGGGCCAGGATCTGGAGCTCGTTGTCCGGCGGCGAGCGCCAGCGGGTGCATATCGCCCGCGCCCTGGCCCAGCGCCCACGGGTGCTGTTGCTCGACGAGCCGACCAATCACCTGGACATCCAGCACCAACTCGGCCTGCTGCGCCAGGTACAAGCACTCCCGGTGACCACGCTGGTCGCGCTGCACGACCTCAACCAGGCCCTGACCTGCGACCGCCTCGCAGTGCTGGACCAGGGCCGACTGGTGGCCCTTGGCAAGCCGTCGGACGTGCTCACCCCCACGCGTCTGCTGAGCACCTTCGGCGTTCACGCGCATTACCTCACCGACCCTTTTGATGGCGCGCGCATCTTGCGTTTCCGCGCCCCTTGAGACAGGAAGCAGTCACCATGTCACGTCCCGTCGCCCTGCTGCTCGCCAGCGCCCTGTTCGCCCCTGCCACGTTGGCCCAGGTGCATGAAGTGAAGATGCTCAATCGCACAGACGCTGGCGCCATGGTGTACGAACCGGATCACCTGCATATCGCTCCAGGTGACACCGTGCGTTTTCTACCGACCATGAGCGGGCACAATGCCGCGAGCCTGCCAGGGCTCCTGCCGGAGGGCGCCGAGGCGTTCAAGAGCAAGCTCAATCAGCCCTTCGAGCACACTTTCACGGTGCCTGGGCTTTACGGCATCCAATGCATCCCGCACTTGGCCATGGGCATGGTGATGCTCATCCAGGTCGGCGACACCGCCGCAGCCGAGCTGCCTGCCAGCCTGCCTGAGCGCCAAGGTTCGCCTGACCACTCAGCTGCGCCACCTGGAGGCCGGTCAATGAGCCGCTGGTTGCTGGCACTGCCATTGCTGGGTAGCGTACCCCTGGCTCTGGCCGATTCGGCGCAAAGCCAGAGCCGGGGCTTGATCGAGGACAGCACCTGGAGCCTGCTCAACCGCAGCGTGTTCGACCAGCGCGACTACAAGCATGGCGCGCGCAACAGCGGAGCCCGCAATGCCTACAAGCCCCGAGACCAACGCAACGGTCTGGCCGAGGAATGGGCCTACGGCCTGATGGGCACATTCAACTCTGGATTTACCCAGGGGCTGATCGGATTGGGTGTCGATGCCCATGCTTATCTGGGCGTGCAACTCGACAGCGGCGGCGGTCGCGCCGGCAAGGCGCGGCTACTTGGGCTGGACAACGAAGGTCACCCGAAAAATGAATACAGCCGGGCTGGCGCAGCGCTCAAGCTACGCATGTCCAATACCGTACTGTCGTACGGCGAACAGCGCGTGAAGACGCCGGTCTTCAGCTCTTCCGACAGCCGCCTGCTGCCGGAAACAGCGACCGGTTTTTTCCTCACCAGCACGGAAATCGACACACTCAAGCTGGTTGCCGGTCATTTCAACGAAAGTACCGACCGCAATGCTTCCAGCCACGACCAGGGCTTCGTGGTCAACTACTCGGATGGACGCCAAGGCAACAGCTTCGACCTTGCCGGGATGGTCTGGAACCCTGCCGCCGAATTCAGTGCCAGCCTGTACACCTCACGCTATGAGGACAACTGGAACCAGCACTACCTGGGCAGCACCCTGAGCCATGCGTTCGACGACCGTCGCAGCCTGAGCCTGGACCTGAATCTGTACCGCACCCTCGACACCGGCAAAGCCTATTCCGGGCAGATCGACAACACCACCTGGAGCCTGGTCTCGCGCTATGCCCAGGGCCCGCAGACGTTCAGCCTTGGCTGGCAACAAGTCGACGGCAATACACCGTTCGACTATGTCACCAGGGGAGCGATTTTTCTTGGAAACGCGGTGCAGATGTCCGACTTCAACGCACCCAACGAAAGGTCCTGGCAGGCGCGCTACGACCTCGACATGGGCGCTTTCGGCGTGCCCGGGTTGAATCTCTCGGCGCTGTACGTACGCGGTTTCGACATCGACGGCACCCACGTGGATCCTAACGGTGGCTATGCGTATCTGGGCTACGGCAAGGGTGGCAAGCATTGGGAACGTGACCTCGAAGCGCGCTATGTGGTGCAGAGCGGCAAGGCCAAAGGAACGACCGTTTCCCTGCGGCATAACCTGCACCGCGGCAACACCGCCCAGGCGGAACTCGACGGCAACCAGATTCGCCTGGCAGTGGAATGGCCGATTTCGGGCGGACTCTGAGGGCTTGCTCAGCAAGCGCAAGGGCGTTGGCTCATTCGCGGCACGGCCCGCAGCGTCACTGCTCGCCCACGCCCCAGGCACTTCTCTCGAACGGATTCATCGTGGCCACCACCTCATCGAATACCTTGCGCAGTTCCGCACTGAAACGACCTTGCAGGTGGTAAAAGGTCAGCAAGAAGCGCTTGACCACCTGGGGCCACGCGCCATCCTTGTGCGCCGTGATGATGACCGCCTTGGCATCTTGCCCATGGGGCGTGGGCCGCACTTGCTCCAGTCGACGTTCGAAGTCGGCATAGGTCCAATCATCGTGGCGATCCTCGAACTCGTCCAACAATTTGAGCTTGTACAGGGCAATGTGCGCCATCGGCAGAACTCCTCTCACAGTTGGTTTACTCGGACGGTAAGCCAAGCGAGGCGCGAGCGAAATGAACGGGGTGATTACCGGGAATAGGGTTTGTCGGAATCTTCCGAAATACAGACCCTTTCCATGTGCGTGGTCTGCCAGACTGGATCCGCTTCCACATCGACGATGGTGAAGCCCTGCCCCTGCCAGAAGCCGATCGCCCCTGGCAGAAAGGGATGCGTATGCAGGTACAGACACTCGACGCCGGCGGCCACGGCGTGGCTGGTCAACGCCTTGACCAGCGCGCCGGCCAGGCCATGGCGCCGATACCCTGGCAGCACGAACAGGCGTACCACCTCGACCACGCGCTGGCCGCAGTAATCCAGCTGGGCGAAGCGATGGTCGTACGGCAGATAACCGATGGCCGCGATCAGGCGGCCCTGATCGCGCGCCACGAGAAAATGGCCGTTGCCGTCCAGATAGGTCTCGGCGAACTGCGCCAGGTCCTTGGGCAACGGACTGGTGGCGAGCAGAGGAAACAGCGTGCGGCGCGCCGTGTCGACGAAGGCGACGATTTCGGCGATGGCATCGCGGGTAGGCTCTTGAATGATCCAGTCAGGCATGGCGGCGCCAACACAGTGAAGTCGGCCACGTTCTACCCCAGGCAACGCGTCACTGCAAATCGGTATAATCGCACCATTCACTCCCCGCCCAGGCCATCCCATGCCCCGCTTGCCGAAGTCGCTGCTGCCGCTGCTGTTCCTTACCGCCCTCGCCGCCTGCGATCAGAAACCCACACGCGAGGCACAGATCCTGGACAAGCTGCCGTTGCAGGATGCTTACGAGCACAACATCGGGCGCATGGCCGCCCTGCTCACCCGCACCCACCCAGGCCTCGACCAGGCGCAGATCGAGGCCGTGCTGCGCAAGCACCTCACCGTCGAGGACCAGCGTCAGGACCTTTATAAGCTATACAGCGAGAAGAACTTCAGCGACGCCGAATTCGCCACCATCGTCGAAGCCACCCAGGACCCCGCCAAGGCCCAGGCCCTGGAGAACACCGAGCAAGGCAAGCGCCTGAGCGAAAAGTTGACCACGCTGATGCGCCAAACGGCCAGCGACCCCGGCGTGCAGGCAGTGGCCGAGCAACGCATGAAGCAGGTCGAGGACGAACTGGCGGCGCTGGAGAAGGCTGGCTCCTGAGCCCTCCCAAGCGTTAACGCCGGCGAGCGGGAAGGATCGTTCAGCGAGCGCCGGGGTCCATTGAACAGCCCCTTTAACCGGAGATCGCCTATGCCCCGCCTGGGCTTCGCCTGCCAGTATCGCCATCCCCATCGCAGCGAATCGCTCAAAGCGCTGGAGGCGATCGAGCGCGCCTTCAATCCGCGTACCACGACCCTGCGCTGGCTGTCCGCGGCCACTCCAGAGGCGGCGCGGGCGAAACTGCTGGAGTTGGTGCAGCACAATCTCGACGCCCAATTGCGCCTGCTGGCCTACGTCACCGAGTTGCCGCCAACCCTGCGCATGTTGCGCCTGAGCAGCGACCTGTTGCCGCTCTACAGCCATCCGAGCATTGCCCCGATCTACCGGGAGAGCGACTTCCAGGCCCTGATGAGCGAACGCTTCGCCACCATCGGCGCAGTCGCCCGTGAAGCCGACATTCGCCTGTCGTTCCACCCTGGCCAATATTGCGTGCTGGGCTCGGATCGCCCCAACGTGGTGGAGAACAGCCTGGCCGAGTTCGAGTACCACGCCGACATGATCCGCATGATGGGCTACGGCGTGCGTTTCCAGGACTTCAAGTGCAACATCCACATCGCCGGACGCCTCGGCGCGGCAGGCATGCGCGCGGTCTGGCCACGTCTGTCGACAGTGGCACGCAATGTGATCACCCTGGAAAACGACGAGAAGACCTACGGCGTCGACGATTGCCTGTCGCTGGCCGACCTCGCACCGGTGGTGCTGGATATTCACCATTGCTGGATCCACGAAGACGACTACATCGACCCACAGGATCAACGCATCGCGCGCATCATCGACAGCTGGCGCGGCGTACGGCCGGTGATGCATTACTCGCAGCCGCCTGAGTCGCTGCAGGCGCTGGGATTCGACGCCGAGCGCAAACTGACCATCCCAGCCCTGCTGGAGCGGGTCAACAAGCGCGACCTGTACGTCCACAGCGCGCAGATGTGGAATCACTGGACCAACCGCTACGCCCTGCAATTCCTCGATCGCTTCGACATCATGTTCGAGGCCAAGGACAAGAACCTGGCCACCCTGGCGTTCTATCAGCAGTACCTGGCCGACTGACCACGACGCCCATTCGTCGCGGACATCGCACCGCCGCCGCTTGCCCTCGGCCGAACGATGGTAATCACCCAAAAAGGAGATTCACCATGAAGCCGATGACACCTCACGCGCTGTTACTGGCCCTGTGCCTGGGCATCAGCGCGCCAATCGCCCTGGCGGCGACCGATATGACCGACCACGGCAACGGCAGCCATGGCATGGGCACCGGGACTTCGCAGAGCGGCAAGGGCGGCGCGAGCGGCTCGGGAACCCCTGCCGATGCAACCGGCAGTGGTAATGGAACCGGCGGCAACGGCACCGACAACACCGGAGGCGACGGCACCACCAATGACTCGGAGACTGGGAACGGCAATATGGGCCCGGGCGGTGTAGGCAGTGGTGACAGCAATGGGACCGGGACAGGCAGCGGGACCGGCAGCGGAGCCGGCAGCGGAGCCGGTGCCGCGGGCGGCGCCGGGGGAAGTTAAGACCCAGCCCTGCGCAAATCGAACGTCGGGAGCGCTCGATTTGCGCGGGACCTTGTATGCCCAGTGCACTCTGCAAAACCATACGCGCCTATCCGACTCTCGCAGCAGATCACCCAACATTCCTCCTCACACATAGTTCGATAATCGCCCACTTTCCCAAAACCGCCGTTTTCGCTCAATTGACGAAACTAACCAGGTAGTACAAATATAAGAACAACCAACAACAACAAAGGCGATGTCTGCCATGAAGCCCATCATCCTCATCCTCAACGGCCCTAATCTCAACATGCTGGGCACCCGCGAACCCAGCCAATACGGCTATGAAACCCTCGCCGACCTGGGACGCAAGTGCGCCGAAAGCGCGGAGATCCATGGCCTGGACATCGAGTTCCGGCAGACCAACCACGAAGGCGAACTCATCGACTGGATCCATGCCGCACGCGGTCGCTGCGCCGGCATCCTCATCAATCCCGGCGCGTGGACCCACACCTCGGTGGCGATACGCGACGCGTTGGTCGCCAGCGAGGTGCCCGTGATCGAAGTGCACCTGTCGAACGTGCACAAGCGCGAGCCGTTCCGCCATGTCTCGTTCGTTTCCAGCATCGCCGTGGGGGTCATCTGCGGCCTCGGCAGTCAGGGTTACTGCATGGCCCTGAGCTACTTCGGCGAGCGGCTCAAGGAGCAGGCCGCATGAAACAACCTGCCATTCTCGCCGGCCTGATCGGCCGCGGCATCCAGCTTTCGCGTACGCCTGCGCTGCACGAGCATGAGGGTGATGCACAAGCCCTTCGTTACCTCTACCGGCTGATCGATGCCGACCAACTGGGGTTGGACGACAGCGCCCTGCCCGGCCTGCTCGATGCCGCACAGCGAACCGGCTTCACCGGGCTCAACGTCACCTACCCGTTCAAGCAGGCGATTCTGCCGCTGCTCGATGACCTTTCGGATGAAGCTCGCGGCATCGGCGCGGTGAACACCGTGGTGTTCCAGGAGGGTAAACGAATCGGCCACAACACCGACTGCCTGGGCTTCGCCGAGGGCCTGCGCCGGGGTCTGCCGGACGTGGCACGGCATCAGGTGGTACAGATGGGTGCCGGCGGCGCCGGCGCGGCGGTGGCGCATGCCCTGCTCAGTGAAGGTGTCGCACGGCTGGTGCTGTTCGAAGTCGATGTACCACGGGCACAGGCATTGGTCGATAACCTCAATGCCCATTTTGGAGCGGGACGCGCTATGCTCGGCAGCGACCTGGCAAGCGCCCTGGCCGACGCCGACGGTCTGGTCAATACCACTCCGGTGGGCATGGCCAAGCTGCCAGGCACACCCCTGCCGGTCGAACTGCTGCATGCCAGCCTGTGGGTCGCCGAGATCATCTACTTCCCGCTCGAAACCGAACTGCTACGGGCAGCACGACGCCTGGGCTGTCGAACCCTCGACGGTGGCAGCATGGCGGTGTTCCAGGCGGTAAAAGCCTTCGAACTGTTCAGCGGCCGCCCTGCGGATGCGCAACGCATGCAGGCGCATTTCGCCAGCCTCGGCTGAATCGACGGCTCGCCAAGCAGCGGGGCATGCCGGATCATCAGCCTTGCTCATCGAGCAAGGCCTTGATGACCTTCTCCTGCCCGCTGTAATCACCCTCACCGAAGTGCACGTGACGCACCTGCCCCTGCCGATCGACGAAGTAGTGGGCCGGCCAGAACTGATTGCCCCAGGCGTTCCAGACCTGATGATCGTTGTCCACCGCCACCGGATAACCGATACCAAGGCTCGCCACCTTGCGTTTGAGGGTATCGACGTCATGCTCGTAGTCGTACTCCGGCGTATGCACGCCCACCACCACCAAGCCCTGGTCGGCATAGCGCCGCGCCCAGTCATTGACATGGGGCAGGCTGCGCTGACAGTTGATGCAGTCCCAGGTCCAGAAGTCCACCAGCACTACCTTGCCCTTGAGCTGCGCGACATCCAACGGCGGCGAATTGAGCCAAGTGCTGGCCCCGGACAGCGACGGCATGGCGCCGTAGCTGTCACGAGCCATCAGGTGGCTGGTCAGACCCAGACCCAGACCCAATACCGCGAGGGCCACGCCACCGACCGTGAGTAACCGCCGCCGCTCAGTTCTCATGGCATCCCCCTGTGGCGTAGGTACGGTATTCGATACTCTGGGCATGGCCCTTGGAGTCGAGGTAGTCCATACGCGTGTTCACCAACCCGCAGGCATTGCTCTGCTGGTCCTGAACTGAAAGTACCTTCTGCACATCCAGCTTGTCGCCGTAGCGGTATTGCATCACACCGCCTTCCGGCGAAGAGGCGCTGGCGGCCTGTGCGGTCACGGCAGCGAAACTCAGCATGGCCAGCAGGCTGGCGCTGGCAAGGGTCTTGACGTTCATGGCATCTCTCCTGTGCAACGTTTGGATGTGGGGAGGTTCACTCCCCGGTCGAGAGCCATTTGACGCCTGGCAAGTATCGCGTATGTGTCGCGCAGCGCTGTGATGTGCTTGCTCCTGTATCTGTACGCCAGGCAGGGACACCTCAAAAGAATCAGGAAAACCCTTTAGATTCAACGTGTTGAAGAAATAAAGGCAGCCCCAAACAGGCCTCAAACCTGTACAGAGAGATACAATAGAATCAGCCATTTACAGACGCATTTTGGGGAAGAAATTCGAACCCCCATGGTCGTCAACGGTTTTCAAGATCGTGACATAAGCGCCCCACTCAAGCGGCGTCGGCGGCGAAAACGATTCCAAAACAAATACGAAACGGCACGGCTACAGGCCGCATCCAGCAAGGGTCGACCTTTCAGTTTTGGAATCGATTTCGGGCGTGACTGACAGCCACTAGACATGGCGCTGAGGTCGCTATAGCGTTACCGCTCACTCAGGAGATATCAAATGGCCATTGATGCAGTCAAAAAGGGTTTTATCGAGGGTCTGAAATTCATGAACAGCCCGACCTCCTACTTGGTCGATGCGTTCGAAGAGTCCGTGAAGGAGCGACCGGAACCGGCAGGAATCGACGAACTCAGGGTGGAGACTGAGCGGCGCGAGCTTGAAATGCGGATGTCAGAAGCGGAAGCCAGAGTTGCCCAGGAGTTGGCTATCGCAAGGCGCATCGAGACCGCTTACGAGGTGGAGATGACCGAGTACTTCGAATACGCCGGTAAAGGCCATGTTGGCGTGAGCGCAGAAGGTGAGGCCTTCAGCATTGGCGCCGGCGGCTCGGGGCGGCGCGTCAGCAAAAGGAAGTTCGTTTTCAAAGGTCATCCAGACTTGGCTCAAATTGAGGGCGCCCTTGAGCGCATCCAGGAGCCGGCCCCAGCAGTCGATAACGCTTGAACTCATGGACCTGAATTAGCTTCCGGTACTGCAGCAGTAGCGGAAAAAGAACACCCCAGGCCGCGCCGTTCGCGGCCTATGCGTCGACGCTGTCTAATATGCATTGGCGAATTTGGGCGAGTTTCGCCCAGTAAAACCGAGAAGCTGCAGCGCGGTTTTAGACAGCCCTTCCCCTCCTCGGCACCCAGCCGAGGCGCCAGCCGTCCTGGCTAGCGCAACTCCTTCACCTCATCCAACTCATTCTCGACCAGTGCCCACAACCGGGCCGATTCGACGAACTCGAGCATGTCAGAAAGCTCGCCCGCGTCGACGTCATGCCTGCGCCGGGCAGCAAAGGCCATCTCGCAGAGCACCCTGGCCCGGCCGTCCGGGTCATTGACCAGCGCGCATTCGTCGTTCAGTTCGGCCAGCCAGGCCTGCGGCAGACCGGACATCATCGCGCTCGGCACCACCAGGACTGCGCATACAGCACGCCGTCGACCTCCTCCACGCCCGTGAGGCTCAGGCCGCCCTGTGCCATGGATGTGACCCTGGCGTCGTACAGCCGCGGGATAACGTCGGGACCTGGCGTAGGGTTGAACACCCAGGCCTGCGTCGAGACCCTGCCCAACAGCTGGCTCTTGTGCTCACCCATGTGCAGATCAGCCTCCAGGGGCTGAACCTTGCGTAGTTGATCGGGAGGAATGGCCACGCCGTTCGCGCGGCGTCGGACAAGGTAGACGTACATGGCTGCCACCAATACTGTATATAGATACAGTATCGTAGCCAGGGTTTGGCCTCTTGGGCAACTGCCAATCGGCCGGCGCTCAGTGAGGCTTGCCGTCGTCCTTGCCGAATGCGCGCATCTGGTACTCGGTGACGGCCTGGAACTGCGCTTCAGCTATGAGCCTCAATCGCTCAACCTCAGCTTCCGGCGCCCCGTTGTCCTTTGCTTCGTGGTATTTGCGCATCGCCTCGACCGCCTGGGCGTAGACCAGATGATCGGGCAGAAGAACCTCATGGAGCCTGGACATGCTTGCCTCGCGGGTCAGTGAATGGCATCAGGCAAGTCGCCGGACACCAGCAACTGGTAATTCACTACCGCTTCGTAAAGCGAATCTGCCAGCATTTGAAGGCGCGCCACCTCCTCCCGCGGCGCGCCTCCTGCCTCAGCGTCTCGGTGCGCCCGGATCGCCTCTAGAGCCTGCAGAAGCAGCGGCTCGCCAGCGAGGGCCATGCCTTCCAAGGTCCGTTTCACGTTGCGCTCCGATCAATGAGTTAGACCGTATAACAAAAAACTCGAATGTGCCACTCGCGCCTTCGCTTAAAGTTGATTCCGCAAGAGAAGGCGACTAAATTCACAAACCTCAAAAGCGCTATAGTCACGCCCAAGGATATTCTGTTAGGACGACCCCATGCTCGACGACATCACAACCACAATCAAAGCCCAGCTGTATGATCGAATAACCAGCCCATTGTCCGGAGCTTTTATAGTCTCCTGGGCAGCGTGGAATTGGCGATTTTTGACAGTTCTTTTCTCAGACCTAAAAGCCCCTATAAAGCTTAGCTATATAGAAACATACATATTTCCAACCACATCCCTCACACTCATAAACGGATTACTGCTACCATTTGTATCAGCAACACTATTCGTAACAGTTTACCCTTATCCTGCGAAATGGTTCTATAAAATTTCTCAGCTGCATAAGAAAAATCTTCGAAGTGTCCAGCAATCTATCGAAGATGAAACACCGATGACGCTTGAACAGGCCTCTCAGCTCCGCAAGAGCTACAACACCATACAGTCTCAGCACGAACATGATATATCTCAAAAAATATCTGAAATCGCCGCAAGCAAAGAGGCTCTCAGAGAAGCCGAAAATTCGCTAAAGGGCCTGACTGAACTATTGTCAATTAAATCAGAGGATCTCAATACATCAAAAACTGAGCAGGCTAGGCTAAATAGGCAGCTAGAGCAATTGACGATAGCCAAGGATAGACTATCGTCAATCTCAAAGTCATTAGCTCCCAGGCTAAGCACGAGTGAGGACAAGAACAGCTTAGTGATATGGAATGCCCCAGGATTGAAAGAAAAATCTCCTCAAATGAAAACGCCGCCTCCCCTGGAGCCAGAAGCAACCATAGAGCGTTCGATAACTAACCATATAAACGTCAACCGCATTTTAAGCGCCAAGAATCCATCGATAGTAGCGGCGGGCGGAAACATATATCTGCAATATACAATTGACAGACCCATATCACTAATCATTGGCCATTACAACCAGGACGACAAGGAAGATAATTCAGGGTACATCGATCTAGCTTGCATCATTCTGACTCTTCTAGACCACCACGGCCTTCCTCGGATGAACTAATCGATCAGGTCATTGTATGATCTTTCGCACGCTTTCCCTGCTATTAGGGCTTCGTCATAAGCTTTCGCCAACTCTCCCGCTCGTTCATCAGCCCGTGTGAGCAAGTCGGAGAGCACCATGGCGGCGCGGGTGGCTGCCTGGCCTCGGGCGGCAGCAGCGGTATCCGTGCTGGGGCAACCGACGGTGGCGGCGAGCTTGGCGCCTTCGTCGCGCAGCCGCTGGCCAGCAGCATCGGCAGCAGCAGCGCCAGCATCAGCAATCGTTCGTTCTTCATGGGCATGGGCTCTCGCCTCCTCCTGCGCCTCGGCGCGTCGTTGTTCTTCCTGCCGTGCGCTGCGCTCGCCCAGCACCTCGGCCAGGCGGTCGCCGCTGTCTCGTTGAGCTGATGCTTGGGCGGCCTCGGCGCGCTCCACCGATCGGCCGTGCTGGTAGGCGCAGTAGTGGGTCGCCAGCAGCACCAGCAGCGCCAGCGACCGGATTGCCCAAGAGGTCATGACAAAACATCCTTGAGGGCGGCAGCGTAGTTGCGCTTGAACTTGGCGCGCAGCTCTTCGGGCTGCCGGGCATACGCCCCAGGGCGCCACACGCGCAGATACAGATCCCATGCGGCCTGCTCATCGCCGGCCGCTGGCAATGGCTTCGGGTCCGTCCAGATCAGCAGGCGCGCCAGCGCGGCAGCCAGGATCGGGTCGCGGCCGATCGCCTGATAGATCGACTCGACCTCGAAGGCCACGCCGCGCGCACGGCACACCTCCTCGCCCAGGCGCTTGGACGCCGGGTGCGTCATGACGCCCTTCACCCCGCCGCCGCGCTCGAACTGGTAATCTCCGCGCGCCGGTCCGCCCACCTGCTGCTCCAGGCGCGTCGGGTTCTCCTGCAAGTTGATGGAGTGCAGAAGGATGCGTGCCGGGCGCGTGCCCATCTGCGGCGGCAGCAGGGCCAGGCCCTCCAGGATGTCTTGATCCAATGGCATTGGTTTTCTCCAGGCAAAAAAATACCGCCAGGCGGCGGTCGGTGGGTTAGGTGCGGTTCAGGCCGGCGGCGCGGGCCAATCAATGCTGGTCGGGTAGCCTTCCTGATCGGCGAGACGGTTCAGCGCGACGCGGTAACGTCTCCATTCGGTGAGCAGTGCCGCTTCGCTTTCGGTGGAATCGCCTAGATCAACAGCGTCTTGGAGCGGTGCTATAGCAGCGTCTGCAATTGCTCGACGCCTTGCAACTTCCGCAACTGCTTCGGTCAGTTCCTGCTCGGCAGCAGCCTTGGCCTTCGCTTCCGCAGTTACCTCCTGCGACCAGTCTATGATGCCGATCGCTGGAGTCTGTTGATCGAGCATCTCCAGGCCTGGAAATTGGATAGGCCCATCAACGGGATGGAAAATATCCACCGGGAACAGCGCCGAGTCGGGCGAGTCCGGCCAGCATGGCAGAACGAGTTGCACCACCAGCTCTTCGCCATCCCGATACACCGGGGCTTGGATCGCATCGCAGCCGATCGCCTTCGCGGGAAGCGTAGAGCCGGCGCCAAGCTTGGAGAAGTCGAATACCGCATTGTTGATCGTAAGGGCATCGCCACTCTTGGATACTTGCAGCGTGACATCTCGCGACAGTGGGGAAATTGGAGAAAGCTTGATGATCATCAGAACCACCTTCCTATTGCGACAATCTGCAGGACCCTGGCAACCAGAGAAGGCAAAGTTGGGCTGTAAAGTCTGGCCGATACAGTCGATGTGGTGGCAATACCCGTCCCCCACAGCGATACGGTAGAAGCGTCTGCGCAATAAACTCTCGGCACAGACGCGAACGTCATCGGCAGGTCTCTCGACACAGCGTCCGAGGCATACAGCGAACCAGTGGCAGAAAACGACGAGGTCGTTCCGTCCCGCATGGCTATTGCAGTTCCATCGGCGAACTTGACGTACTCACCATTGGCATTACTGCCGCGCTCGACGATGGCTCCTGTTGGAACTCCGCCGCTCTGGCTGACCGTGCCGAGGATTGCCGCAACGGCCGCAGCGCCTAGCCCCAATCCAGTGCGGGCGGCTGCCTGGGTCTTTCCGCCAGTCCCGCCCTGGGCAACGCTCAGCGCTGTAGTCAGGCCTGACAGCGAGGTGATGTCACTGTTTGCGCCACGGGTGGCCGCCAGGATGTTCTGCCGCAACGTCTCAATGTTGGTAGCGCCGCCGAACAGGGCGAAGGTCGCCCCGAGCTGATCCACCAACTGCCGAAGGCGGTCGGCAGATTCCTTGACGTAGCCTTGCATGGGCGCCAGGCCATAGGCCCCGCCGCTCACCGTTGCACCTTGGTAGGCCGGCAGAATGCTCAGCACCGTCGCACTCGCGATGTTGGTCACCTCGTACCAACGGCCATCGGGGCCTTGGAACGCATCGCCCACCCGGGCGTTGAGCGCGAAGGCGGTACCGGTACCGGTCACCGTCGTTTGGCCAGCCGTGATCGCCACGGTGCCTGTTCTGTACCAGGGCATAGTGTTTCCTTGAGTTAGGGTGAGTGCATCAAGCGCGCGACTGAAAGAGTTATTCCATTGTGCCCAGGTTGATTGCTTGTCTGGCCATCAGGCCTCTTCAAAATCCGGTTACGTCTACGATCATCAAGGTGGGCGGCTGCATTGCGGGAGAGGATGCCGGCGGCGCCACCCCCGCACCACCAGTCGGCCTTGATGAGATGGGTACCTCACCCACCCCTGCACTAGCTGGGCCGATGCTCACGCCGTACGACATTTGGACCCAGTACGGGACGCCTGCCAGCGCGGCCCCAGTTCCCCGTTTTGGGTAACTGCCAATTCCAGCTGCATAATTCCGAGTGGTGCTGGGCCACGACCTCGTGGTGCCTGACGCCGCGCCGCGCACGATGTCCGATACCCTTAAAAACTTGCAGTCGGAGTCGAAGGTGAGGATCCCCGCTGAATCGAACAGCTGAAGGCCAGAAGTCGACGGCGTAATAGTCTGATCAGCAAACCCATAGATTTTGATCGTTCCCTCTGCCGAGCACTTGAACCGCCATGTCGTGCCCACTCGCGTCCACAACCCGATGAACATCGAGGTGTCGGAGTAGAAAAACAAAGATTTGACCGAGGCTGGGATCGTTATATCGAAGTAGTAATTGGCGCTGACGAAAGGGCCGGTGTTACTTACAAAAGGGCCGCTGAACGTGGCCTGATAGGCCAAGGTAGCCACTCTCGTCTCCGAATCAATCTGGAACACGCCATCATCAAACCAAACCGTCATGCCTGCTGGCATCAGAACGTCCCTGCGGAGATGTTGACGGCGCGTCGCGGAACGCTAGCGCCGCCCATCGGGTTGGTGAAATCGACAAATGACCAAGTCACCGTCGTGCCGCTGATACTGACGTTGGGGTAGGCGTAGAGCGTTGCCAGCGTAAGGTCCGCCGAGTTGTCCTCGATGAACACAAACGGCTCACCACCATCCGCAAGCCCAGCAACAGTTCTACTTCCATTGGCCGTACCGCTCGACCAGGTCTCATGGATGCGGCCAATGCGAGACGTAAGGTCCAGCATCAGCACGCCGTTCGCATTCCATGTTTGTAGGCCTTCTGGCATATCACCCCCATATCCCAAGCCTGACACGCATACGGGTTTGGTCGTAGACGGTCAGAAGCTGGTTCGTCACGTTCATGCGGCCTTGCCCGGCTCGCACTCCGTTGATCTCGAATTCATTGGTAACGAAGTTGATGCGAATCCCTTGCGAGCCCGCGACATAGTTCGAACTCTTCAACTCGCCGGTGATGATCAAGTTGATGATGTCCGCCTGGTTGATGATCGCGCTGTTCATGAACACCTGGCCGTTCTGGATGGCGAAGACCGACTTCGGCGTCCCACCAGGCTGGTGCATCACGGCGAACAGGTTGGCAAGGAATACCACCATGGATTGCATGCCGTCCGGGGTGTTCTCGACCCCGATACCCATGCCAGCGCCGTAGTAAACCCCGTTAACGTCGACGCCCACCTTGATGTTCCGGGTGGCCGATACATCACCGTTCAGATCGACCAAAGCCTCGGACGTGTCCTGTATCAGGGCTTCGGTGCTACCCACCCGACTGCTGAGCTGCGATATCTTGGTGGCATTTGCACTTTCATTGGTTGTCACCACTCGATCGAGATCGGTAATGCTCGTCTCGTTCCCTGCCACCCTTGCGTCAAGAGTGGTCACCCGCTCGGCCATGGCCATGTTGTCGGATGCCTGTACCTTCTGGGCAGTAGCGATCGCCGCGGTGCTATCCCAGCCTTTCAAAGCATCGGCCAGTTCGCCCTCACCGTCATCATCCCGGTACGCCGCGCGCAGAGCCTCGAAGGCCGTGACCTGAGCTGTCACCTTCCCGTCGAGATCCGTGATGTCTGCCGTATTGGTGGCCACCTGTTGCGCCAGGCCGTTGGCCGTGAGCAAGGACTGGCCCACGTCCACCCAGTAGGTGGCATTCGGCGGGGCACTGGCACCGGATGGGTCCGCTGGTACATCTTGCTTGGCCTGGTAGATGCGGCCATCGACGACAACCATCTGCCCCTGTTCGTACGGATCTTCCTTGATGTAGCTCTTGATCCCGTCCAGAGCGTCGATCTGCTCCTGTAATCCAGGGATCTTCTCGACCTCACTGAGCAGGCCCTGGCCGAGGTGGGTCTCGGTGATCTTGCCAGTGATGTAGTCGAGGATTTCATTGGCGTCTGCGCTGGACTGGCCGTAGATCCAGTCCGACCAAGGCCCGATGTTCCCGGTGCGGTCCACCAGGCGAGCCCGGAACCAGCGCACGACCGCCGCCGCCATGCCGGAATGCAGATAGGTGGCAGTCGGATATGCGAACTGGCCCAAGGCGATCGGGTTCTGTCCAGTGGCCTCCGAGGCCATTTGAATCTCGGTGTAGGAGGTATCCTCTGCGCCTGAGGGGAAGCCCCAGCTCAAGCGAATGGCCATGATCTCCGAAACCGTGTTTAGGAAGGCAAGGGCGGGCGGCTCTCCCTCCTTACCCTTGAGCTCAGTCAGCAGGGACTCGCGCCAGGTCGATGTGATGTCGAACGAGCTGACCGCCCGCACCCTGGCCAGGTAAGCGCCAGCGTAGATGCCCACCACATCAACCGAGGTCGTGCCCGTGCGCTGCAGCCGAATCCAGTTGCCATTGTCCTTGCGCCACTCCACGTCGTACGCCACGGCGCCAGGCACTGCAGGCCACTCGATCGTCATCGTGCTGACCGCAATGCCTTGCGAGATGGCATAGGCCGAGGACAGCGACACGCTAGCCGGCGGCTGCACGGTTGTGATCGGGATCACCGATATCGGTCGCTCCTCCAGCTTGGCGCCGGTGTCGATCGCTGCGAACTTGCTCGGATTGAACTCGAGCGCGGTGATTTCGTACTCGCCCTCCTGGGTTCGCTTGCGCTGGAGCACCCGGAACAGCTGCACAGCCAGATCGTCGTAGTCGATAGCCCACTGCAATTCAGGCTCGGGCTGCAGGCTGTATGCAGTGGTCACCGTTACAGCACGCCCTGCCACAGATTGCACTGTGCGCGCCTGGGCCGTTCCGTTCGGTAGGTTCACGATCAGCCGATCGCCTGCCTTCACCGGGGTGTCACGATCAAGGGTCACGACCCGGCCAGCAACCGCAGAGATGCGACCGCCGTTTGGCCGGCCCGACACCAGTTCATCAGCCACCGGAATCACATAGCCGGGCAGCACAAGCGCGCCCTCCATGCCGGTCTTGAAGGTGACGGTGCGGTCCTGGCTGTTGCTCAGCAGCGCCCACTTACCGCGGCGTTGGGCCTCGGAGGCGCGAGTGCAGCCGATGGCCGAAATCTCGATTGGGCGATCCCGGTACCGGCGCTGGAGCGCCAGGTCGGTCACCGGGATAACGTCAGTGTCGTAGTTGTTCGCTGGGTTGTCGTAACTGACTAGGGCCCTGCTGTAATGGGTATTGCGTTCGGCCCCGCCATACACGAAGTCGCCGTCGATGACGTTCGACCTGGTGAAGACGTAGTCGATGTCCTGCGCGCGCGGCATATCCGCCTGCATGAACAGCGAGCCCTGAGCCCAGTACACCATACCTCGGTAGATGGCGGACAGGTCGCGCAACAGGTTCCAAGCCTCAGCCTTCCCCTGCAGGTTCATGTCGCACAGGAAGCGAGGTTCCTGACCGCCCTGCCCGTCCGATACCAACTGGTCGCAGTACTGGGCGATGCGGTACATCTCCCACTTGTCGACCATCCAAGACTTGATGCGCTTGCCCAGGCCGAAGCGGTCCTCGACGCACAAGCCGTAACTGACGAATGCTGGGTTGTTGGTCCAGGCCTGCTTAAACGTGCCGTCCCACACGCCGGTGTAAGTGCGGGTATCCGGGTCGTAATTGCTCGGCACCGGCCAGCGCTTGGCGCGGCAGTCCACGGTTACAGCGGGGATGTTTTGGAATTGCTCTGCGTCGAACTCGATGTAGAGCAACGCTGTGTTGGGGTAGCGCAGCTTCTCGTCGATGATCTCGGTGAAGCCGGCGATGGTCATCGTGTCGCCGACGGTGGTCTTGTTCTGGTTGGGCGTCAGGCGCCGCACCCGGAACTGCCAGCCAGAGGTCGCCTTGGGCAGGTTGATGCGCACCGAACGCTGATAGCCGTTCATGGTTTTGCCGTCTACGGCGCCCTTGTGCGCCTCGGTGTACGAGCCGCCGTCCGTAGAAACATCAATCGCATACTCGATCCGGTAGCCATTGGTGTTACCCGAACTGTCCTGACTGTAGAGCCGGTCCCAGGACATTCGCACCTTGAACGCCGACAACTGAATGTCGCTCAGCGCCCGGGAGAACGGAGTGTCGCTACGCAGCTCCACGCCTACGGTGTTCTCGTTTTCAACCGAAGGTATGCCCTGGATATAATCTTGGTCGATTGACCCAGGCCGCCACTCCCACTTCACACCTGGGAAGTTCACGTTGCCACTGGCATCCTCGATCGGAGTGTTGTCGAGGTAGATGTCGCGAGCAGTAGGCGTACCGTCGAACTCACCCTCACCCACCGCTATGAGAATCTTTGCGATGTTCGTGGACGAGAGGGTATCGGGCGCTTCTACTGGCGTTTTCGGCTTGCTCTCGCCCCCTTTGGCGCCAGTGATATCAAGGTGAGCTGCTGCGCCCATTCTTTCCTCCGAGCAATAAAAAACCGCCCGTAGGCGGTCTGTTCGCTAAATCGGCTCTAGGCCTTGTCTTTCGCCTCGATCGAGGCAGAGATGATCGCCCCGCCCCAGCGTCTTTCACCTATGCAGATGGGGACAGGGTTGCCGCTGGCAGTTGTGTTCCTGGCACTGCCAAAGGCATAGGACGGCTTGTTTTCGGCCGCAGCGCTCAGTGAAAGGCCTTGGGCTTGGGGGCTCAGCAGTTGGATCACACCTCCCACCGCCATCGAAATGCCAACAGCACCAGCTATTCCCCAAGCACCGCCCGCACCGATAGCACCAAGGCCTGCAGGCGCAAATATCGCTACAGCTGCGATTAGTGCCACCCCAAGGACGGTTTGAAGAATCCCGCCTCGCTTGCTACCCCGAACCACCGGAATTAAGCGCACCTCCCGGGCACCTGCGCGACCGAAGTCCTCAGGCCCCACATTCTTGCGGTTCCGGAAGATCGCAAAACAAAGGCCCATGCCGTCTAAGCGTTTGATCTCCTCTTCAAAGCCAGGAAGTGTGGCCTTTAGCGCCTTGAAAACTTCCCAGGTATCTCCGTTGTCGAGTTGGCGGCGATGGGTCCGACCAAACCGCCTGGCCAGAGATCCGGATAACTTGATTTCAGTCATTGCTAAGCAGTTGATCGCACTCATTAGCTGGTTCCTTATAAATGCAAAAACCCGCCGAAGCGGGTTTTCTCAAGTCGAAGTCATTAAAACGCTGTTGGATACACCCCGATGCCCGAGATACGCCTGCGAACAGATTCTCCCTTTGCAAGAGTGACTTCCGCCTCGTAGATCCCACTGCCGCCACATATTCCAACGGGCTCGACGGCGATGATGTGCTTTCCGGCAGGGACCCCGAATCGCGCAACCTCGGCCGCATAGAAATCCGCTGCCGCTTTGCCGTCGATGTGAAACCTCAACTTGCAACCTGAACCTTGCAGGCCAGAATCACGGGTCACCACTAGCTGAGACTCGGCCTCAGCCTGGAAGGAATAGACCCGGTCAGCAGGCACTGGCTTTGCTTTTTCTGCAGAAATTGGTGAAGTGGCACAGCCCGCCAGCAAAGCCAGTCCCATCGCGCCGATCAGAACTCGCATACTATTCCCTCCCTTGAAAACCAGGACTGTAGCAGCCGGGCTGGGCAGGCATCCAGCTTGGATGAAAAGCCAGTGGTGTGACGGGCGGACCACCAGTAGCATATCGCCACTTTCAAGCGTGCAGATGCCTAGCTAAGCCCGGCCACGCGCTGGGCTCCACTCCCTCGCCATCACCACCGCACGGAGCACATGATGGAAGTCTCAAGGACGTCACTTCTAATGAAACGCATTGGGGCGTACATCATCGACTATGGGGAATTGTGCTTCTAGGCTTATGGCTTGCGCGACAAGAGACTCTGTTGTTTGCAGGGTTTGAGCTGCTCTTCGTCCACCTATTCCTCTACCCGCTGTGCGAATGGCTTTTCAAAGGCAGGACACCAGGTAAGTACGTCTTTGGGCTGACCGTCATCAACGGGGCGGGTGGACCGCCAACTCTTGTACAAGCTCTGATCAGAGGGCTCACCAGGTTCATCGAGGCGCCCCTCGGCATCATTACGCTTTTCATCTACACGCAATCCGCAAGGTGCCAGCGGGTCGGTTACATGCTTTCTAGAACCTATGTTATACCGACCAAGGACCTAGCTCAGCTCCGCGTGACGATGCACGCAACCAGCCACTAAGCGCATCTAACCGAAAGCCCGGCCAAGCGCCGGGATTTCGCATCTCAAAGGCCTATCGGCTGGCTATCACCGAAATCGGCTACACGGCCCATGCTCGCCGCAAGTTTTTCGACCTGCATGGCCGAACATGTGTTCGTCGGACACTTACCTAGTACCCGCTAAGGGGTAGTGTTCAATACGGCACTCATGGGGATGGCCATCGCCTTTACACGTCCCATCTAGATATCGGTAGTTGATGTGCATCAACTGGCCTTTTTTGGGCCACTGCCTGCGTGGGAGCGTGCTTTGGTAATCAGCAGCTTCCGGTACGAATGTGATAGTCGCCCCCTTTTCCGGACATTCTGCGGTGGTCGATGCCTGACTTACCTTTATGACCTGGGCCTGTAGCTTTGGATACGGAATCTTCAACACATCAGTGATCTGTAGCTCCATACGGCAAATTTGCCACGTCGATGCTTGTACTGGCTGCCACATTACGAAGAAGGGAAAGGCAAATAGGGCGTAGCGAGTTGCACGGTAGTCCATTATTGGTCCTGCCTTGAAACTGGGATTCGAGGCATTATCAGACCTGAACTCACCGAATCATAGGGCGATCCTTCCTTGCGCGCATTCAGCTAGGTCGATGCGCGCCCAAGTCATGCAAGGTGACTTGAGCGAACGCTTACGGTTGATACGCACACCCGGCGCGACCTTGAAGCTTTTCCAGCACAGCAACGCAAAGACTCGACTTCTTGAGGAAAGCAATGGGCCTTCCCCCCCAAAGCTGCGGGGACCGCTATCCTGTCCACCCATCCAGCCTGGACACAAGCCCAGTAACGGAATTGGATTCAGGCGTAGTAGCGTTGTGCCTCCAATAACCGCCCCGGTCCGTTGCCGGAAAGCCCATGGACTGGGGGATGATTACCAAGGAGTACACTTGAGCAAGGATCAGGAATTTGAACCAAGGCCGGCGTTCACTATTGATTGGGATCGACAGTACGATTGCGGCCCCTCCGACCCACACCTACATGCCATCGGCCAGTTCATCGCCAACTACTCATCTGTCGAGTGGAAAATTGCCGAGCTTTTCGCGTTGACTATTGGAAAGCCTGTAGCGGAAGCCCAGCGGATCTGCGTGGAAACCAACATGTCGATTGCTGGGATGGTCCGGTATACAAAGTCCAAGCTATCCGAAATCAGTGGTCCGCACGAAGAAACGGCCAGGGATCTCGTGTTCAGCATTGAGGCCTTCGAGAGGATCTCTCCTACTCGACATAAAATCGTCCATTGGCAGTGGGGCTTGAATGAGGGTGACCACGCTACAATTTCTGACCTTATCAAACCTAGGACTCCGGAGAAGGCAAACACGGCAATGAAGCTGGAGGACCTCCGGAATCATTGTCTAAGCCTGATGAAGATTTTTCGCGCAATTATTCTTGGTCTTGAAGTGCTGTCTGGCCGGATGACCAGGCAGCAGATTCTTGAAGTCCGCAAAGACACATCTCCCGAAAAGCTCTTTCGACCGTAGCACGTGACAGTGGTCGGTCATCTGTTTCCTCTAAAACAGACAGGCCGACTTCAATCATGGCCTCCGACACAATGACGTCCTCGGGGTGCAGGCTGCCTAACTTTTCCGTAGTGCATACCTGTTGCATATTCTTCTCCTGCGCACTTAAGGCTTCACATCGCGTCCCGATGACGCAACACAAGGCGCGCCCGATCGAGCCAGGGCCCGCCGAACACGATGATTTCCGATGGGCGCCCGTACAGATGGTGGAGCAGGAACGGGCCAGCGCCGTACACCTGCGCATGCTCCTCAAGCAGTTTCGCCTCGGCACCAAGGTAAATGCCGGCATGGTTCGGGTGCTTGGTTCGTCCCACCGCCATGACGATCATGTCCCCACGCTGCGGCTGGCTGACCTGGTAGAAGCCGGCAGCCTCATAGGCCTGTTCGTACAGGCTCGGGCCATCGCCCTTCTCCCACCATCCGTCATCCCTGGCGTAAGCCGGGAACTCCAGCCCCCACTCGCGGCGGTACCAGTCCGCGCAGATCTGCCAGCAATCCCAGGCCCCGTGCACGAACGGACGCCCCAACAGTGGCGTGTGACCGGTAGGCGTGACACTACGCAGGTCGCCTTCCGGCCACGACAGGATGTGCCACGGCAGCGCCGTCGCCTCACACATGGCCAGGTCGCGAGGCGATGGCCTGCTGGTGGCGTCTGGGTGCGAGTGCACGATGCCGATCACCTCACCAAGATCCTCGGCTTCCGCGTATTCCTCGGGCGAGATACGGAACTCCTCGGCAGGGTCAGTGGCCGTGTTCTCGCACGGCATGTAATGGTGAGCACGCCCAACGGTGATGATCAGCCCGCAGCACTCCCGAGGGTACTCCGCCGCAGCATGGGCCTGCACGGCAGCAAGGATGTGTTTGCGCATGGTCAGCTCCGTGCAATCAGGGATACAGCCGGGAAGCCGCCGAACGGCAGCTGATTACCCTCGCCAAAGCGAACCGTGCACCCCGTGCCCAGGCACCCGTTGCATTGGTCTTGCTCGGGGTCGTCGGTCGGGTTGCCGTCTAGGTCGTAGTACGGCCCGGTGTAACCACAGTTTGGGCCGCGGTATCCGGCAGTCATGGCCCAATGGCACAGCTGGGTCATCTGCCGGCCGATCGTCTCGCCTCCCACATCGCCGGGGCTGGCTAGCTCCCAGCCGACCGTGGTGCCGTTCTCCGAAACTTTCTGGTCGACGTACCAGACCTCAATCGCCTCCTCAGCAGGATCAGCCTCGGGGTTACCGGCTGGGAAGTTCACGGCATCGAGGAACCTGCCCAAGGTCTGGCGTATCGTCAGTTTGAACTCGAGCAAGTCGTCGAAGGCCAGGCAAAGCGCCGTGATCCGCCCGTTGACGTTGCCCACTGTGAGCGTTGGCCGCACGGCAGTACCGTCCGAGTTGGCCTCGATACCCTGTATCTGCATCGGCCAGGCGCCATACTCGTTCCCCTGCCACCAGATCGACTTGGCCGGTAGCTGGTCTGCATTGGCGCCAGCGGCTGCCAGCTCCGCCGGCGTATGGGGGATCGCATGGCCGTGAAACCTGAGAATGTCGGCGCCGAAGTCCGACCCGTCCAACTCGAACAGGTAGATATCGGCGCCTGGCTCAAGCTTCTGCAGTTGAGCGATGAGCGTCATGGATGGAAAGCCCTCTCAAAGGAGGCCGTCAGCACCGTGACGCCCCCTGGCTTGCGTTGCTGCCGGAATGACTCGCAGCGGTACAGGCCAAGCACTCCCTCGGGATTGGTCCAGAGGAACGACCGGGCGCCGCCGTGGACGCGGATGAAGTTGATCGCCGGCTGAACCTCATCCGCCAGCCCGCCAATGGTGAGATCCCAGCTGTCGGTTTCTGGATTCAGGCCGTCCTGGGCAACCTGGGAGTAGCCGTCCCCGAACTGCGACTTTCGGGTCCGGAGCGTGCTTTCACCGGTCGCCTCATCGTCCGGAACCCAGGTGAATGTTTCGATAGCCATCAGCTCCTCCGGGTGCTGTTTCGATAACTGGTGCCGCCGGGGCGCCAGGAGTCGGCGATAGCCTTCTCAGCCGTCGCGACCATTTGCTTTTGCATGTTCTGCTGAAGCGCACCACTGTCGAGCTCCAGGCCTTCGGAGCTTCGATCCGGCACGGTCAGGTACATCGGCGCATCCACCTGTACGACCGTCCCGCCACTGGCCGCGCCGCCGACAACCTGCACGCCAAGCGAACCATCCGCCCCGCGCGCCAATGGCATGATCGCCTCAGGGCCCGCCTCTCCGGCGACACCCAGCCCGCCACCAGCCATGCCGAACGCGGTCGGCTGAGTGAGGATGCTGTTGGTGAACGCCCCGCCCTTGGCAAACAGTTGCACGCCGCCGGACCAGGCGCCGCCCAGCGCTTGCGGGAAGTAGGTGCTGGAATAGCCAGCCTGGGAGGCTCCCAGGTTCGAAGAGACTGCACCGGCTGAGCCAGCCGCCATGCCATTGCCACCGCCGCCGCCGAAGTAGCTGCTGAAGGCTGAAACGCCGACACCGACCAGGCCGCTCAGCAGCGAACTCGCCGCCTGCTGGCTGGCGATCCTGGCCATGTCCGACAGAACGCTCACTGTGAAGCTCTTGAAATTGGCTTTACCTGTCATGGCGAATTCGGCCACGGCGTCCCTGGCAGTGTTGAAGCCGGTGGTCAGCATATCGTCAGTGGCGCCGGCGACGTTCGCCGCATCGGCCTGGATATTGGCCCAGGCCCGCTCGGCGCCGTTGCGGTAGTCGCGCTGGGCCGCCAGTCGGGCGTCGTACCCGTCAACCTCCATCTGCAGTTCGCGCGCTTGGTAATCGGCCAGATCAGCCAGCCGCTCCTCGTACGCACTTTGGCTCAGCCGCCGCGATGCATCCTCCTGCTGCTCCTCCAATTGCCGGCGTGATTCGGCGTACTTCTGCCGCACGGCGTTGAGCCGGTCGGCCTGCTCGCGCTCGTCGTCGCCCATCCCCACGCCGGCGACATCAGCGTTGATGGTGTCCTGCCGGGTCTGGAGAACCACCTCCATGGCCTTTCGGTAGGCCTCGGCGCTGTTGCGGCGAATCTCGGCGAGCTTCTTCTCCTCTTCCGTCCGCTTCTGGATGGTCGTGTCGGCATACGCCGTGTTGAGGTTCTTGATGCCGAGTTCCATCTCGGCAGCGGTGATCTTGCCGGCGGCCTGGGCTTTGCGCAGACCTTCGACACCCTCAGCCAAATCTTCCAGACGCTTTCGTTCCGGCAAGGCCCTGTCGATGATCGCATCGAGCGCCTTGATTTCATCCTTGAGTGCCTTGGTTCGATCCTTGCTGCCCTGGGTGGCGTCCTTGTTGGCCTTTTTCTGCGCTTCGATCGCGCTCGCCGCCGACAGGATGGCTTGGCGGTCGGTGTCGGTGAGGTCGGCGTTCTCGGCAATATGCCGATTGGCGATTTTGATCGCGTCGCCATTGTCCTGCAGGCCGGCCAACTGCTTCTGCAGCGTTTCGAGGTAGGTCTGACCCGCAGTGCTCATGCCGGCTTTCGCGGCGTTGTTGGCCTGCGTTGAGGCGGTATTCTCGTCGGTGACCCCGGTCAACACCCGTAGCGTTTCGGCGATCAGGCCCGAGCGCTGATCGGCGTCGCTGACCGCGCCGGCCTGGGTGATCCACTGCTGGACGGTGCCGGCCGGCAGCTGCAAGCGGTTGCCGACTTCCTGCAGGATGGGCGACAGGCCCTCCCCGCTGGCACGCGCCTCGTTCAGCCGGTCGATAATCGACTGGTAATCGGCCAACTGCTTGTTGTACAGCCCGCCAGAATCCCGCACAGGAGCGGTGACCGTGGCCGAGCGAATCGACTGCGCCAGGTCGCCGTATGCGTCCTTGACCTTGTCAGCCGAGGTGATCTGCTCCTGCTGCCACTTGATTAGCGATGCTTCGCGCTGGTCCTTATTGAGCTTCGCGAACTCCTCCCGGAGTTGCGATACCGGCTTGTGCAGGTCGTCCAGGCTCACGCCGGCCTGATCTGCATTGTCACGCAACAGCAGGAAGCTTGCCGCGGCGGTGCCAGCCATCAAGGCCAACCCCATCGGACCGCCCAGGATCCCTAACAGGCCGGCGCCAACGGTCCGCAGTCCCGCCTGTGCAGTTGCGACCGCAGCAGTGGCAGCCGCTTCGCGCTGCCGGGCCTGGGCCAGCTGGATAGACATTTGCGTCTGCACCGCTGTGCCCCGCGCGGCGGCAGCCTCGCGAGCAGCCAGGATCGTGAGGGTTTCGGCCTTTCTCTGGTCGGCTATGGCCGACTGCACCACGGCCTCGGCCTGGGCGATCCGTGCCGCTCGATCAGCCAAAGCAGCCTTCACGGCCAGCCCCGACTTCGCCACGTAGTTGGTCAGCGCCGCGACGCCCACGCCGGCCATGGCCACAGCGACCAGATCAACGTGGTCAGCCAGCGCAACCAGAACGCTCGACAGGCCGGCAACGACCCCGGTTTGCTCCTCCATACCACCAAGGAATACCTGAATCGAGTTGCCGATGTTCACCAAGGCGTCCTGCACGCTGGTAGACATCTCAGCTGCAGCCTTGCGGTTCGCCTCGACGGTGCCGAGCAGGCCGGTGTTCAGGTCGTCGAGGGACAGCTTGCCCTCTACGCCAAGCTTGCGAATTTCCTCGGCGCTCTTGCCGGTAGCAGTAGCGATCGCATTGACGACCGTAGGCATCGCTTCTTGGATGGACACCCAGCCGTCCGCTTCCACCTTGCCGGTCTGCAAGGCCTTCGAATAGGCGCCAAGAGCAGATCCTGCCTTGTCGGCTGACGCTGCGTTGGTCACCAGGAGGAAGCTGAAGCTGTCGGTGATATCGAGCGTCTGCTGAGTGTTGAAGCCCAGGGTACGCATCACGTCCGCGGTGCGGATGTACAGCTCCTGCGCCTCCGCGAGGGGGCGGTAGGTTTCCTGGGCGGTGCGCAGAAGGTGCTCTTGCACCGTCTGGTACTCACCAGCGCTGCCCGCTGCAGCCCTCATGCGGTCCGACATCTGCCCGTAGGCGTCAACCTGCTTGATGATGCCGCCGACCAGCCCCGCGCCCGCGACTGCCGCGAACGCGCCGCGCATGAGCACGCCAGCCGACTGGGCCGCGGCTCCCGCACCGTCAAACGCCGAGTCGACTTGAGCCAGGTTTCGGTCGATCGATTGGGTGGTTCGCGCTACCACCTGGTCAGCGCTTGCCAGCTCTCGGCGCAGCTGCGCGGTGGTGGCCTCGATCTGGACCAACATCCCCTGGACTTGTTGATCGGCCATGCATCTCTCCAAACACAGAAAAGCCGCCCGGAGGCGGCATGCGCATTACGTTTTGCCTTGGCCTCGAAAGAAGGCCTTCAGCTTGTCCGCCACGTTCCCGCGCTTTTGCGGTGCGGCTTGTGGCGACGCCTGAGCGCCCTGCCCTCGCCCGGTCCAGTCAAGCCGGGCATCGAGCGCGAGCATGATTTGGGGGATCGGCGTATGCCAGGCGGTATCAGGCGGCCAGCCGAGCCAGCCGGTTGCCACGCCGAACAGATAATCGACGTAGCTGCCGTCCCTCACTGCGCTGTGCTGGCCGCCTCGTCCTTTCCCCGGGCAGCCACGCTAGGCGGCACCGGGTTCAGCAGCACGGTAATGAATTCGGTCAACTGGGCCGACACCTTGGCCACACCGGTGTGGAACACCTCTCCAGCCACCGCGGCGTGCTGGTCAGCCTTCAAGCCAGCGCCTGCAATCACCACATCCGCGCACGCCGCGATGCTCATCAGACGCATGGATTCCAAGGCGGCGCGCAGCCCCCCGAAACGGGATTCAATCAACAGGGCCGCCTCAAGGGTGGGCCGCAGGGTGTAGGTCCGGGCGCCAATCACCAACGTGACGGTGCCATGCAAGGCTTCACTCATGGGGGTTCTCGCAAGAAAGCGGAGGGGCTAGACCCCATCCGTCATGGGGTAGCCGGGCCAGCCGGGATTTCGATGATGTCGGTGTTGATTGCGAAGGTCATGTTGCGGCGCACGACGTTGTCAGCCGAGCCGGCGGCAACGGTGTTGTTCATCACCTTCACGCCGAAGTAGAACATGGTGGGGAGGATTGGCGTTGCCGCAGTCGGGTCACCATCATTCAGGGTGACCTTGACGTTGTAGTTGCCTTTGGAACGGTCCTTGTGAGCCGCCGAAACCGCGATCTGCCCCGCATCGCCGCTATCCAGGCCGACCGCCAAGGTCATGTTGCCCGCGTCCGCAGTACCCTTGTACTTGCGCACCCGGCCATCGCTCAGGGCGGTGAAGTTCACGGGGTTGAACGTATCGCCGAACTCACCCAGGTCTTCGATCTCGCCGACCTGGACGTAGGTATCGGCCTCGTAATCGGCGACCTCTGATGCACCGGTCTTGCCGCCAAACGAAAGGCGGCAGCCAGCGGCTGTATTCAAATTGTCTTCGGCCATGGGTATTCCTCCAAAGGCACATTGGATAAAAGCCGCGGCGCGGCCCGTGGGTGATTCAGTGGGTGGTGATCACGCGAACGGTGATCGAACCCTGGTAAGTGATGCCGTCGGCGTCGCGCTGGGCGTCGGCCTGCTCAACCCGAACAGAGACGGCCCGGCCAACTTCCAGCGGCAGGCGGCGCTCATCGAGTGCGGCGATGATCTCGCCGTTGATGCGTTTGACCTCGGCCTGACCCACGGCATCGGACCAGACCGACAAGTACAGTAGGCGCGTTTCGCGCTTGCGGCCCGAGATCGGGGTGCTGTTGGCCGATGTTTCGCGGTCAATAGATACGTATGGCATGTCCGCGTTCAGCGGTGCACCATCGTAGATCGGGCAGCTGACTTCCGCCTGGAGCCTGGCAAATATGGCCTCTTGCAGAGCCAGTGATGGGTCAACCATTGCCCACCCCCTGACTCGCCTTGCGCAGCGTTCGGCGCACGGCCGCTTCGATGTCGGCCATTACATATTCCCGGTTGACGTCCATTGATGGGCGAAGCCACGGATGTGCTGGTCTGGCTGGAATATCCGGGTGCTTGCCAAAGAAGTGCGTGCCGTCGCTTTTATTGGTGACACGCCGGTTTCGATCACCGGCCCGTTTGCTGCCGGTGTAACCCTTGGTGCCATACTCGATGAAGCGCAAGTAGAAGAACCGTCGGTTGTCGCGTTTGCCGCGAATCCCGATCTGGGCGTCCAGCCCGCTGGGCGAGACGTACACCTTGAGTGCGGCTGCCGCTGCGCCCGTATCCTTGGGCATCAACTGTCGCTGGGTGGCCAGCACACGATCGGCGGCCTGGCGCATGGCCGGGGCCAACTCATTGTCCATCGTCTTGTGGATATTGCGCAGCGTCCGGCGCAGCCGGATATCGCCACGAATGCTGGACCGGCGCGCCATGGCCTACTCCTTGGCCGGGGTCGGCGCCTTCGCTGGTTTTTCAGAAGAAGCGGTTTCGTCTTTGATTTCCACGGCGTAGCCACGAGCGATCAGGCCTTCGCCATACTCCTTCTTTACCTCGAAGATATCGCCCTTCTGACGCTCGCCGGAAGCGCCTGTCAGCGGGCCCAAAGCTTGAATTTTCATGGTTCACCTCATGGATTCGGTACCGATGAGCAGAGCAGCCTCATCAGGGTGTTCTCGTTGTCCGGCAAAACTGCCTCGATCTGGTAAGTGACCCCGCGACGCGTCAAACGCGACCCGGCAACGATGTCCGAGCGCGGCCTGGCAATGATTTCGGCCGTGACAACTCCACTCAACTTCTCCGCGACTGCCGTCACGCGCCCAGTAGGGGTGCGGACTTCACCCCACATTTCAGGGCGAGCCGCAGGAAGCCACGTCACTGTGGCTCCTCCGGACTTATTGCGCTCCTCGTGTCGGTGAGCCACCTCGAACAGGTGACGTAGCGGCCCGGCTCTCATACGCCCCACCCGACACGGTGTGGGGTCAGAAGCGCCTTCGAACCTTGCGGCAGTTCGGTGGCGATGGTTCCGATCACAATGTCCTCACGGTTGGCGTAAAGGTGGCCGAGGATCAGCAAGCATGCAGCCTGGATCTGCTTGTTGCTGACCATGGGCGAATCGCCTGCATCCCCGGAAGCAACAGCCTCGTCCAGCGCCTGCTGATCCCCATAAAAGCGGCGGTTCAGATAGTCCATCGCCTGACCTTCGGCCGCCTCAATGAGTAGTTCCAAGTATGCGTCATCGTCGTCAGGATCCCGCAGGTGATGCCGCGCGATAGTCATGCTGATGACCGGCATGTCGCTACTCCTTCAGCGGCTCGAACGCTGCCAGCTTCCGCCCTACCAACTCCTCTGCATGCCGGCGTGGAACCAAGTAAGCGGGACCGCCGCGACGACGCAGTTCGCCCTCATCCATGTAGGACCGCATCGGATAGATCTGGAGGGTTGCTGGATTGGGGTTAGCCGCAACCTGATCCTCTTCAGCTGGCTGCTCGTCGTCGCCGTCGGTCACCGCCGACCCGTTCTGATCTGCGCCTTCCAATGCCTCTTTTTTCGAAGCGGAGAGATCACCACTGGTGCCCAGGTCGCTTGATGCGGCATCAGAGCCGGCGCCCGAATCTGTCGGCGCTTCCGGCGGCACCTGACTTGCGCTATCTCCCGGACCTGTATCAGTTACGGGAGCGCCCAACTCGCCAGGACTTGACGAGGCTGCACCACCAGAAGAAAGGGACAAAGCCCCATCCTCAGGCTGACTGCCGCTGGTTTCAGTGGTCGAGACAGTATCTTTCGCCTCAACCGTAGACTCTGGTTTTTCCTGTTTACGTGCCATGGGAATACTCCAGTGGGACGCCATTGCTGACGCCTCTGTCAGAACGAATTAGGGAGTGCCGATCAGTTGGCCGGTGACAAAGGCTTCGTCGCGGTAGATGGCAAAGGCCAGGCGCTCTTCCGCGCGGATCGTCGCCATGTTGTTCTCGAAATCCTTGTCGTTCTCGGTCGAGATCAGCACTTCGATTTCCATACGGTCGAAGATCTGTGCGCCAAGCTTGAACGCGCCGACGAGGAAGTCGTCCTGGGTCATAGCCTGGGTGGAAACCACCGGTCGGTTCCAGAGTCGTGCGGTGGTGCCGTCTTGCGGCTGACCGATGATGTAGCGCCCCTCTCCGTCCTTGGTCAGCTCGATCGCGGCCCAGTCAATTGGGTTAAGCACGATGCCGTCCGATGGGAACTCCGCCAATTCGGCTTGCAGCAGCGCCAGTCGCAGACGGTCAATACGCTGCTCGCCCACCACCGTGACCCCGGCGGGTGCGGCATATAGCTGGGCGACCGTCATGAGGCCCTGCAAGTTTGCACCAGTGCCGCTGCCATAGAGCAGTTGAGCCTCTTCTGCCATGTTCAGGCCGTAGCGAGCGCGACCGTCGATGTAGCTCTGCAACGCTTTGGCGTCATCGAGCATCTGGCGGCTCGCCTTGAACAGGTGAGCAATGGTGCGGACGTTTGCGGTCGTCAGGGCGAAGGTAATGTCGGAGTACGGTTTAGCGGTTCCCTCCGCAACGGTGCGTGCGTTGTTGGTATAGCCGGTTTCGCGGATGTACTCGATGGAGTTCGACTCCGTCTCGCCTGGTGCCACCAGATCACGGATCGTCAGTCGGCGCTGCGGCGGTGCGACGACACCAGCCAAACGCTGGGCAGGAACCAGGTCGCCGCCAGTAGCAGTGGTGATGGCAGCCCGAGGAACGGAGACGCGACGCGAACCACGGAAGGACGAGTTCATGTCCTGCATTTCTTCGCTGCCGATCACCAGGGCCCCCACCGACTTTTGCGGTTCTTCCTGATGCGAATGGTCACGGCCCGCATTCACGAGCTTCTGCTCAGCCTCGCCCAGGCGCGCCTGCAGCTCGCCCTGCTTGGTCAGCAGTTCATCGACCTTGGCGCGGGTTTCGGTATTCATTTCACCAGAAGCCTTGATTTGCTTCTCGGTCGCCTCGGCCTGGCTTTTGATCTGATCACCAATGCCCTTGAGGCTGGCGTTAAGTTCCTTGACTTGGGCTTCAAAGTCCATGGTCACTTTCCTTTCAAAGAATTGAGGATGTTGGTTGCCGCGCTCAGAGAGGCGGAGAGGTCTGGCGCGACAGCGCGGGGCTTATCGGTCGGGGCAGCGTTATGCGTGCCCCCGCCGGCAGCGCGAGGCATACCGGACTTGAAACTGGCGAACAGTTCGCGGCGCTCGGAGCGAGGCATGCCGCCCTTGGCTAGGGCCACATCCATGGCCTTGAGCGCATTGGCTTGGGCGGCGTCTTCGGTTTCGCGCTCTGTGACCTCGGTAGCCGATAGGATTCCAGTGGCGAGGCCAAGCTCTAAGGCTCGCTTGCCGCGGATGAAGGTCTCGTCATCCATCAGCTCGGCCATGTCATCTACGGGCTGACCGCTGGTTTCGGCATAGAGGTCGGCCATCGCGGCATCGAACTCCTGCATGTCATCAGCCACGTCACGCAGGTAGTGACGATTGCCCGCCAGGAACGTCCAGCAGTTGTGAATCATGAGGAAGGCGCTGCTAGCCACCTGCCGATCACTACCTGCCAGGTAAATGATCGATGCCGCACTGGCCGCCATGCCCAGAACCTTGGTGGTGACTTTGTGGCTGTGCGCTTTCAGGCGGTTGTAGATGGCGATGCCTTCAAACATGTCGCCACCCGGCGAGTTGATGTAGACGGTAACGTCACGCTCGCCAATGGCCCGCAGGGCGGCATCGATGCGCTTCAGCGTAACGCCCTCGCCATACCAATCTTCACCAATCACGCCGTACACCGTGATGGTCTCCGAAGTGTTCTCGACGGCCGCCTGGATCGCGGGATTCCACTTATCGAGCGCGCGCGGGCTCATCTCGCTGCGCAGGCCGCGAGACTGGATCTTGTGTTTCATGGATTACTCCCGTGAGTTGCTTTCCGGCTCTTGGAGCCAGTTCATCAGCGCGGCCCGAGCGGCCTGCCCATCGTTGTTTTGCTTGCCCAGTTGGTCCAGCGGTACCAGGTTCGACTGAACCGTCAGGACGTCCCCGCCAGGCATGTGCGGCATGTTGTCCTTGCGCCGCCCCTCATTGCGGGTAATGAAGCCGTTCTGAGCCATCGTGCTGAGGTACGCCGCGCGCCCAGAGCTGTCGGCCCGCAGGAACGCCTCGAGCGAGAATTCCGAGTAGAAACTGATCCGGTCTACCGCTGTCATGCACCACTTGTTCACGCACTGCTCAATCGGCGCCGTGAAGGACATGATGCAGTAGGTGAGAAACGCGATCTGCTGCTGTTCCAGGCCAGTGCCCCAGTTACTGCCCTTGTCGGTTTTCATCACCATCCAAGGCGGGACGCCGAACCATCGACAAATCTCCTCGATGCTGTGCCCTCTCGACTCCAGCAGCTGCGCATCGGCCGGGTTGATGCCGATCATCTCCGGCTTCACGCCTTGCTCGAGCACAGGGCTCTTGCCGGCGTTCAGCGCCCCGGAGATCGTCTTCACGTACTCGCGAAACTCAACGCGCTGGGCCGGGTTCAGCGTCTTGTCTACCGAAAACGCAACGGTAGGCATCATGCCGTTGCGGAAAGTGCTGTTGGCAGCGTCGTCTGCGGACATCGCCGAACCGAACACGTCCGCGCCGTAGCGAATGGCGGAAAGGCCTACCCGGCCGTCCAGAGTGAAGGCGGGGATGTGTAGCATGTTCTGCCGCGTAATCTCCCGGCGCGCCCCCTTTCGCGGCCTGAAGAAGTACCGCAGCCGACCGTCATCATCGAACTCGAGGTCGACCCGGGACGGCATAAGGAAGTCCAGCGCAATGACGCGACCTGCAGAGCGGTGGATCTCGCAGTAAGCGTTCCCCCACAGCAGCATCGAGGCGACGACTGCTTGCCAGAAATGGAAGGCGGCCATGTCCTCGTTCGGGCTGGTGTGCACCACGTCGTACAACGGAAAGTCCCGGGCGCTCTCACGACTGCCATCTGGCATTCGCCGATAAATGCTCAGCGGCAAGCCGGCCACTGAGGTAGAGATGATGCGGACGCAAGCCCATACCGTAGAAAGGCGCATGGCCTTGTCGACGCTGACCGACTTGCCGCTACTGGATTGGGCGCCCAGGAAGGCCCCCCAGAAGCCACCATCCGACAGCTTGATGCTCTTGCCCAACCATTCGCTCATGCTGGCTGATGGCTTGGTAGCCGCAGCCCCCAACGCCTGGTACAGAGTTTTAGTCACTGGTTAGCCCTCGGCGAAGGAAACCGGCGATGCAGAAGAAGCTCAAAGCTCCTGCAATCAAGGCCCAGCCAGTACCGGCCAAAACCCATACCCCAGCACATGCCAGGGAGAAAGCCACCAGAGCGCAGGCGATGAAAATGTGAAGTGCGTTCATGCGATCAGTGGGTCCCGAATGCCAGCCATGAAGTTGTCCATTCCCCCACGCCCCTCAGGATTGAGGCTGATCAGAGAAACGGCGTTGAATGTAGCCATCAGCGGGTCGATCTTGGCCGTGCCCGAGGCTTGCTTGGTGATCAAGAAGGCGTTGGCCGACGGCACCCCTTTGGCGTTTCCGCACGACCAAGCCATGAGCGGCTGGCCGCAATGCAAAAGGGTTCCCTCAGCGAGCTTGCGCTCGGTCGTCTTGATCGCCCCGGTGAGTTTCCAGCCTTGAGAGATGCCAACGATCTTTTCTTCCTCGACACCAGCGTCGGCCAGGGCGTCGAGAACAGAGCCAATCCCCGCTGGGTCGAGCCCGACCTTATCCAGCAAGCCGGTCTCGTTGATGCGGGCGACGATGGAAGCGAACTGCTCCACGTCCTCACCGATGCGTTTGACGATGGTCAGGTCGCCCACCGCCTCAAGATCCTTTAGCCGTGGGGCTTCGGACTTGCGGCGCTCAAGGACCGACGGATGCGCCCAAGCGTGAGCCCAATGGAACCATCTGCGGGTGGTCGCCTCTCGTCCGACGACGGCGAGACCAAGCAAGTCGTCGAGCCCTCCTCCATCACCGCCAACATCAATGACTTCACACCGCTCAAGGATTTCATCAAGGCTGAGCCAGGTGGCCGCCTGCGGCTCCCAGAATTCGGCGCCAACCCAGGCGTCAGACATGAGGGCTAAGCCGATCTCGATATTGAGGTGCTTGGCAAGGAAGCCACGCAGTTCGGCCTCTCCGTCGATTTCCGCCTGCATGAACAACCGTTCGAGCGTCGGGCGGTCGACCGAGAACCCCATGTTGGGATTTACCAGGTGGAAGTTTTCTGGCTTGCGGGCATCGCCGCTGTCGATCATATCCTTCGAGAATTCGTAAATGATCGGCAGGAAGCGATTGTCGTCGATGCGGCCATCGCGCACGCCACGCGCGTAGTTCAGCTTCGACCGAAATACTCCGGCGGGCGGTTCGTTCGATTGCGTGGTCAACCAGATGACAAAACCCTCTGGCCGGGACAGCAACCCACCAGTTGCCTCTCGAATCATGTCCGCAGCCTTGGGGTTCTTGCCGAACAACCAGGCCTCATCAATCAGCACGCCAACCGCTTTCTTGCCACCCACCACGTCGCTGTCAGCGGCCACTACCTTCAAGGTTGCCCCCGTCTCGCGGTGGGTGATCAACCGGAGGTGCGGCTGGACGTGCAGCAGGTCTTTCAGCTCCTCATCGTTGTTGACCATGTCCTTGGCCGGCACGAAGGCGTTGTCGGCAATTTCTTTGGTCGGTGCGAGGATGATGAACTCTGCCGACATCCGCCAATTGCGGACCAAGGCCGTCAGCATTATCGCAGCGGCGATGGTCGACTTGCTGTTCTTCTTCGGGATGCAAAGCATGAACTCCCGAATCAGGCGCTCGCCGGTCTCGGTGTTGTAGCTGCCAAACACTGCCCCTGCGAAAGCGAGCACCCAAGGGGCGCACGCGCTCTCAATGGTCGGGCTGCCGGGGGCGTCGACAATGCGAAGCCCCTTGAATACTAAGAGGCTTTCCTCTGCCTCTTGAGGGAACAGTGGTTCAGGGATGATCGATTCGCCGGCAGCCAGTCGCCGCCACCAGTCAGGGCAGGCCGTAGTCCAAAGCATGTGTCACCCCTTGACGACAGTGAGGGGAGGCTTGCTCTGGGAGTACTTGCCCTTGCCGGCTGCCTTCGCGGCCTCCGCCTTCTGTTCCTTTTTGCCGGCATCGGCTTTCTTGCCGTGGATGTAGGGCACGGCCGTCTGCGCAGCGTTGCGCCGATCGAAGACCTTCGCCCGCGGTTCATTCATCAACGCCAACAACCACTCAAGCGGATCCTGGGTCGAAGGCAAGCAGCTGAGGAATTCGCCATCAGCTTCGTTAACCTCGGCGGGGTCTCCGGCGGTTTCATCGACCTTCGCTTTGCGTGCTCGACTCTTGCGCTCAGGGTTAACACTCAGCTCTGCTTTACGAGCGAGAATTGCAGCGGCAATCTTGGGATCTTTCATCCACCTAGAGCCCGACGCGGCAGCGGTCGAAGCCTTACAGCCTGCGGCTTCCGCTGCTGTTTTGTTGGACGCACCCTTCGCCTTAGCGTCAACAAACTGTCGCTGTTTGTCTGTTAACACCATTAACAAAAACCTTGAGGGGGGAGAAAAATGTCTACGTGGGGTCGGTGGCGGTCTAGCTTGATGAGAACCCCAAGCTTTTGCCCCCCCCTACCCCATAGCGGCTCGCTGCTGACATGCCTTGGTGCGTGTTGATCGATTTCGACGATTCGAGAACGCCTCAGCCGCCAAGGCCAACTGCCTCCTCGGCCTGCTTGACGGAATCGTGGCAAGGCTTGCAGAGGCTCTGCCAGTTGGACTGATCCCAGAAGAGAACCATGTCTCCACGATGAGCAACGATGTGGTCAACAACCCTGGCCGCAGTTGTGCGTCCGTTCCGCTCGCAGTAGACGCACAGCGGGTTGTCTCACAGGTACTGCTCACGTGCCTTCTGCCAGCGATAGCCGTAGCCACGCTGGGAGCTGGTCATACTGCCTCGCCAACTGCCAGGTGTAACAACTTTGATCCTTGAGCCTGCACTCTCCTTAATGCGGGAGCCTAGCGTCTTGAGCCTGGCCATCACTGCGCCGCTCGGCTCAGCGCCTCATCAGCCTTGTCGGCTGCCTGGGTCGCGGTGGTTGCTGCCTTCGACGCCTTGGTAGCGGCGCTCTCGGCCTTGCTGGTCAAGTCGTCCAGGCGCTTGTCACGTTCAGCCATAGCTGCGTCGTAGGCCTTCCGGATCTCGTCAATCTGATGCGACTGAGTGCTGGCCATCGACCAATAAGCAGACTGCCAACCCAGGACTGCACCGCCTGCAATGAGCACCACAGCGATGACCCACACCTCTGCCCGTCGCCACCAGCGTCTAGCGATGAACTCCAAAGCGCATTTGTCCATCAGGCTGTACCTCCAAGCTGCGCACGAAGCCGGGAGATCTCGGCGCTCTGCGTGGTCACCTTTTCGGTGAGCTGACCCACCTGGCTGGTAAGCGCTTCGATCTTGCCCTCCATTCGCCCCACTGCTGCTGCAAGCTCGTTGCGCTCCTTGGCGAACTGGTCGGCGCGAGCCTCGGCCAGCTTCCGGGCCTCGCGCTCGGAATCGAGCAGCTCATTGAGGCGGCGGACCGTGCCGATGTCGGCATTGTCCATTGCTCGGTCCGCGGCATCCTTGGACAGAAACTTACGCAACCACAGGAAGCCGCCCAACAATACTGTGCCCGTTCCGCCCAGCCAGGTGGCTGTGCCTGGGCCGAGGTCGGTCGGGTCCATTGGTTACTCCAGTGGGGAAACTGCGGCGACCAGCAAGGCCTGCCCTGTGAGCAGCTCCGATCGAGCCTGGCCGATCACGCTGATATCTGCAGTGGAATGACCGCATACCTGGTCGATGAGATCTTTGATATGGCTCTTGAGCTCTCGAACCCGCTTCACCACAGCCTCGTCGAACTCGCCGCACACCTTGCCCACTACCTCGACAACATCTGGGTAGTAGATTCCCGCACCGTATTGGTGGGCTTCCTTCATCATGAACCCCTCACAGTCGGCATAGACCGCTGCGTATACGAAACTTCCGTCATAATAGAAAGGCGGGAGAGTTTTGCTAAGTGGCGCAATCACCATTACGCCGAGCTTCTTCTCTCGCTCGGTATCCAGAAGCTGTTTGGTGGCAGTGAGGAAGCGGCCAGCGTCAGTCTTCGAAAGCCAGCGCAGCGCTGCCTCCAACTTACCGGAGTCTCCTGCAACCAGTGCGTCCACCACAGCTTGCTCGTATCGCTTTGCCTGCTCGCTCATCTTTTCCCCCAGAAACAAAAAAGCCCCGGCGAATGCCGAGGCTACAGGTCCAGCGCATAAGCGCTAAACATCTAAAAGCAGTTAGGAATGGTTAAAAGTACCGAGAGAGAAACCCGATACATCCTCGATCTTTCCTCGCCAGTACATCGGAGTAGCACCAGTAGGCATTACCCCGTTCTGGCTCACGTACTTCGCATCTTTCAGGTGGATCATTTGAGAAGCTACGATCTCGTAACCTTCAGCGTCCTCACCAAGAGTGGCGAAGGTTTCCCTCAAGCCCTCATGTGGCCCACCAGGAAAAGCATTACTGAAGTCATCAGCGAAGCGGGTTTTGAATTCCTTCTCGGAGATGAGAGTCCCGGTTATCACACCGCTAGGGATAGAGAGCGTGATACCAAATGTAATACCAGCAGATCCTACGGTACCCACCAGTGCTTTGAGCATAACGTCTTGCATGATCGATCCTTGCTTATTGATGGCACATAGATACTACACGCCTTCGCTAATACCGAACACGCCAGATAAAGAAAACCCCGACAAAATGGCCGGGGTTTGTCTGTGTCGCGTTGCTTGCAAGCTGGACACGCTGCTATGAAAACAGGTGTTTATCCGCGCGGAAAGCTTTTTATGCAGCCTCTCGCAACTGCTCCAAAGCGCAGTCAATCCAGGCCACTCCGGTGTTGATCAACTCGCGCGCCTTCGCTTCTCCCATCTTGTGCTCGCGAGCGATCCGTAACGCCGGCCACTTAGCACCGAAGTACAGCCATACGAAGCCGCCCATCTGCGGGTTCCGTTTGTTCAGCCTGGCCACCGCTCCGTCCACCGCAAGAGCGAGGTCGTCCGTTATTACGTATTGCTTGACGTCGCCTTCCACTGGGGCGTGCTCCTTCATAAGCGCATACAGCGGGCAGACATACTGAGGCACGCCCATGCCGTCCATGCGCCACCAGCCCCATTGCTCGAGCATGTACGCTGTGTCACCAAGGGCCTTGTTTACGTAGGTTCGTTTTTTCATGTCCTTCCCCCTCAATCCCCGGTGTAGTTGGTGCCGCCGGCGCCGCGCCGGTTGCTTCCCTGATATGTCGCCTCAGGCCCGGATGCCTGAGGGTTCTTCAACTGCTCGATCTGCCGTGTCGCGACCTGCAGCCTCATGCTGAGCTGGGTCACCAGTTCATCCAGGGCCAGGGCCTCTCCTGTTGCAGCCACTACCCAGCCCGAGGCGTTGCAGTGTTCGCATGGCAGTTCGTGAAATACGCCCTGAGTGACCGCTCTCCCACGGCACAAAGGGCACTGAGCCAACTCGATCACGGCCTTCTTGAAGGCTGGGCCGTGCTGTTTCACCACTCTGCCGACTCGCCCAGCACCTCGAAGCCTCGCGGCGGCCAACTGAACAGCCGCCACATGAACGCCTCAGGCTTGGTCAGGTAGCGCATGCGTCCGTAGGCATTGGTCATGGTGTAGCCCAGGTGCACCTTTTGAATGGTGACTGTCCGGCTCCCAAGGCGGTGGCACAGCTCGCGAATGACCTCTTTAGGGCTGCCATTTGGAGTGTCGGCGCTGTACGAAAGGTGGTTGCAGATGGCCGAGGCCTGATTGATTAGCTCGCTGTTATTTTTCATTTCGAATCCTCGCTAATCACTAATTCGCTAAGGTCGCCCGAGGCCTCGCCGCCATTGGCTTGTGGCGATTTCTGCGGGATTTCAAATAAGGTCTCTTTGAGGCCATGGATGGCGGCGAAGCCGATCCGGTCAAGCCACGCATGCCACCTTTCCAGAGCCAACTTGCGCTGCTCCATGGCCTGCGTGTGGATGTAGGTGCTGGCGATCTTGCCCAGCGTGTGGTTCAGCAGCATCTCGCCGATGTGGCCGTCGATACCGAGGTCGGTCCAGGTGGTGCGGGACACCTTGCGCAGGTCGTGGCTGGTCCACTCACCCTGGCCCAGGCGAGTGAACACCATGCTGGCCTGGGTCTCGCTCAGGCAATGTCCACGGCGATTCGGAAACAGGTAGACGCCTTCGTAGCCGCGGGCATGCTGGATCGCCCGGTACCGGATTAGCAGGGCCTTGAGTTGAGCGGTCAGTGGTAGGCGGTGCTCGGTGCGGGTCTTGGTGTGAACCGCAGGAATGAACCACTCGTCAGCCGCCAGGGTTACGTCACTCCATCGAGCCATGCGGGTTTCGCCGATACGGGTGCCATGGGCCAGCATCATCAGGGCCAGCATGGCGTCGTGCGGGGCTGACTCGAATGCCTTGGCCAATTGCTGCATCAGCTCGGGTAGGTGCACACCACGCAGGCGAGCAGCCTTTGGTGCGATTCGCGCCTTGGTGAAGTCACTGAAGCGCACACCGGCCAAGGGATTGCTTTCGATCATTTCCAGCTTCAGTGCTTGGCGGAATGCGGTCACCAGCATGCCGAACATCTGCCGCAGATAGGACAGCGAGAGCTTGGCCTGAGCCGGCCAGATCAAGTGCTTGTCGATCAGTTCGGCGGTGACGTACTTGACTGGCAGATCGCCCAGGCATGGTCGCAGATGCTGGCCGATCGCCGCGCGGGCGGCAGCTTTGCGCTTTGCAGACAGCGAGCGGTCGAGGCCCATACGACCGGCGTACCAGTCGAGCAACTGGCCCACGGTAGACACTCCCGAAACCACCGGCGCGGTGGCCGGATCCCGCAGCAGTCGCTGACGCAGGGCGGGCAGTTCGGCAATCATCGCCGCCACGGGCAGGTCCGGCCAGCGGGCGACCGGCACCCACTTCTTGCCGCGCACCAGGTGCCAGGTACCACGCTCGCGGTTGCTCCAGAAGCGCAGGTACAGGCCGGGGTGGCGCGGGTCGCGCAGGTCACGCACCGACTTGTCGGCGGCCTGTCGGCGCACTTCGGCCTCGCTCAGCTTTACCTCACGTGTCGCGCTCATGCGGCCACCGTCACAGGCTGAAGCAGGTATGCGCGAATGGCCTCGACGGCGTCGATGTTGCCCCGGCACACGATCGCCAGGTAGCCCTGGCCGGCCAGCGCCTGCAGGTAGGCGTCCTGGCTCGGCGACACCGGCGCATCGAATGGCGGCATGGCCTTGAACTCGATGTACAGGCCGAAGTAGCCGCCGCGAGCCATCGGCAGCACCAGGTCGGGCACACCGGCCTTCACGCCCTGCGCCTTGAGCTTTCCGGCCACTGCCTTGACCCGGTGGCCGCCATTCGGGACGTGGTAAATCAACTTGTAGGCCTGTGGGTAGCGCAGCTGCAGCTCTTTCATGAGAGCGGCCTGCTCCTGCCCTTCCCTGTCGACGGGCTTGGCACGGGCCGGCTTGGCCTTGAACGGGCGAAGGACGGGAGCATTCATGCGACCAGCACCCCCTCGTTGATCAACACAGCCTGGGTGCGCATCACGCCCTCGGCGTGGTACTGGCGGGCGGTGTCACGGTCCAGGGCCTTGCTGCGCCCGTCGCAGGCGTCATGGCAGGCACTGCAGCACCAAGCGCCCTGCATGTCGTGCGGCTTCTTGCCGACGCCACAGGTGCCGGCCAGGCGGTAGTGCGCGAGCACGGTGGTCTCCGGGTTGCCGTTGCACACGCCAGGGATGCGCACCTGGCACTCCCGCCCGCGCGCAGCCTTGGTCAGTTTGGTTTGCCGCATGGTCAAAACTCCTCCTTGCCACGGTGCGAGTCCCACTCAAAAGGCACCACCACCCCGCCGCCTTCACGCAGGCGGTCGTAACACCGCTCGCCCATGGCATGGCGCAGTTGGGCTGGGTCGAGGTTGGAAATCACCACCGTGGGGCGCATCTGCTCGTAACGCCCGTTGATGATCGAAAACAGGGTGGTCAGCTCGAATTCGCTCGGCTGCTCTTTGCTCACCCCAACCTCGTCCAGCACCAACAGCGACGGCTCGATCAGGCTGGACAGGATCTCGGCCTCCGACTGTTCGCTGTGACGGTCGTAAGTGGCTCGGATGGACTGCAGGATCGCGCCCACCGTGCGGTAGACGGCGGTGGCCGAGGTGTTGCGCATCAGTTCGTTGGCCATGCCGGCGCCCAGATGGGTCTTTCCAGTACCAACCTGGCCCAGCAGCATCAGGCACCGCCCGGTGCGCTCGATCTCCTCGAATGCCGCCACGTAGCGGGTGCAGTAGGCCAAGGCCTTGCGCTGTCCTTCGTGCTCGACGCGGTAGTTGGCCAACGTGCGGTCGGCGAAGCGCTTCGGGATAAGCGCCGAACCCAGCTTGCGCGTCATGGCCTCACGCTTCAGACGCGTTTCTTCCGCCAGCTGCTTGGCCTCGCGCTCGGCAATGGCGCTCTTCTCGCACTCAGGGCAGCGCCCGATGATCTCGCGCCCCATCAACAGGGTCACTCGCTGCTCGAAGGCGCCGTGGTGCTCGCACTCGGCTGGCTGGACACGGAAGCCCGCGGCGTTTCTCACGTCGGACATGGTGATTACCGATTCAGATCGCATAGGTGCCGTCCTCCCGCGGGGCCAGGCCAGCGGTGTAGTCGCGGTCGTTGAAGCCGTGATGACGGCTGTTGGGGTTTGCTTTGGCTGGAATCTGGCTGCCGATACGCTTGGCCACCCAGTCCACCTCGAAGCCTCGCCATCCGTTCTCGACGGCGACTGCCAGGGCCTGGGCTGGCTGGATGCCGAAGGCCTTGCACTGCTCCAGCTTTTGGTTGAGGCCGGCCCAGATGCGAGCAGTGACTGGGGCTTTGGCGGCCTTGCGGACAGTCAGGTAGTCAGCGATCAGCGTCTCATCCAGACCGTGAGGGTTGTCGGCCAGCATGGCGGTCTTCCCGAACGGTGCTTTGCGGTCGGCTTTGGCCGGAGCCGGCGGCTCGTCGCTGGGGGGGCATGTATTTTCTTCCGAAGGAAGAAATACATAGGGGGTTAGATTCTTAGAATAAAGAAGGGAGTCGGCGGTTTTGGTCTGTTTCGACTCGGATCCGATTCGGACCACTTCAGCCGAGTCGGCTGTTTTGGTCTGTTTCGGATCAGTGACATAGACCCAGTCTTTCGGGTCATTCACGCCGATGTCGCCCCTGGCGCCGCCCTCACGGAACAGCACGCGACGACGCAGCAGGCTAGAGACCGCCTTCGAGACCGTGTCGGGATGAGCGTTGATGGCTTTGGCGATGTCGGTCGCAGGGATGCGTTGAGCACCTGCCCCGAAGTTGATAGTGGCCTTGGCCACGTACAGCACAATCTTCATCTCCCTGGCCGGGAGATCGATAGCCAGCAGGCCATCCATGAGCTGATTGTCCATCCGGGTGAACCCCCTGGACTTGTCAAGTGGGACGATGTTTGTCATGCTTAAACCCGTTCAAATGTTGTAGAGAAAGCCGCCCTGCCAGGCGGTTTTTTTATGTCTGCATTTCAGAGGCTGGGAGGCCTGATGAAGGCTGCAAAGGATCTTTTCGAGAAGCTGAAGGCGAAGCACTGGGACAAAAAGCCGTACTCGTACAGCGATGAGCACTTCGCGATGTTTGGCTTTGATTCGCCGCCGCTCCGGAGGGCGTGGGAGTCACATGGCTCAACCATCAAGAAGGTCGGCATCTGGCTACTTGCCCTTATTGCTGGCGGGGTAATCACCAAGTTGATCGGCCTTTCCTAGCTGGCCTAGTCGAACTGCCTCCTTCGCCGATTCAAGCAACTCCAGGCGGGCCTCGTCCGAAAGCTCTACGCCGAAACTGACGTGTGTTGCAGGGAATACAGCGGCTCCATGGCTGCGCGACCCGCCAACCACAAAGCCCGCGGCAAAGCAAAAGGCCGCTGCTCCGAAAGCGCTTGCCCCCACCATCAATCCGTCAATAAACATGCGCCTCTCCTACTGGTTACATTCACAGGTGTTTTGGGCATCTAGTGGCTCGGTGCCAGATCAACGAAAATCCCCTCATCAGCCCGGAGTCAGGCCGCAACATTCGGCTCGCCAACTCCGCGCTCCTGCTGCTCGAGGAGCTTTTCGATGGATTTGCCAAGCTCGTATCGAACAGCAGCGCCGTTGGCGGCCCTGGAAATGGTTGGCTGTGTGGTGCCGCATTGCTTAGCGACATCCGCCTGCGACAGCCCAAGCTGGAACAAACGGCTCAACATCTCTTGAACTGTCATGGGGAATTCCTATGAGTTTCTGCATGGAAGATCATACGAACAAGCATAGATCTATGCAATAGAATTGCGCTGATACGTCCACGCATACGGGAAAAACTATGAGTGTCGCCGACCGGCTCCGGGGCAAAATGAAAGAGCTAGGCCTCAGCGAGAGCGAATTAAGCAGGCAGTCGAAGGTTCCTCAGCCGACGATCAACCGGATTCTCTCCGGAGAGAGCTCAAGCCCGCGCCGGGGCACAATCGAAGGTCTCGGGAAAGCCCTTGGCGTTTCGCCTGACTGGCTGATGTTCGGCTCCAGCGTCTTGGACGACTCCAACGTAACCGCCGCGCTGCAGCCGAACCGTTCTTTCTCCTACCCAGAGATCAGCTGGGTTCAAGCTGGAAATGCCAGGGAGGCTTCAGAGGTGGGCAATATCTCCCTCTGCCCGCGACACACCTCGGATGTGTGGGCTGGTGAAGATGCGTTCTGGCTGAAAGTCGTCGGCAGCTCGATGACCGATCCTTCCGGCCATTCCTTTCCCGAAGGATTTCTGATCCTTGTTGCTCCCGATATCGAGCCGCGGCCAGGTCAGTTCGTGATAGCAAGGATGATCGACACCAACGAAGCGACCTTCAAGCAGTTGGTGAGAGACGCAGGGGAGCTGTACCTCAAGCCTCTTAACCCTGCCTATCCGATCAAGCCAATAGACGACACCTGGGAGATCGTCGGGACCGTAGTCGACGGCAAGATGCCGAAGTCAATCTTCCAGCTCTAGGCGTAACAAACTCCATTCCAAAGCCCGCCCAGCGCGGGCTTTTTCATGCTTCGCATAAATTTATGCAAAACCGTATTGACTAGACTTATGAGGATTCGTATAGTTCATCCATCGAAACGCATAGCGCTCGATGAAACTCCGCTCTTTACACAACTCGACACCCGTCACCCTCAGCGGCACATGAGGGCAGCAGCTGCCTCATGCAGTGAGCTGGGTTCAGGTAACCAAGTGGCGCGCATGCCAATGCGGGGAAGCGCGTAGCCCAGAGAGCGATGGGCGCCTGGATCACTTCGATTTCACTGGCTGGCCTTGGTGACAGGGCCAGACGGGAAATCAACCCCACGGAGCAATCCCCATGCTTGGAAAACTGTTCGGCAAGAAAGGTCGTGAAGCCCGCGCTGCGATGCAGGTGGTCCAGAACCGCGACCTGATGCAGGCGATCGTCTATGGCGCCTTCTACGTCGCTGCTGCCGACGGCGATATCAGCGAAGACGAGATCAAGAAGACCGAAAAACTGATCGCCAATACTCCTCAGCTCAAAGGCTTCGGGCCGGAACTGTCCAACACCATGGACCGTGCCGAGAAGGACTTCCACGACGGTGGCCATCGCATCCTACGCATGAACGCCGAGAAGGAACTGAAGGACCTGGCCCACTCGCCGGAAGAAGCGGCCATCGTAATCAACGTCATGCTGACCATCGCCGAAGCCTCGGGCGACATCGACGACAAGGAAATGGCCGTCCTTGAGAAGTCCGCGAAGTTGATGGGCTTGAGTCTCAAGGACTACCTGTGAAGCGAGTCATTGCCCTCGCGCTGCTCTTGATCGGCGCAACGTGGCTGACTTTCCGCTTGATCGACTGGGGCGGCTGCGCCTGGTACGGCCACCAGACGGAGCGCGACACCCGCTACGCGGCCTTTGTGGGCTGCATGGTCAAGACGCACAACGGCTGGGTTCCTCGCGCCGAGCTGCGCACCCAGCAGTGACAACCAGCGCCACGTCAGCCTGACGAAAACTGCCCGATCCACCTGGTTCCCCATCACCAGGCTGCATCGGTGTGTGATCTGAAACTGAATGGCAGGCCGCCCCGAGTAAATGGGGAACGATTACAGGGCCTCGCAGGCCTCGCCTGGAAGATCCCCCAGACCACACACCAATGCAGCCCACCGAGGACATTTCATGGAAACGATCACTTGTGGCTCATGGATAGGCCAGCTCGGCAAGGCGCTGGCTCCCCGCGAGCTTGAAGCAATGCTGTGGGTGGCCCAGGGCCTCACCACAAAAGAAATCGCCCGCCAGATGGCGGTGAGCCCGGGCACGGTGGCCAACCGCATCGAGGCCGCGCTGTTCAAGCTGGAGGCCGGACGGCGCATTGAGGCCGTCACCAAGGCCATGCGCCAACAGATCATCAGCCCGCTCTGCATCATGCTCGCCAGCCTCATCGCAATGCATGCGGTGATCGACGACGGAGACCCCATGCGGCGCGATCGCCGGGCGCCCGAACGGCGCACCGCCCAGATTCGAATCGTTCGCCGGGCCGAAAGCCTGGAACTTCACGCCTGACCACAATGAGGACCACCACCATGCAAGCAGCCATCGAGCAGAGCAAAAGCGCGCGTGAAGCGCTTCGCCAGCAAGTCATAACAGCCACCGAGGAGTTCCGCAGCAAGTCACGCTTCTACGTGACCCAGGACGGCGCCGGCTGGGTAGTGGTCTCTGCCGCCGACGACCGCGTATATGGTCGCAACACCAGCTACTCGCAGGCTATCCGCTATGCAGAGAGCCTGGAGCGCGCCATTGAATCCAAGGCCACGCCGATCATGGCGGTCATCAAGGTGAAGCACATCGGCGAGCGGGCGACCCGCTGGGCTGCCCTGTTTGCATTGGCGATGATCGTGGCCGGGGCGGCGACGTCGTGAGCCGCGGGGTAAACAAGGTCATCCTGGTCGGCACTGTTGGCCAGGACCCGGACGTGCGCTACATGCCCAACGGCCAGGCCGTGACCAACATCAGCCTGGCCACCAGTGAGCAGTGGACCGACAAGCAGACCGGCCAGAAGGTTGAGCGCACCGAGTGGCACCGCGTGGTGATGTTCGGGAAGGTCGCCGAGATCGCCGGCGAGTGGGCTCGCAAAGGCTCCCAGATCTACATCGAGGGCAAGCTGCAGACGCGCGAGTGGGAGAAGGACGGCATCAAGCGCTACACCACCGAGGTGCACGTCGACATGCGCGGTACCATGCAGCTCCTCGGCGGCAAGCCACAGGGTCAGCAGTCAGGGCAAATGCCAGATCGTCAGCCGCAACAGCGCCGCCCCGCGCCCCAGCAGCAGAGCCAGCAGGCCGCGCCGCCGGATAACTTCGACGACGACATACCCTTCTGAAAAACAGCTATTTAAGAAGTGACAACATCTGAGGCGAAGCCATTGATTTGGCTTCGCTTTTTTTATTGTTTACAGATGGGGATGGTTCGCTAGATCCCAAAGAAGTGGCGTGGGAAGCCAGCCTCGTTGGGGAAACCCATTGCAACGAATGTGCATCCGGGGATCGCGGGTTTGGAGTCAATCAAGTCAGCGATCTGTCGGATCCACTGGCTACCAGGTTCAATCCGTTGGAGCAACAGCCAGATCACCGCGATAAGGCCGTACAGGCGCTTTAGCGCATTCGCATTCAGGTTTAGGGCTTGGAAGTAAGGGCTACCATTCGGTAAAGCAATAAGGTTGCTCGACGATTGGTTCCAAATGCGGGTGTGATGGGCACACCGATTGCGGAGGGTGTTCAATTCCTTGAGCCAGCTGATGAATGCTTTGACATCGTGAAGCCCCAGCCTCGCCAGGATCCACCCCTGGGGTTTACGCTTGAGCATCTGGTAGTAAAGAGACAGTGTACCGAAGTCCCAAGCTTCAACAGCCACCCAGAACGGCACAGAGCGATTCTTCAACCGATGAGATGTGAAGCACTCCTCATGACACTCGGCTTGTTTCTTTTGTTCACGAATCGTCCAGCTATCCCATTTGCTATTGGCATAGCCACGATTGACGATTGTCCATTTCGGCTCTATGTAGGAGGCCGAGGTATACGCCATCTCATTGTTTCGGCCTAGTTCGTGCGCTACGACGGTCTTGAGGTGGACCTCGATCGACTCAATTGCATCGAGCATGAGCAAGCGAAGCGCTTTATCAAATTTGTAAAGCTCAACGGCTCTGTCGAATCGAGTCCCTGGCTGGAAGTCTTCCAGGCGAACTGGCTTATTGGTTTGTGGGCAACTGACTTTATTGCCTGCGCCATCCCGGGCGAATCTACGAGCTGGGTACCAGAAACCGCTCAAACGGTAGTAGCCCAGTCGGGCGATCTCTCGCTCAGCTGCGTTTACGTCGACAATGTTCATGCCGCGGCTGGCTAGTAGCGCGACAAGATCAACGTAGGCGAGGAACGGCTTGGGAGGGATGGGCTGGTTCAACTTCCATGTTCCAGAAACAAGAAGGCCTGACCGTAATGCCGGTCAAGCCGGCAACATAGGATCAGGCGCTGTTGAGATAATCTTGCCTGCAGTTGACAGGCGTGTCAACCGGATCTCGTGGCCTACCGTGCAGCTGAGCAGGTCAGGGACTTGGCGGGCATGAGCGCATCTTGGTTGTCGAGGACCGTCCAGACCTGACAGCCTGACTGGGCCTCGGCCCGGCTGCGGACTAGCAGAGCGATGTGCTGAATCAGGAAAATGTAAACAACCCGCCCTTCAATCCTGTTTATGTTTACGCTTCTCTGAAGCTGATCCGTGCCGGATTTCTAGTTTACTGATTTATAAGGGAAAATTTTTTGTTGACGCTTTTTTGGTGAATAGAACCGTTCGCGCCAGCGCACCACCTCACGGGGGCGTAACCATGCGCTATCAGCCGCCCACCCCGCCGCGTACTACCTCGGTCGCTCATGCCGCGACAACAGCCAGTCACGCGATGCCCAGCCATACGGATGGATGACGGTGGACTGCGGCTGGTGGCTTGCTGGTTGGCATGACCGAGATATGGAGCTTGTCCGCTGTCTGCCCACAAAAAAAATTGCTATCTCACTTCCGCAAAAATCGCAGCTACCAGCTCAAAGCTTTTCAGCAAATGCCGCCTCACATACAACCGATTGTCGCCATAATAAATAGCGATATCATCGTGGTAATCGGAACCGCGTTCGATGCCATTGATGTGAAAAGCTCCCGGTGCATAGCCGCCGATGACGCAGAAGGTAAACTTTCCAAAGTCAATCTTGTGCTCCCCGCTGCCGATGTGACATGCAGCATTCCGGCATGTCCGCACTAGGTCGGTCACATCCTTGATCTTTTCAGTTTCTCGCACATCGTCGCTGAAACTAACACGATGACCGTCCTGCGACGCTTTTGCCAATAAGTCGCTGAGGTTAATCAAAAGCAGGGTGATAGCTGACTCGAATAGCGCGCCTGAACTGTTCTGCTGCGAGATTATCCCGCTATTGAATATTTCCTGGCATCGAGAGATCGAGGAGCGAATGTCCGCGCTCCGCATCCACGTAGTCATGTTGCTGGTATCACCTGCCATACGCTAGCTCCTTTAGGTCCAATGCCGGTCACCCGTAATACCCCATCCAAAACCAAATTGCCACCATGCCGCATCCGGCCACGGAGGGCGGCGCATGCATGGAGAAAGCCATGAAAGACCAAGAACGCTCCGAACTCGCCGCCCGCGTCGCTGAGGACTTGGCCCAGCACCAATACACCCAGCTGGTGAATGAGAACGGCGTCGAGGTTTGGCGCTGCCAGCAGCCTGGCACCCGGGTCTACCACTTCGATATCTGCGTGACCGCCTACGGCATGTCGATGTTCGGCGACATCGGCGGGCTCATCTGGAATGTCGGCGCCAGCTACGGCATCAACTTCCTGCGCCATCAGAGCGACGGTTACCTCTACGAAAAGCTGGACGAATCCAGCAGGCGACAGGTGATCGACTTCGACAGCGTCCGCGACACGGTCTGCACCTGCATCGTCGGCCGGATCGAGGAGGAGTTCGGCGCCGACCAGATCCCCGCGTGGATGGCTGGTATCCCCGACCAGGGCGCTACGCTGGAGCAGGCTGAGCAGCTGGGTGAATGGTTGCGCGAGCGCGACGAGTCCGATGATGATCGGCTGCCGTTCAGCGACCTGGCTGACGTGATTGAAGAAGTCGAGACCTTCGCAGAGGGCCGGGACGCAGAGATCGTGTTGGCCTACGACTTTCTTCATAACAACGAGTCGCTGATCGGCGGAAGCGATCTGTGGGAGACCACAATCAGCAGGCCGTGCCCGAAGGTAATGGCGAGCCTGTACTACGTCCGCCACGCTGCCAGCGCCATCATGGCGATCAAAGAGCAGGCCGCGGCCGCCTGACCCTCCGCCGCTGCCAGCCAGCGCCTTCCCCCTATCCAACAACAGGGTCGGCGCCCAGGCCTCTTCGGTACCGAGCAATCTCGATGATCTGGCGCAGACAGATGACCATGTCTTTCTTCATCTGGTCGTCCGGCAGACCGATCTTTTTCAGCATTGCCTGGGCTTCTTCCTCAATCGAGGCAAGGGCCTCGGTATCGCTTTTCAGTGTCATGGCGACCTCCACCAGGTCGAGTCAGCTATGAACTGATAGCTCACCAGAACACTGCGCGCCAGCTACGGCGCCTTCCCCTCTCAAACGATAACGAATCACGCCACCCAGGCGAGGACCGCCCATGTCTGCATTTCAGAAAAAGAACCCCCTCGACTTCAAAACTCAGTACGGCCTTGGCTTCGACCCTCAGGACGATGAGATCGTGGTCGACTTCTTCTGCGGTGGCGGCGGCGCCGGTACCGGGCTGGAAATGGGCCTGGGCCGACCGGTGACCGTGGCCAAGAACCACAGCCCTGCTGCCATCAGCATGCACACCGCCAACCACCCAGCGGCGCGCCATTTCACCACCGACGTTTTCGAGGGCGACCCTGACGAAGAATGCCAGGGCCGTGCCGTGGGCTGGTTTCACATGAGTCCGGACTGCACGCACCACAGCCAGGCCGCCGGCGGCCAGCCGCGCAAGCGCGAGATCCGCAACCTGTCGTGGATCGGCTTGAAGTGGGCGGGCAAGAAGAAGCCTCGGGTCGTCAGCCTGGAGAACGTGAAGCAGATTTTGCAGTGGGGCCCGCTGATCGCCAAGCGCGACAAGGCCACCGGGCGAGTCATGAAACTGGATGGGTCCGTGGGGGCTGTCGGCGAGCGCGTGCCGGTGCAGCAGCAGTTCCTGGTGCCTGACCCCAAGCGCCGCGGTACCACCTGGCGCCGCTTCGTGCAGCTGCTGGAAGACATGGGCTACCAGGTGGAATGGCGCGTGATCAAGGCCTGCGACTTCGGCGCCCCGACCAGCCGCGAGCGCCTGTTCATGATCGCCCGCTGCGACGGACAGCCCATCGTGTGGCCAGAGCCGACCCACGCCAAGAACCCCGCCAAGGGTCAGCAGAAGTGGCGCACCGCAGCCGACTGCATCGACTGGAGCGTGCCGAGCAAGAGCATCTTCGGGCGCAAGAAGGAGCTGGCCGACGCCACGCTGCGCCGGGTGGCCAAGGGCATGAAGAAATTCGTGCTGGATAACCCCCAGCCGTTCATCGTGCCGATCGCGAACTGGTCGGGTGAGCTGGCCCAGTCAGCCGATGAGCCGCTGCGCACCGTCACTTCTTGGCCCCGCGGCGGATCATTCGCCATGGCCAGTCCAACCTTGGTGCAGACCGGATACGGAGAACGTACCGGCCAGCAGCCCCGTGTGCCTGGTCTGGATCAGCCACTTGGCACCGTCGTTGCCGGAGGGGTTAAACATGCCTTGGCAGCAGCGCACCTGGTCAAGTTCCGGTTCAACAGTGACGGCTCTCCCGTAACAGACCCCGTGCCGACCATCACCAGCGGAGGCAACTACAAGCGCCCGGCCGGCGCAGCGCATGCAATGGGCGTGTGCACCGCCTTCATCGAGCAGGCCAACGGCGGCTTCAACGCCACGCCAGCCCGCGGCATGGTCGACCCCATGAGCACGGTCACCAACACCGGCAGCCAGCAGCGTCTGGTGACGGCGCACCTCGCAACGCTGCGCAATGGCAGCACCGGACAGCAGGTAGGCGATCCTCTCGGCACCGTGACTGCAGGCGAGCATCATGCACTGGTGGGGGCAAACCTGCTGCATCTGCGCGGCAACTGCGACGCCCGCGCCATCGACGAGCCGCTGCACACCGTCAGCGCAGGCGGCACACACCACGGCCTGGTCGAGTATAAGCTGTCGCCAGAACATGAGGCCGGCGCCCTGCGCGTCGCGGCATTCCTGATCAGCTACTACGGCACCGAAAACACCAGCGCAGCAGACGCGCCAGCACCGACCGTAACCACCAAGGACCGCTTGGGCTTGGTCACGGTCTTCGTGAAGAGCACCCCGTATGTGATCGTCGACATCTGCCTGCGCATGCTGCAGCCGCACGAGCTCTACCGCGCCCAGGGCTTCCCGGCCAGCTACATCATAGACAAGGGCGCAGACGGCAAGCCGTTCACCAAGACCGAGCAGGTGCACATGTGCGGCAACAGCGTCAGCCCGCCGCCAATGGCAGCCTTAGCGCGAGCCAACGACCCATGGAAAGTAGCTGCCAGCCAGTCGAAGGCTGCTTAATCGTCATCATCTTGTTGGCAGGCATAACACTCTGGCATGCACGAATCGACGGCAGCCTTGATAGCGTCAGTCATTTCCCGGCGATCGTCGAAAATGCCATCAAGCTCTCCTTTTGAGAACAGCGAATTTCCGAGCATGTAGGCAGGCTGAATGTCATCGCCGTCATGAGAGTAGACGGCGTGGTTTTCGCAGTAGTCAAGAACACCGGCGCTCTTTGCAATTCGGAGAGCGGCCGTCTCTTGGTCCTCCGCCTTCATCATTGCGTGCTTCTGTTGACCCATGAGAACACCCCCAAAGTGAAAGGGCCGCTGGCAACGGCCTAACCACTTAAGACTAGACCAAAAAAAGCGACTCACATGCAGTCGCCCCGAGGTATCCCCATGCCCACAGAAAACCGATCCAGCAATACAGAGATTGCCGCAAAGCTGAGCCCGTGCCCTTTCTGCGGCCAGCAAGACGCCTTCGTCGAGCAACTCGATAGCGATGCCTCTGTCGTCATCTGCCAAGGCCGAATTGATGAGTACTCTGCCTGCCTTGCTCGCGGGCCAGTAGGAGTCCAGCAGCAAGAAAGCGAGGACCAGCCTGGCCATGACCAGGCAGTGAAAGAGTGGAATAAGCGCGCTGCTGCACAGAACCACCCCGAGCCAATAGCCTGGATGGTTGGTACTGCCTTCTGGTGGACCAAAGAAGAGGCAGAGAGGGATGCGGCGGAGACTGGCAAGACCATCACACCGATTGGGCCGATGTCCGGTATCGCGCCTGCCGAAGAGCACCAGGGCGAGCCGGCGGCGCTGCCTGAGCGCAAAGCTATAACTGCGCATGGACTGACGGCCCTTGATAGCGAGGCTGAAGGCTGGAACGCCTGCCTGGACGAAATCGCCAAGTTGGGGCCGCGATACACACACCCTGTGCGGGGCGAGCCGGTGGGTTATATGAATCAGGCATCCATCGACGCCATTCGATCACACGGTCAAGCGCTGATAATGGTCGGCGTGAATGGATTCCCGCCTGGGGATAAGGCGATTCCTCTCTACACCCACGCCGATCCTGGCGAGGTTGAGCGGCTGCGCGCTGCCCTTAGGTTCTACGCCGACCGCGAGCATTACCATTTCGAGAGTGGTAACTGGGACACCGTAAGCGGCGAGCCGCTGAACATTCTCTGGTGCGGTGAAGAGCCGGACTTCATCGAGGATGGCTCAGTTGCCCGCGCCGCTCTGGAGCGCAAGCTATGACGCATACCTGCTACCGCCGAGACCCGAAGATCAATGCCGTTACTGACCTGGTCAGCGACGAGCAAATGCAGAACTGCTTCGTCGGAACGAACTTCGGCCATGACGACCACCGCGGGCTGCTGGCTCAAGGTTACCTCAAGGCTCTGGCCGGCTGGCACCAGGGCCACACCATCACCTGCATCCTCGAAGAGCTCCGGCTTATCAGCTGGAACAGGCAGAAGGACAAAATCAAGATCAGCGCCAAGGGCCGGCACTACATCTGGTTAGCTTTCAAGAGCCGTCCTGGCGCGTAGAGCACATTTGTACTCCACTCCTCTGTAACCCCTCTCCCCTCTATTCACTGCCGCGATATGGCAGAAGGACGAAGTCATGTCTGAAGGAAAGCAACAAGCCTGGCCGGACCACTTCCGCTACATCGATTCCATCGGCCCCGAAGGCGTCACAATCGTGTGTCGGCGCTACGTCGTGATCCGCGAAAGCGAGCATTGCTACTGGCTTGTGCCCGAAGGCAGCGAGGGCTATGCCATGGCGCGCCAGGAAGCCACCGGGAAGGTCTCGGGCAACGCCAAGCGCGTATCGAAAGACTCCTGGCGCCGGTTCGCCTACCCAGGCAAAGAGGAGGCGCTGCGCAGCTACAAGGCCCGCAAACGCCATCAGCTGAGCCATGCCGAGCTGTCTCTGGAGCGCGCTAAGGCCGCTCTGGCAGATATCAAGGATCTGGAAGCGATCAACGACGAGCACCTGTGCGCCGGCGGTGATTACATCAAAGAGCTCAACTGGGTGGACTGCTGATGACCCGCCTCGCCCTCTGCCTCCTGCTGCTGGCCACCGGCGCCAGCGCAGAACAACTGAGCGACGACATCGAGGTCGTCCGGGACCAGGAGCGCGGCGTGACCTGCTACGCGTTCAAGCGCGGCTACGCCGGCGGCATCAGCTGCATCCCCGACAGCCAGCTGCAGGCCGGCAACCAGCGCCAGCTCTCCCCGCACGAAACACAACCCGAACCTACACCCGCACTGGCGCCTGGGCGCTGGATTGATGAGAGGTATCAGCTGTGAGCAAGAAGAAAACCCACTTCACCATCGTCTCCAGCGCCGAGTTGGAGGAATTGCGGCGGGACCGTGAGCGATTGAGCGCTCTGGAGTCGTGCTGCTGGGATGTGCGTTTCGAGAGCCATTCCAACGGAATGGACGGTGACTACAGCATCAGCATCGAGATCATCGGTCACTACGAGGGTAAGCCGCACGAGCGGGTCATGGGCGAGAACTACAACGAGAACCTGCGCGCCGCCATCGACCAAGCCCTGACTGCTGAAGCGTATCCGCCAGAGCGACCTGAGTACGACATCTACGGCAACCCTGAGCGGAGGCGAGCATGACCGACCTGATCGAAGTGAAGACGGCCGACCTGGCCGGCGAGGCGCTGGGGTGGGCTGTCGGCAAGGCCGAGGGCTTGGACGTGTTCCTGGCCCCGCCGCAGTACGGAAACCCCTGGCGGGTGTTCGCCCGCTACCAGGGCGAGGCCATCGAGCACACCAAGCGCTACAACCCGTGGGAAGACTGGGCGCTCGGCGGACCCTTGATTGATCGCATCGACCCGCATGAACAGCGATTCCCCAAAGTGCTAGGCGGTGGCCGGACTGCAGAAGTATGGATTGACCTCGGAAACGGCGACGCCAGCGTCGGATTTGCCCGGGGAGAGAGCCGCATTATCGCCGCCTGCCGTGCCTACGTCGCGGCCAAGATCGGCGATACCGCCCAGGTGCCGAGAGCGCTGATGCCATGAAGACCCTTTGCGAGATAATCGAGGCGGCGAAATCCGGCGATCGCCATCATCGAACGCACTGCACTGCGCGAACAGAGGGAAAAGCCATGATCCTTGCTTGGGATGGCCTGCTCCCAGCCAGAGTCGCGAGATGACAATGAGCTAAGAGAGGCCGAGCCAACTTGCTATTGCGGCGGCTAAAACTGCTGCGACCACACCCATGATCCAGCTGAAAGACTTTCCGAACATTTTCTTTACTGCAGGCTCTGACGGCCTATTGAACTCGGTTGCTTCAGCCGACTCACAATCAGTTGCCCTCAGACCTGAAAGCCCTTTGCCTTTTACCAGAGTCTCTCCGTCTGTCCTGCACCTTTCCAAATTAATGCCCTTGGAGTCTTCGAGGTCAAACATAGCCATTGATCGCTCTCCGAATTGCGGAAGACAAGTAACTTAATTTAGGAATGAAGTAATGCTGGATATTTTTGGCTGCAAGGTCGTTCACCCGTGCTCCCTTCAAAGCAGTGGCTGCAACTATGCGATTATTCTCGAATTGCAGACCAGTTGAATCGGTAGCATCAACCCCAACATCAAAACCCTCGATATTGCAGCCCGAGAGCCTGCAATCGTTGGTCCCTATCACTCGGATACCTACAACCATAGATCCACCTGCTCACTGGGTACTCGCAGGCAGATAACACCATTTCGATTCAGTAAATCAACTTCCCGTCACATTCCCCGCAGACATGAGCGGGCATGGAGAGCTATTGCCATGATCATCGACGACGTGATGACCGACAAGATTACGCTTCACGGCCTGGGCTTCGTCCAGGTTCAGCTGCAGGGCGAGCAGCGCCTACACGTGTGGCACCCAGAACTGCCCCGCCGCACCTGCTTCGAGCACTCGGCAATCCACGACCATCGCTTCAATTTCGTTTCGCGGATCTTGGTCGGCAAACAGATCAACCACTGCTACGACATGCGCCGGCTTGATGATGGCGAATTCGTTCTCTACCTGCATGAGGGGCCGCGTCAGACTGGCGGCGGTAGACCTTGGACGCCGGACGGCAGGGCCAACATGGTGCACCACTCGACTTGCACGATTGCAGCCGGCGACGTGTACACCACCAGGGCCTACGAGTACCACCGGACCGAGCCAGGCGGTGACGGCCGAGTTGCCACCATCATGCAGAAGCGCGGCGAGTACCCGGCCGGTGCCCACTCAACCTGCCGCTACGGCATCCAGCCTGACAGCGACTTCGACCGCTTCCAGTGGCCAGCTGCCAGGCTCTGGGAAGTCGTGCGCGATGTGCTTCTGGCCTGACCATCAACCTGCCGCCACCGGCGGCGTGGAGACCATCATGTGCAAAGTCACACTCGACGAATGGGCGCACGATCACTTCAGAACGCCGCCCAGCAGCAACACCCTTCGCCGCTGGGCCCGCGAGGGCCTGATCACGCCAGCCCCTGTAAAGCACGGGCGCAGCTACTATGTTGAGGCTGACGCCTGCTACCGGGAGCCCGAGCCGCTGCCCCGCGCCCCTGTGGGCAGCTCCCTTGTAAATCGAATAGCGAGTGCACGATATGGCGCCCAGGCCGCGTAATCCTGGATCAAAGGACCTACCGCCCAACCTCTACAGAAAGACCGACAAGCGAAACGGGGTCACCTACTACACGTACCGCGACCCCGTGAGCAACCGCATGTTCGGCCTCGGCAGTGATAAGGCAAAAGCGATCGCGGAAGCGGTCGCAGCAAACATGGCCCTGCAAAAAGCTTTGCCCACTTTGGCCGCACGGATAGCGCCAGAACCAAAGGTCAAAGATAGAACGTTCCGCGATTGGATAGATGAGTATCGGCTGGTCCTGGTTGAGAGGGAGCTTTCGGACGCTACCATGCGTACCGTTGGCTACATTCTTGTCCGCTTGGTGAATGCTTTTGGCGACAAAGGCATGCGGTCAATTACCACCATGGATGTTGCTGATTACTTGTCGGAATTTGTCAAAGCCGGGAAGGCACAGATGGCGAAGGGTATGCGCTCTCAATTGAAGGATATCTTCATGGAGGCGATGGCAAGGGGATGGGTCGACAGAAACCCGGTTGATGCAACCCGATCGGCTAGGGTGAAGGTCAAGCGCCAGAGGCTGACCCTAGAGCTTTGGAAGGCGACTTACGAAGAGGCGAAGCACCCGTGGCTTAAACGAGCTATGGAACTTGCCATCCTCACCGGGCAGCGCCGGGAAGACATCATCTCTTTCGTGTTCAAGGATGAGGTGGACGGGTTTCTTCAAGTCGTCCAAGCGAAGACAGGAGCCAGGCTCAGGATTAGCACCAGCGTCACGCTGGAATGCGTCGGCCTGAACCTGGGTGAGGTGATACGACGTTGTCGTGACAGAGTTATCTCTAAAAACCTGATACACCACCATCGGACTGTCGCGCGGGCAAAGGCTGGAACTCCACTCATGCCGGATACCGTCAGCAAAGAGTTCGCTGCAGCTCGGGACCGCGCAGCCGCGAAGCTTAATCTAGACCTCGGCGAAAACCCGCCATCGTTCCATGAGCAGAGGTCGCTGGCTGCGCGACTGCATGAGGAAGAAGGCCGAGATCCACAGCGGCTGCTGGGTCACCGGACGGCCAGAATGACTGATGTGTACCTCGACAGTCGCGGCTCCGAGTGGATCAACGTTGCGTAGGTTTGTAATTTAGTTTTTGGGAAGTATTGGGGAGGTTTCGGGGATGATTAAAAATCCCTGTTAATTCATATAGTTAAATAATTCCCTGTTTATCAGGCAGATACACTGCAATACAAAGCCAGGCAGGCACGCCTACGAACGCTCGGTACACTGCGCCCTATCCACCCATACAGGAAGGCAACGAATGGAGCACGTCGATCACATCCTGATCGTCGACGACGATCGCGAAATCCGCGAGCTGGTCGGCAACTACCTGAAGAAGAACGGCCTGCGCACGAGTATCGTCGCCGACGGGCGACAGATGCGCGGGTTCCTCGAAGCCAACAGCGTCGATCTGATCGTCCTCGACATCATGATGCCGGGCGACGACGGCCTGCTCCTGTGTCGTGAGCTGCGTGCTGGCAAGCACCGCAACACACCCGTGCTGATGCTCACCGCGCGCAACGACGAAACCGACCGCATCATCGGCCTGGAAATGGGCGCCGACGACTACCTGACCAAGCCTTTCTCCGCCCGCGAACTGCTGGCCCGCATCAATGCCGTGCTGCGGCGCACCCGCATGTTGCCACCCAACCTGAGCATCAGCGAAAGCAGCCGCCTGCTGGGCTTCGGCCAATGGCGGCTGGATACCACTGCGCGTCACCTGCTCGACAGCGAAGGCACCCTGGTGGCGCTCAGCGGCGCCGAGTACCGCTTGCTGCGGGTATTCCTCGATCACCCCCAGCGAGTACTCAGCCGCGAGCAACTGCTCAACCTGACCCAGGGCCGCGAGGCGGACATCTTCGACCGCTCCATCGACCTGCTGGTCAGCCGCTTGCGCCAGCGCCTGGGAGATGACGCCCGCGAACCTGCCTGCATCAAGACTGTGCGCAGCGAGGGCTACGTGTTCTCGCTCCCGGTGCAATTGCTCGAGTCGCCCTCATGAAGTGGCCGTCTACCCTCGCTTCGCGCCTGGCCCTGATCTTCTTCACCGGGCTGGTGCTCGCCTATGGGTTGTCCTTCAGCCTGCAAGCCTACGAGCGCTATGTCAGCAGCCGTTCGATGATGCTCAACAACCTGGAGCAGGATGTGGCGACCTCGGTGGCGATCCTCGACCGCTTGCCAGCCGCCGAACGTGCGGCCTGGTTGCCGCGCCTGGAGCGGCGTAGCTATCGCTACCGGCTGGACGAAGGACTGTCAGGCGATGCGATGTCCAGCGAAACGCCTCCCATGGCCGCCGCCTCGATCGTCAAGGCGATCGGCAAGGACTACCGCCTGACGGTCGAGGAGATCCCTGGCCCCAACACACATTTCCAGGTCCACATGCACCTGGCCGACGGCGCTCCTCTGACCATCGACGTGACCCCCATGGGAGTACCGACAGCGCGCTGGCTGCCATTGGTGCTGTTGATTCAGCTCATGGTCCTGTTGCTGTGCACCTGGCTTGCGGTGCGTCTGGCCATACGTCCACTGACGCGCCTGTCACAGGCCGTCGACGATCTCGACCCAGACAAGCCCGGCGTGCAACTGGATGAAAGCGGGCCCCGCGAGGTGCGCTACGCGGCGGTCGCGTTCAACGCCTTGCAGGCGCGCATCGCAGCCTACCTCAAAGAACGCATGCAGTTGCTGGCGGCGATCTCCCATGACCTGCAGACCCCGATCACACGCATGAAACTGCGCGTCGAGGTCATGGACGATGGTCCGGACAAGGACAAACTGTGCAACGACCTGGATGCCATGGAACACCTGGTGCGTGAAGGCGTGGCCTATGCCCGGAGCATGGACATCAACACCGAGGCGCCCTGCCGCATCAACCTCGATGCGTTCCTCGACAGCCTGGTGTTCGACTACCAGGACAGTGGCGCCCAGGTCGAGCGTCTTGGCAGCAGCGCCAGCTCGCTCGAAACCCGCCCGCACGCTCTGCGCCGGGTCCTGGTGAACCTGTTGGACAACGCCCTGAAGTTCGCCGGCGCCGCGCAGCTGGAGGTGGCAAATGAACGAGGCCGCACGGTGATCCGCATTCTCGACCAAGGGCCAGGCATTCCCGACGTCGAACTGGCGGACGTGATCAAGCCGTTCTACCGAGTGGAAAGTTCACGCAACCGCAGTACCGGTGGCACCGGCCTGGGCCTGGCCATCGCTCAGCAGTTGACCCAGGCGCTAGGCGGCCACCTGACCCTGAGCAATCGCGCCACAGGCGGGTTGTGCGCACAGATCGAACTGCCCTGACCACCCCTGCAGCGCCGCCAAGCGATGCTGCACGTGGCATGCGCTGGAGAGTTGCGGAGTCGCTCACGGCCCAAACTCGATCGAGTTGTTCTCAGCGACGGATCAGTCTTCGAGCGGCTTGGGCGGCGCTGCCGGTTTAGCAGGTTTGCCTGGCTTGCTTTCCTTGGCCTTGGGCTCGGGCGTCGCCGCCGACACAGGCTCGGCCGCCGTCACCGCCTTTTCGCTGGCAGGCAGCTCGTCCACCGCCTTGAAGATCACCTGTGGGTCGATCTTCTCGCCGCTGTCGTCATCCTTGAGCACGTGCCGCTCGCCATCCTTGCCCACGAGAATGACCTTGGTGCCCTTGCTGGCACCGAGCTTGAGCTCGCGGATCAAGGCCATGGTGGTCTGCTGTTCGAGGTTCTTGTCCTCACGCTTGCCAACCATTTTCGCCACGCTGAACAACACCAGATCGCGCTCTTTGAAACCGGCCTGGACGGTCGGGTCCTTCAGTGCCTCTTCCAGTCCACGCAGGGTAGGGTCGGCAGTACTGGGGGCGATCACCACCAAGGGCCTGGACCTGCCCTGCTCCTTGGCCAGCGGTGCATCACTGTCGGCAGCGAACAACGGCCCCGCGACGGCGAACAAAGTAGCAAGGGTCAGTGACCGAACGAGCATGCGCATCTCCTTATTGTTCAATGAAACCTAAGACTGCGGATCAGGGAGAAAGATCCGGGCTGCGAGCCTAATGCACCCGAGCGTTTCGCGCTCGGGTTAACAGTAACATACCGTTTCCTGGCATTTCCGGATTCGGCCTACAGCACTTAGGGAATGGCCCTACCGCCTGCCTTGAGCATAGCCGATGCACAGATGATGGCGTCGGGCCGCCCTGATCACGACGTCGAAGGTCCAGGCAAATCGCCGATGACTTGCCGGGTCAGACGCAGCATCAACGCCCGTCGCGCCACATCACGCTCAGTGCCAACCCGGTTCATTTCGCTCAGGTAGTCGCCCTCCGGCATGGTAGGCGCGGCCGTCATCAACGCGTCGACCCGTGCATGGAACGCGGCGTCCACCGATTCGAACCGATCGCCGTTGGCCCGTACCAGGTACTCCTGCCAGAAGTCCCGGTCGACCAGCGCCTGACTCAGACGCTCTGGGGTTTCCAAGACCAGTACCTCGTCGCGGGCATGATCGATGTGCTCCTGGTCCAGACCCGCGACTTCGGCGAACAACATGTCGGTAGGCTGTGCCGGCAGATCCAACACTTCCCGCAACCCCACACGGTAAGCGAGCACCACTTCGATCTGGTCCGGATCGGCGCCACCTGCGCGGCGCGCCTCATAGTCACGCTGGGCGATGCGGTCGACCTCATCGAGGCGCCACAGCTGCCTCCCCAGGCGTAGCAGCGCCGCTTCCTCGCCATCTCCACCGACCGCGGTACGCGCCTGCCAGACCAGCATGCGCAGCTCCAGGCCACTGAACGCCAGGGCCGCACTGTCCTGGCAGGTGACCGGCAAACTGGCCTGGGCAAACAGTTCCAAGCGCAGCGACTCGTGCTCGCACATCGTCCTGAGCATGGCGAACACGCGCCCTGCCAGCACCACCGGCCGTTGTTGGAAATCGGCGGTCTGCAACAATCGAGTCAACGCGCGGAAGAAGTCCTGGCTACCATCGTAAACCTCCAACTCGTCCCACATGGATGAATACAGCGTCCGCTGAAGCGTGTCGGCTGCGTCCAGCCAATGCTGCCGGGCACTGCTCTGGTCGATGTTCTCGGCCTGGATATCTGCCGACCAGCCGTGGTACTGCATGAACACGCTCAAGCGCTGTTGGTCGGACTCGGACAACAGGTTCCCGTCCAGCCGGATACTGGCACTGACCCAGGCCGGCGCCAGGAAGAACCGTTGCGGCAAGCGGCGGATCCGGTTGTCCCGCAGGTCGGCAACGGTGAGGTCCAGACGCGTCAGCAACCCCATGGGCAGCTCTTCGATGCCGGTTGCGCGCAAGTGCAGGCGACGCAGGCGCGGCATGCCACTGACCGAGAACGCTTGCCCCAAGGGATTGTGCGACAGGTTGATGTATTCCAGCTGATGCAGGCGCGCGAGCATCCTGCTCTGCAAGGTGTCCATCACGATCTGGTTGTCGAACAGGTCCAGTTCGCGAAGCGCGGGCAGGCGCGTCAAAGCGGAAGGAATTCGCGTCAAGCCGTTGCTGGCCAACTCCAGCGTACGCACAGCGGGAAACGCCCGGAGGAAACCGGCAGGCACATCGCTGATACCGATCGACATCAACGAAAGCTCGCGCACATGGCTAAAGTTGATCTGGTCCGGCAGGTCAGGCAGACCGTTCAGTTCCAGGTGGCGGATGGTCAGGCGATAGGCGTCTGGCAAATCGACATTGGCCCTGATGGCGCGACGCTGCCAGCACGCCCGCAGACCTGCCGCGAGTTCGCGCCGGTCCGCCCGTTGCCGGCGATTGCTGGCCAAGCGACTCCAAGCCTGCAAGTAGCCATCGAGCGCCTCCAGTTCAGCGCCGAGGCGAGCGAGCTCCGTCTCGACGTTACGCCCAGCCTGGCTTACCCGGGCCAGCCAGTTCTCGACCTGATGATCATCGAACGTCGGATACAGGGCACGAACCAGCGCATACAATGCACGCGGTCGGTCGCGCAGGCCGCCCCGACCGCTCAAGGGATAGCCCAAGCGCCCGTCCGCCAAACGCTGCGGGGCGTTGAACCATGAGTCCGTACGCCCACTCTCGAACAAGCTGGCCAAGCGAGCTCGGCGTTGCCCGGCCATCCCGCCCAGCAGCGCGCGCAGGCTGGCCGCCGCGGGGTGGGCCAAACCGATGGACTGGCGCTGGTGATGATCGAAGGCAGTCACCAGTACTTCGAACAATTCGCCCGGCCCTGCCACCACACGCTGCTGCTCCATGAGCAGGAAAGCGCCGTTGTTGTGCACCAGTTCGAGCACGCGCTGCGCATCCGGGCTACCGACGCTCAGCAACAGCGGCCCCTGCCGCGACGCCTCCATCAGCCGCCAGCGTATGCTGACGGGGGCACCCGGCAAGTCTTCGAGCAGGCTCAGGGTGATCCGCGCCAGGTCCGCATTTTGTGGGGCGTCCAGGTACAACCCTTCCAACCCCCTGATCAGGCGTATCCCGCGCACGCTATCACGTGAAGCCTGCGCCAACCGTAACGGTACACGTCCCTGCTCGACGACAGCCTGTCGCTCGCCCGGCGTGGCCGCTTGCAGCAATGCCCTGGCAGCGCGCACATGCAGGCTCGGGAACATGCGACGCAAGGTCGCCACCGAGGCTTCATCGTCTTGCTGCTGGGCAACATAGAGCGCCTGAAACAAGGCCTCACGACGCAGCTCGGCCAGTTCGGCCAGTGTCTGGTCACTGCGCAGCACGCCATCGCTCATGGCCAACAACTGCTGCATGGCCTGGCGATCGGTGCTCACCCCGCCGTGGTGCAGGGCCTCGATCAATTGGCCGATCCGCTTGTCGATGAGGAACCGGCTGACGCTGTCGAGCAGCTCGGCAGTCGGCGCTTCCCCGTGGACATGCAAGGCACGCAATCGATCGGCATCGAGATCGTGAATGAACAGCAGCAGGTCGACCTGTCGATCGTCCACCTCGGCAAATGCGCCGCCCAGGCGGCGAAACATTCGGGGAACCTGCTCCCAATCGCCCGGGTGATCGGACCACAACCGCCAGGCACCCGCGCCATTGTGGCAAAGGCCAGGAGCGTGCCCTGCCTGGGCACGCAGTTGCCATTGACCATCGACGGCACGTTGCTCGACGGCATAGTGATGCCCGTCCATCTCGACCCATGCCTGGTCTCCCGCCCGGTACACACCGGCCTCGTCACGGATGGCTTCGGTCGGGGGTGCCGCAACGCGAAACGGGCTCAGGTCGGGCTGCCATAACTTGCGCACGCCATCGTCGAGTTGCGTCGGCACCATGCTGTCTACCCAACTCGATCGCAACCAGGCTGCCCGGGCCACGGCGACCGCCGCACCGGTGGCTGCCACGGTGGCGACATCGATGGCCACATTCACCAAGTGTTCGAGGGCCTCTGCGCCATACCCATCGTGCCAAGCCTGGATGCCTTGGAACACTTCATCGAGCAACTGCCACGCGGTGTATGCCAGTAGCGCCAATCCCACACCAGGGATGAAGAAGCCGGCCAGGTTGATCAGCGCCCAGCCTTCGGCCAGCAGGCGCTGGTCATGGGCGTGCTGCACGGCCCTGTCCAGTTGGGCGACCGGCACGGCAATCATTGCCGCGTCGTCTTCGATCTGCCGGATGCGCGCCGTGCCCAGGGTGTCGAACCAAGGCGTCGGGCACTCGCGTAGTCGCTCCTGCAGGTTGATGTTGGCCAAGTCCGTGACGCCGTCATAACCTTCGACCACGGCAGTGAAAAAGGCCTGACTGCTACGTCGCCGCACGAACCGTGCGAAAAACCGCTGGTACTCGGCGGTGCGCAGACGCTTGCCCAGGGCGTTGGCGAAATGGCGCAGGTCCGGGTAGGCACGCCAGGGCGCTTGCGGGTCACCAGGAATGTGCACCAGCACCCGGTGCGAGGCGCTATGCAGGGGGCTGTACGTCTCATCCCGAGCATCGAGTACGAGAATCTGTTCGAGATGACAGCCAAGCAGGTCGAGCTGCTTGACCTCGACCCGGTGACCGTGCAGCTTCAGCGAGGTATGCAGCCCGCACAGGGCAACCAGCAGTGCATGTTCGTCAGCATCGACCTCGCCCTTGATCAGCGCCACATGGGCATCCGCCAGCATGGCGTAGCGATGGCCGCGGGCGAACAGCGAGGACACCGTCGGCTCAGCCCCAGACTCGTCACCATCGGCGTGACCGGTGGCTCGCAGCACCGAGGCCAGATGCTTCTGGTATGCCCCGCCGAGGTCCAGCTTGCGGCACACGGCGGCGAACTGAGTCGCGCTGGGCAACGCCCCGGCGGCAGGCTGATCGGATTCGCCCTGCTCGTCGCTGGACGGCTTCGGGGCGACCAGTCGGTTGCCGACCAACTGGCCGTTGGCCTGGCCCTCGGCCTCGGTGAAGTTGCGCAGCGCCGCCTCCAGCAGCGGCACCTCGGTATAGACCGGCACGGTGACCGGGTAGCCGATCGGTTGCGATGTCACCACCGGCTCCCGATGGCCCCAGCGCAGACGCAGCGTGGTGACATCGTGGCCACTGCCGAATGCCTGGTCCATGGCCAATTGCAGCCGTGGCCGAGCGAAGTCGGCGATATCCGTCACTCTGCCCAGCACGCCCCTGACGCGCTCATTGAAATACAAGCTCAGGCTCATCGCCTCGCCCAGCGCACGTAGGTGCTGCACGCTGGCCGTGCGCAGCCAGTCAGGTAGCCGCTGGGCGATCAGCCAATCCTGGTAGGCCTCATGGAAGGTGGGTGGGTTGGAAGGGGTGTACTGCTGACCGTCGCTGCTCATCCTGGGGTTCCCTGCAAGAAAAGCGCAGGCTAGACGGGCGACACGAAGGCCGGTGACAGAGTGATACCACCTGTTTCAGAACAACGCCAGTTGCTGGTCGATCAAGGCCGCGAAACTGTCGCCGATCATCGGCAGAATGGCATCGGCCACCGGTTGCAACTGGCGACTGAGGTAGTGTTGATAGTCGATGGGCGAGCGGCTGTTCTCCAGCGGTTCAGGCCCGGACACGGTGATCACGTAGCTGATCCAACCGCCATTCTGGTACTGCCGGGGCCGCCCCAGCTGCTGGTTGTAGTCATCGGCCAGACGCGCCGCACGCACATGCGGTGGCACGTTGCGCTGGTAGTCGGCCAGGGGCCGGCGCAAGCGCTTGCGGTAGACCAGCAGCTCATCCTGTTCACCGGCCAGAGTGCTACGGACGTATTCGCGCAGGTATTCCCGGTACGGCTGACCACGGAAGATCCGTCCGTAAAGCGCTTGCTGGAACTGTCGCGCCAGCGGCGACCAGTCGGTACGCACCGACTCGAGACCTTTGAATACCATGTCGTCGCTGCCGTCGGCGCGCTGTACCAGCCCGGCATAACGCTTCTTGCTGCCCTCGTCGGTGCCGCGGATGGTCGGCATCAGAAACCTTCGATAGTGGGTTTCGTACTGTAGCTCCAAGGCACTGGCCAGGCCCATCTCCTGCGCCAGATGCTCGCGCCACCACTGGTTGATCTCGGCTACCAACTGCCGACCGATGCTGGCGGCGCCCTCCTCGTCATGGGCCTGTTTCAACCAGACGAAGGTGGAGTCGGTGTCGCCGTAGATCACATCGAACCCGCGCGCCTCGACCAGCGCACGGGTCTGGCGCATGATCTGGTGGCCGCGCATGGTGATCGACGAAGCCAGGCGCGGGTCGAAGAAGCGACAACCACTGGAGCCGAGCACGCCGTAGAAAGCGTTCATGATGATCTTCAGCGCTTGCGACAATGGCGCGTTGCCGGCGCGCTTGGCCGCTTCGCGCCCCTGCCATACGTCCTCGACGATAGCCGGCAGGCAATGCTGACTGCGCGAGAAACGCCCCCCGCGAAAACCCTCCACCGAGTGATCGTCGTCCGGTTGACGCAGGCCCTCGATCAGGCCTACCGGGTCGATCAGGAAGGTGCGGATGATCGAGGGATACAGGCTCTTGTAGTCGAGCACCAGAACCGAGTCGTACAGCCCTGGCCGCGAGTCCATGACGAAGCCGCCGGGGCTGGCCTCCTCTGGCCGGCTGCCAAGATTGGGGGCGACGAAACCCAGACGGTGCATGTGCGGGATGTACAGATGGCAGAACGCGGCGACCGATCCACCGCTGCGGTCTGCCGCCAGACCAGTGACCGAAGCCCTTTCGAGCAGGAACTCGAGCAGACGAGTATGGGCGAAGATCCGCGTGACCAGTTCGCAGTCCTTGAGGTTGTAGCGGGCCAGGGCCGGCTTGTCCTCAGCGAACATGCGATTGATCTCGTCCATGCGCTGGTAAGGCGTATCGATGGCCTTGCCCTCGCCCAGCAACGTCTGCGCGACATTTTCCAGGCTGAACGAAGGGAAACTCCAGGTCGCCGAGCGCAGTGCCTCGATGCCATCGATGAGCAGGCGTCCGGGGGCATCGGCGAAGACGTGACCACGACTGGCGTGGCTGCGCAGGGTCATTGGAGCGCCCTTGCGTCCCAGCGCCAACGGTATGTCCAACTGACGGGCGTGCTCGTGGAGAATGCGCAGATCGAACTGGATCAGGTTCCAGCCGATGATCGCATCCGGGTCGTGGCGGGCCATCCATCGGTTCAGGCATTCGAGCAATGCGGCGCGGTCGGCACAGTAGTGCAGGTCGAAGTCCAGCTCGGTGGCCATGCCCTCGTCTGCCCCGAGCATGTACACCTGGCGTTGGCCGCAGCCCTCCAGGGCGATGCTGTAGAGCTCGCCGCGCTCGCTGGTCTCGATGTCCAACGAGACCAGCCGCAACGGCGGTCGATAGCCTGGCGAAGGCTTGAGCTGAGCGTCGCACAGCACGCCCTCGCCGTCTTCCCGCCCGGTGAAACGCACCGGGGCAGTGATGAAGCGCTCCATCAAATAGCGCTCCGGTGGGCGGATATCGGCTTCGAACACCTCGATGCCAGCGCTGCGCAAGCGCTGCTCCAGCTGCAGCAACTGGCGGTGCTGGCGGCAATACAGGCCCAGTACCGGACGCTGGTCGAAATCGCGCAGCTGCAACGGCTTGAGCGCTACGCCGGGCTCATCGTTCAACACCGCCCGAGCATGTGCGGCCTGGGCCTGCGGCAGGAAGGCCACCGACTCCTGGGGAGCCAGGCGCAGCAAACGCGGGCCCTGGTCGGTGGCGAGCCAGAATTCCACACAGGTACCCTGGGGCGTATCGTGCCAATGCCGGGTCAGGACGAAGCCCTGCTGCAACTCCACTGCGGTATTCCTCGAAACGCCCTGGGGCAAAAGCTGGATTCTACCTCAGCCGGGCAGTGCCGGTTCAGCTGCGCGAGCGGCACCAGGCAACGGCCCTACCCTGGTCTCAGTCGTACAGGTAGTGGATGTCCTTGTGCGCCAACGGCGGCACCTGGCTGAGCAGATACTCACGCAGCTTGAGCATCTGTCGCGCTTTGGGGCTGGACTTGAGCCAGGCCATGTAATAGCCGTCGCCCGTTGCAACCGCATGCTTGAACGGCGTGGCCAGGCGGCCGGCCGCCAGGTCGGCACTGACCAGCGTCAGGTCGACCACCGAGATGCCCAGGCCCTGCTGCGCCGCGGAAATGCCTTGGTCGAGGGTGTCGAACACCTGCCCCTTGTCGATGCTGATGTCCAATGCATCCATACGCGCCAGCCAGCGCCGCCAATCACGCCTGTCCGGCGAGGGGTGAAGGAATTCGCATTGGCGCAGGTCGGCCAGCTCCGGCTGGGCCTGGGTCATGTAGTCGGGTTGGCAGACCGGGATCAGCCACTCGTCGAACAGCTTGAAGCTCTCGACGTCGGCGGCAAACCGCCCATTGCCCAGCAAGATCGCACAGTCGTACGGTTCGGAGTAGAAGTCCACCGTGTCGATATCCATCCACACGCTGGACAACTGCACACTGCAGTTGTCGTCGATCCTCTTGAAACCGTCCAGCGCCCGTAGCAACCAGCGCACGGTCAAGGTCGAGGGCGCTTTCAGGCGCAGTCCGTAGCGGTCCTGGCGCAGCAGTGCGCAGGCATTCTCGATGATCTTGAAGCCGACCTTGAGCTCCTGGGCCAGCAGTCGCCCGTGCTCGGTCAGCCGCAGCTTGGGGCCACGACGCTCGAACAGGTCACAACCGAACATCGATTCGAGGGTCTTGATGTGGTGACTGACGGCGCCCTGGGTCAGGGCCAGTTCTTCAGCCGCGCGCGTGAACGAACCGTAGCGCGAGGCCACCTCGAAGGCCCGAAGGGCATGCAAAGCCTGAATCCGTTCCGACATGAAGCCCTCGCAGCATGAGTAAGACTAATAGTAGGTCATAGTTCCACGCGTTTTACAAGCTGACAGGCGTTCCAGAAAATGCAGGTAAAAAACCAAGATAATTAACCATCTTGCCTGCATATGACTGGATCACCCACTTAACAAAACGCCTGGGGAAATCATGTTTACGGGTTATGGAAATTGCTATCGCCTGGACGCGCTAGAGCTCAACTCTGAACATGTCCGGCACTGCCAACACTGGACCTACCAGACCATACAACATTTTCGCGGGGTGCTTGCCAATCCCGACTTTCCGTGCCTTTTCGGGCGCAAGGCCGTGGCTGGAGAAAGCTGCCATATTCTTTTCGCCCGCGCCGAGCATCTGGCCGACGATATCGCCCGCGGCCTGTCCGACTACGTCGCTACCATCAAGCCGATCCCGCTCAAGCAGCGCATCGGCAGCCCGCTGGTGGTGTTTCTCGAAACCCCTGGCGACAGCACCTTGGCACAGCAGCAGGCACTGGCCTGGAAGGTCCTGGAGGGCGTGCACGCGCGCGACCCGCAGCCCTGGCCACAAGCCATGCCCACCGACCCACAAGACAGCGACTGGTCGTTCTGCTATGCCGGGATGCCCCTGTTTATCAACATGAACTTTCCAGGCCACCAGCAGATGAAAAGCCGCAACCTGGGGCCGCACATCACCTTCGTCATCAACCCACGGGAAAACTTCGACGAAGTCGCCAATGCCGCGACCGAGAGCGGCAGGCGTATCCGTGCGCGGATCCGCGACCGGGTCCGCCACTATAACGACGGCGTGGTGCCCGACACCCTGGGCGCCTTCGGCGACCGGGACAACTACGAGTGGAAGCAGTACCAGCTGCAGGAACAGGGTTCGCTCAACCCTTCGCGCTGCCCCTTCCACGCCCATGCGACAACCGATACCGTGATCGAGAACTGACCGTGAATACCGCACTGACCGCTACCTACGCCCTGACCGTCCTGCTGCTGATCGCCACGCCCGGCCCGGTCGTGGCACTGATCGTCAACACGGCCGCCGCCTCTGGCTCGCGCAAGGCCATTTTCACCGCCGTCGGCACCAATTGGGCCTCCCTGGTGCTGATCGGCGCCGCAGCGTGGATCATCATGACCAGCGCCGCCATCGACAGGACCTGGCTCAGCGGCATGAGCCTGCTGGGCTGCCTGTTCATCGGCTACATCGCCATCGGCACCCTGAAAGACGCACTTCAGGCACCGTCCCCCGAAGCGTCGGGCGAGGTCGCCCGCGCGGTGCGCGGCGGCGGCTTGTGGCAAGGCTTCATGGTGGGCATCTCCAACCCCAAGGACATCATTTTCTTCATCGCCTTCTTCCCGCAGTTCATCCAGATCACCGAGTCGTTCGGCAAGAGCATGGTGGTCCTATCGCTGCTGTGGGTCGCCATCGACTTTGCAGTGCTCAGTCTCTACATCTTCGCCATCGGCAAGATCGCCTCGCAGCGCAGCAGCCGTCTCATCTCGCTGGCCTCGGGGGTCGCGCTGTTGCTGATCGCCGCAGGCGGGCTGGCCTACAACATCAAGGAGTTGGCGGGCTGACGGTCTTGCGCCGACACCACGCCCGCCATCACGGAGTCTCATGCGACCGACCGACACCACCCGCTCGTTACCGGAGAACCCGTCGCCTCTGCAACAGGATTACCAGCATTTTCTGTTGCTCGGTCGACGCCGGCTCCCCCATACCTTGCATATGCACGAAAGCGGATACCGCTCCGGCACCATCAACACCGACGCCCTCGGCCTGCGCTACAGCCACTGCGCGGGCAAGCGCTTCTCCGCCGCTGAACGGGGTGGCGCGCCGCGGGTCAACTTGCTGGTCGGTGGCTCTACGGCCTTGGGCATCGGTGCCAGCGGCGACGAGCACACGGTAGCCTCGCACCTGTCGATGCTGACCGGCGAGGTGTGGCTGAGCCTGGCCGGCTGCGGGCTCAACGCGAGCCAGGAACTGCTGCTGTTCCTCAGTCACCAGCATCGCTTCGGCAAGGTCGGCCACGTGGTCGTGCTCAGCGGCCTGAACAGCCTCGCCCACGAGGCCTTGGGCGAAGTGCTGGGAGCTGCCAACCAACCGCTGCAGGCGGCGGCCTATCAGGACTTTCTCAACAGCTTCAATGAAGGCGTCACAGGCACCGACGGGCAACCACGCAAACCGCTCTGGCGCCGCTTGCTGCAGACCCTGGCACCGCGTCCAGCACCCACCGCGGTACCGTGGTCGCTGTCAGCGCCGAGCAAGCGCCTGAATCGCGCCGCCGACAGTATCGGCCGCACGCTCCTGCAATGGGACCGATTGCTGGCAGGTAGCCACACCAGCCTGACCTTCATCCTGCAACCGTTGCTACCCTGGTGCCGCGATACGCTGCCTGCCGGCGAACAGGCGGCCCTCGAGGCGCTGGAGCGAGAGCCGGCCAATTTCGACCGGCTGCTCGACGGCGTCTTCGACAGCCACTTGCATACCGCCTTCTTCCGCCGCATCAAGCAGCAGGCCGACCCTGTGCCGTGCTACGACATGAACAGCATGCTCAGCAGCTCTCCGGTCTTCGGTGCCGATTTGTTCGTCGACCGCCTGCATTTGAACGATTTGGGCAACAATGCGCTGGCCAAGGTGATCACCGCCAAACTCGGTCTGGCCCAGGAAAAGCACGCCCAGCGCAAGGTGACGCCGATCAAGCTCGTCTGACAATGTCGCATAAGCCTTTCAGCGCACCCCCGCCCATGGCTAGAATACGCCGTCGTCTTGTTTCGCCTGAGGCCAACGGGTATCTGCATGAACATCGAAGTCGTCCATCCGCAGCTGACTGCCTGCCTCGCCCCTGGGCTGAACGAGGTCTGCCTGTGAGCCGCGTCCACCTGATGGGCTCGTTGCTCCTGGCCCTGGCTCCTTGCAGCGCCAGCGCGCTGGAAGTGCATATCGACCCCCATGCCGACCTGCTGTACCGCCAGGCCCTGCCGTTGCTCGAGCAGGCCGATGCCCAGGACGACACACCGAGCACTCTGCGTACCGCTATTGGCACCGACCCCGAACTCACCCGCCAGGGCCAGGCCATGGCGCGTACCCTGCCCACCGCGGTGGCGCTGCTGAAGAAATCCGTGGCACTGGGCCACCCGGTAGCGCAGTATCGTCTGGCGTTGTACTACATGACCTACCTGCCGGCCGCCCAGATCCCCGATGCCGCCTGCCCGCTGCTGGAGTCGAGCCTCAAGCAAGGCTTCGCGCCGCCGGCTACGGCGATCGCCACCTGGTGCCCCCCCTACAATGCCAGCCCGGCTTACCGCAGCGACCTCGAAGCAATCCCCAGCATGGCGACCCTGTATGCGCCTTATTATCCGCAACCCGCCGCACGCCTGGCCTGCAGCCGCAGCCAACCGCAAGGGCTGGAGATGCAATGGGGGCGCCAGCGCGATTACCAGGCCGAGGTCTACCGCCTGCTCGGCGACCTCGACCCGTCGCAGCGCCAGGCCCTGCTGCAGAAAGCCGTGGACATCAACGGCTGCGCCGCCGCCCAGCAACGGCTGACCAGCCATCGCTGAGCCTGCCTGGGCGCTGATGCGCTGAGCAAGATCGTTCAAGCCACCCGATGGCCGCTCTGGCATGCTGGCAGTCCGACCCATCCATGCTTTGACCTCGCCACCATGTCCAGCCCATCGTCCATTGCTCGTCACGCCTTCTTGCGGGGTGCCATTGCCATCTTGCCACTCTCGCTCGCCGTTGCGCCCTGGGGCCTTCTGGCAGGCTCCATGGCGATCGAGGCCAACCTCAGCGCCTGGGAAGGCCAAGGGCTCTCGGCCATCGTCTTCGCCGGGGCGGCGCAACTGGTGGCCATCGGCATGCTCAAGGGCGGCGCCAACCTGGTATCGATCCTGCTGACGACCCTGCTGCTGACGTCCCAGCACCTGCTCTATGGCCTGTCCATGCGCCCTCTGCTGTCCAGCCAACCCCTGCGCTGGCGGTTGGGATTGGGTTTCTTGTTGACCGATGAGTTCTTCGCCCTGACCAGTCAGCACGATCAGCAGCAATTCAATCGCTGGTACGCGCTCGGTGTTGGCTTGACCTTCTACGTCGCCTGGAACCTGTTCACCTTCGCCGGCATCATGCTCGGCAAAGCCATTCCACACTTGGACCAACTGGGGTTGGATTTTTCCATCGTCGCCACCTTCGTAGCGCTGATCGCGCCGCTAGTGCGTAACCTGGCCACCTTGGTGTGCGTGGCCGTGTCGTTGTTCTGCTCGGTGCTGTTCAGTCACTGGCACTGGGACACCGCCCTGGTCAGCGCCGGCTTGCTGGGCATGGCCGCGGGCTTCGTCTGTCAGAAATTCTCGGGGGCCCGCCAATGATCTGGTTGCTGATCTTCACCATGGGCGCGGTGGTGTTCCTCAACCGCTATGCCTTCCTGGAGCCGCGCCTACCACTGCGCCTGAGCTCCAATGCACGACAGTTCCTGGGTTTTGCCGTGCCCGGTATGCTCACCGCCATTTGTGGCCCGATCATCTTCCTGCCCGACCATCAGCTGAATCTGAGTCCGCTCAACCCCTATCTGCTGGGGGCGGTCGCCGCCGTGGTGCTGGTGCTGTTGACCCGCCGCGTGTTGCTGAGCATGCTGGTGAGCATGTTGATTTTCTTCCTGCTGCGTAGCTGGCTGACATGACCCGCCCCCTGCGCGAACAAACCCACCTCTGGCAGGCGCCCGCCCTCGGCGATGTCGAGATGCTGCATGCCCGCTACTACCAGCAACGCTTCGCCCCCCATGTGCACGAAGGCTATGTGTTCACCGTGATCGAGTCCGGCGCCCAACGCTTCTGGCACCGCGGCAGCGAGCACCTGGCGCCGCAAGGCAGCATGGTGCTGATCAATCCCGATGAGCTACACACCGGGGCCACGGCCGACGAAGCCGGCTGGCGCTACCGTGGCTTCTATCCCGAGCAGGCCAGGGTCAGCGGGGTGCTGGATGAGCTGGAGCTGGGTCGTCGTGACATACCCCACTTCAAGGCCAGCGTGATCCACGATCCGGCCTTGGCCGGCGCCTTCAGCCATTTGCACAGGTTGTCGGAATCTGCAGCCAGCGCTCTGGAACAACAGACCGCGTGGCGCCACGCAGTGCTGGCGCTGGTCCAGCGCCATGGGCACTGCGCCGAGCCGGCCGCGGCGGGCAACGAACCCTTGGCCGTGGCCCGCGCCCGCGAATTGCTGGAAAGCCGCCTTGCCGACCCACCTTCGCTGGAGGCGCTGGCAGCAGCGGTCAACCTGTCCCCCTTCCACTTTGCCCGGGTGTTTCGCCAGGCCACTGGCTTGCCGCCCCATGCCTGGTTGAAGCAGCGGCGCCTGGCGCGGGCGAGGGAGTTCCTGCGCAGTGGCCTGGCTGCCAGCGATGTTGCCTTCACCCTGGGTTTCGCCGACCAGAGCCACCTGAACCGCCAGTTCAAGCAGGCCTTCGGAGTCACCCCAGGGGCTTACCGAAACGCCTGTCTGCAGGGCTAGGCCAAGCGACGGTATGCCGCAGGCGTAGCCACACAGCACTGCTACACTGAGATGGCTGAACGGAGGTTCCTGCCATGTCCGAACGAGAAATCACCACCCTCCTGACGCTGATGACCCAGCGCCAGGCCTGCCTGAGCAGTGCCTGCAAGGAGATCGCCGACTGGATCGACCGGCAGGGCGACGTGCCTGCAGCCGGTAAGATCCGTGCCAGCCTCAAGGCTATCGAGGCCGACGAAGCCCAGGTCCGCAGGACGCTGACGTCGCTGAACCTGGATCGGCCGCTGCCGCGCTTTCGCAGCTGAGCCGTGAAACGAACGGGGCCGCATTGCGCGGCCCCTCGTGCATCAGTGGTTCATGTGCATGTGGTCGTGACCACCGCCGGCTTCGGTGTTGAGCGGGCGCACCTCGGCTTGCACGTCCAGGGTTTGCTTGCTCCCCTCGGCATCCTCGATGGTCAGGGTCAGCGGCACCTTGTCGCCTTCCTTGACCTGCTGGTTCAGGCCCATGAGCATCACATGCAGACCGCTGGGGTCGAAGTTCACCGCTTTGCCAGCGGGCAACTCGACCGCTTTGACCTCACGCATGCCCATGACGTCGCCGTTCATGGTCATCTCGTGCACCTGCACGGTCTTGGCAACGGGTGAGGCGACGCTCACCAGCTTGCTGTCGCTGCTGGCGGTGAGGGTCATGAACGCACCGGTGGAAGGCTGATGCGGCACGGTGGCACGCACCCAGGCTTCGCTCACGGTGGTCTGGGCCAAGGCTGGCAAAGCCATGCCCAGCAAGGCAATGGCGGCCAGGCCGCGTTTGATCGGTTGCAGTGAAACAGCCATTAGCAAATCTCCATCAGGGTGACCAGGTCTTCGGCGCATTCCTTGGCGTTCAGGGAATGACCCAGGCTCAGGCGCAGCGTGCCACGGGTGTCGTAGACGTAGCTGGTGGAAGAGTGAGAGATGGTGTAGGTGTCGCCGGCCGGGACCTTTTCGTAGAACACCTTGAATTCCTTGGCCACCTCGGCGATTTCCTCCGGGGTGCCGGTCAGGGCGGTGAACGACGGGTCGAAGGCCTTGAGGTAAGCGTCGAGCACTTCAGGGGTGTCGCGCTCCGGATCCAGGGTGATGAACACCACCTGGAACAGCTCGCGGTCTCGCCCCCTGAGCAGATTCTTGATTTGCACCGCACGCGCCAAGGTGGTCGGGCAGACCGCCGGGCACTGGGTGAAACCGAAGAAGATCATCGGCATGGAGCCGTAGAAACTCGACAGGGTACGCTCGTTGCCCTGGGTATCCTTGAGGCGGAACTTGCGCCCGAGGATTTCGTTGCTCATGTTCTTGCCGTACTTGAACTCGAGCCCACGCGCCGGACTGCAGCCCGCCAACAAGCCAAGTCCGAGAACGCCCATCCCGGCCACAACGGCGCGCCGGGTCAACAGATCATTCATGGAACCATCCTTTACAGGGAAGGTGCCGACCCTCGGGACGGGTCGGCCGAAAAACCGGGGCATTCTGGCATGACACCCCCAGGGCAGCTACCCAACCTTGGGGCGGATGGCCTGCAGCCCTTTGTTTACGGGCTGCGGCCTGTTGTCGCAGGGCTTGAATCCGTAACACTTTGTTGCTAGAGCGAAGAGAATCAGCGCCGCTTCCAGCCATCGAATGCAACGCTTCGCCTGATCAGTAGTAAGCGTTCTCTTTCTGCGAGTGGTCGGTCACGTCACGCACACCCTTGAGTTCGGGAATACGCTCGAGCAGGGTGCGCTCGATGCCGTCCTTGAGGGTCACATCGGCCTGGCCACAACCCTGGCAACCACCGCCGAACTGCAGCACGGCAATGCCGTCGTCGACCACATCGACCAGGCTCACCTGACCGCCGTGGCTGGCCAGCCCCGGGTTGATCTCGGTCTGCAGGTAGTAGTTGATGCGCTCGTTGATCGGGCTGTCCTCGTTGACCATCGGCACCTTGGCATTGGGCGCCTTGATGGTCAGCTGGCCGCCCATGCGATCGGTGGCGTAGTCGACCAGGGCATCCTCGAGAAACGGCTCGCTGACGGCGTCGATGTAGGCGGTGAAGCTTTTCAGGCCCACGGCGATGTCGTCGGGCTTTTCTTCACCCGGTTTGCAGTAGGCGATGCAGGTTTCGGCGTACTGAGTACCCGGCTGGGTGATGAAGACACGGATGCCGATGCCAGGCGTGTTCTGCTTGGAGAGCAGATCGGCCAGGTAGTCATGGGCGGCGTCGGTAATGGTTATAGCGCTCATGTAGGTTCCTCACAGACTTGCGGCAAGTGTACGCCAACCCGGCCCTCGAACAAAGTCCTAGTATTTGACTCGGGAAAGCGCATAACCCGTCTCGGTCTCCCTCGGCTGCGCCAGCCATGCCTGCATCCGGTGGTACAAGCCACGTTCGAGCCATTGGTAACTGAACCAGGACATTAGTCCAATGGACGGCACGCACAAGGCGAAGGTCAGGTACGGATTCAGGCCCAGGCGCTGGCTGGCGAACCAGCCGGCATACAGCACCAGCACGTGGATCAGGTACACCGAATACGAACAATCGCCTAGTGTCTTGAGCAGCCGATTGCCACGCAACCAGGGTTCCAGCGACACGAACGCCAGGACGATCAAGGCACTGGGTATACCCCAATGCAGCAGGCGCTGCGAGGCATCCAGGTGATAGATGGCAAAGCCTGCGGCCAGCAGCACCATCAGGGGCAGGACCCGCCCTTCACGCACCAGGCCACGCCGGTACAACACGCCCAGGCCGATGCCGAGCAGGAATTCGTAGATGATGCCGTTGTGGTAGAAGCGGCTCAGCACGCCCATGCGTCCGAGCACTTCGCTGGTCACCAGCAACGCCACGGTGACCAGCAACAGCTGATGGCGGCGGCGCACGAGCAATGCCAGGCCGAACAACAGATAGAAGAACATTTCGAAATTCAGCGTCCAGCCGACATTAAGGGTGGGATACAACCCATAGCCGCCGGGGTTTTCCGCCGGAATGAACAACAGCGACAGCAGCAGGTGCTGGCCGTCGTACACCTGATGCGGCATCCAACGGCTGAACGCCAGAATCAGTGCCGCCATGATCAGGGTATAGAACCAGTACGCGGGGACGATCCGCAGGGCGCGATTGAGCAGGAACTGGCGTGGCTCGATGACCTTGTCTCGCGTCGAGAGGTAGATCACCAGGCCACTGATGACGAAGAAGATATCGACGCCCACCGCCCCTCGATCACTGAACAGTTGGCCAATGGGGCCGGTGGCATGGAAGTCGAAGAAGATCTGCATGAAGTGGTGACAGACCACCACCCAGGCGGCGAACGCCCGCAGCGCTTGGAGCGAATACAGCATGGAATACCCTGCGATTGCCGGTGCATTGAGGCCCCAGGGCGATATCGCCGCCCTGGGACCACCTACCGTTTCCGACCGCAGTGCTGGTGGAAAGATCAGCCGAACCGATCAGAGGTTTTCGTAGCGGTTCATGTCCAGTACACCAGCTTCTACCGGTTGGGTCTCCTTGATGTAGGTGTTCAGGTCGTGGAAGTAGTGCCAGAACTGCGGATGGCTGCGGCGGATCCCCCAGCGCATGACGATGCGCTCGAAGCGCTCGGCATCGTCGCCGGCGTACTCCAGGTCCTCGACGAACTCCGGCACATCGGCGGCGGGCACATTGAAGATGAAGTTCGGATAGCTGGTGAGCACGCCTGGGTACAAGGTCAGGGTATCGAGCCCCGGCTGGTAACGACGTGCTTCACCCAGAAGGAAAGCCACGTTGCTATGGGCGCGGTTGCGCAGCAGGCTGTAGATCTGGCGCTCGCCACCCTGCCCTTCGATACGCAACAAGGTCGCCTCGGGCAACTGGTCGATCACCTTCAGCCCAGCCGCCGGACGCGACACCAGACGACTCAACGACTGTTCGGCATCGCGGAACTCCTCGCTTACTTCCGGCCGCGAGCAGTAGGCGCCCGTGCAGCGATTGATCGGGTCAGGTGAGGCGTTGATGCTCTTGGTCCGTTGCAGCAGTTTCAGACCGAAATCGCGCTTGGGGTCGTGCTTGTCCAGTTTCAGGCCGCTTGGCGTGTCGTCGTCGATGTCCTCGTAGTCGAGCCACATCTTCACCTTGCCACCGTTCTGGTACCAGTCGCTGAGGATCGCTCCGCGCTTGTCCGCCGGCATCAGGCGCAGGAAGTTGATCTCGGCGCCGTTGCGGATCAGGTCGAAGTACAGGCGCGTCTGCAACTGGTGCGAAACGTTGCCAAACACGTCGAAGTTGACCGCCAATTGATAGTAGGTGCGCTCGAGCAGCGGGTAATCGAACAGCCACATGGTTAACGGCACATCGCCAATCAGCCCCTTGCTTACCGTGGCGCTGTCGAAGTGGCGGAAGATGGTCAGCAGCGCGTTGTCGTTGCCGGCCCAAAGTGTCGACCAGGTCGGCACTGGCATCTCGGCATAGGCCGCACGACGCAGTTTTTCATACTCATTGCGCTTGTCGCGGTAGGCATGCCACAGGGTCAGCACACTGCCGACATCATCGATCTGGCCGGGCATGGCCAGCAACGGCGTGGCCTCGCCCCGGTACTTGGCATCGGTGACGTAGCGGTCGAAGGCCGGTTCCTGGAACAGCGCCCAGAAGTTGTCGCGGATCACGTCGGTGGCGATCTGCCCACGGCACACCGGGCCGCGGATGAACGTGCGCACGAAGTACTCGGCGTTATCCAGCATGAACTGGTAGCGCGCCACTGCTGGAATCGCCTCGAACGTCTCGAACGGATTGGCCCGGTGCCGCGGCCCATAGCCTGGTAGCGATGTGGCGTGCCAGTCGCCGGCGTAGAACAGTTGCTTGACCCGCTTGAGCTTCTGCGGCCCCATCGGATAGGTGATGTGAGTCTTGTGTACGATGACCCCCTGCACCGGAATCAGACGGTAATAGAAGTCGGTGCCAGGCGGATCGTTGGGCCGGCGCGTGGCGATGATGTCGACCGGCTTGCCGCTCGGCGTGCGCGACCGTACCCACTGGAAGAAGTGGCCCTGTTCGCCGCCGACGAAATAGATGTGCGCCAGGAACATGTGTTCGTACAGCCAGCGCCCCACCAGTGCTTCGGTCGAGCCCGGGCGGTTGAGCAGCTCCTCCCACTCGCCGATCTGCCTTGCCTCTGCCGCGCTCGGCTGGATCGGCTGGTATTCGACCGGCGCGCCTGCCGCCAGCCAGCGTTGCATGGTCTGGTATTGCTTGTCGGTGAGGCCTGTGACCGCCAGCGGCATGCCTTCTTTGGGGTGCGCGCCAGCGTAGGCGTCGAACTCCTGGGGCATCGGGCACATGTTGTTGCGTTCCAGGCCCAGGACGATCTCGTCGGGCAGCTTGGCATTGGGGGTGATCGGTGTCTTGTGCCCCAGTTCGAGCATGCGCGCCATCAACGCCGCCTGGCTGCCCTGGTTGTCGAGCACCGAATAGAAGCCCTTGGCCCGCCATTGCTCTTCGGTCTGGGCGTCGTAGAACAGGCGCGTGGTGGGCACCGCCTTGCTCCGCTCGCCCTGATAGACCGGGACCTTGCTGGCGCCGCGCACCGCCCCTTCGGGGCTCTCCAGCTTGAGCTGGCAGGCAGCGTCATTGCAGGCATGGCAGGCGACGCATTTCTCGGTGAAGATCGGTTGGATGTCGCGGGTATAGGAAATTGCCGGGCTCGACTGGGGGGATTGCGCGCCAGCCATGCCGCTCATGAGCAGCGCGCATGCGCCTGCCCAGGCAAGAAAACAACGATGCAACATGTGCCGAAAGTCCTGGTTCTTGAATGCCATCACGGTGTGCCTGGTCGTCCCTGAGTGCGTGTTTGCCAACATGAGCATAATTCATGGAAAAGGCCGACGCGCCTAAAAACCGCGCAGCTTTGTTATGATTCCGCACCTTCTGATATTTGCCCGACCAGGTAGTTCTTATGTCCGACCGCAGCGCTCGTCTCCAAGCACTCCAGAACGCACTCAAGGAGCGCATCCTGATCCTCGACGGCGGCATGGGTACTATGATCCAAAGCTACCGGCTCGAGGAACACGACTATCGTGGCACGCGCTTCGCCGATTGGCCAAGCGATGTAAAGGGCAACAACGATCTGTTGCTGCTGAGCCGCCCCGATGTCATCGCGGCCATCGAAAAGGCCTACCTGGATGCTGGCGCAGACATCCTCGAAACCAACACCTTCAACGCCACGCAGATTTCCCAGGCCGACTACGGCATGGAATCGCTGGTCTATGAACTCAACGTCGAGGGTGCCCGCATCGCCCGCCAGGTCGCCGATGCCAAGACCTTGGAAACCCCCGACAAGCCGCGCTTCGTCGCTGGCGTGCTCGGCCCGACCAGCCGCACCTGCTCGATTTCCCCAGACGTCAACGACCCCGGCTACCGCAACGTCACCTTCGACGAACTGGTGGAAAACTACATCGAGGCCACCCGCGGCCTGATCGAAGGCGGCGCCGACCTGCTGCTGATCGAAACCATCTTCGATACCCTCAACGCCAAGGCAGCGATCTTCGCCGTGCAACAGGTGTTCGAGGACGATGGCATCGAACTGCCGATCATGATTTCCGGCACCATTACCGATGCCTCCGGCCGCACCCTGTCGGGCCAGACCACCGAAGCGTTCTGGAACTCGGTGCGCCACGCCAAGCCGATTTCCGTCGGCCTGAACTGCGCCCTGGGCGCCAAGGACCTGCGCCCCTACCTGGAAGAACTGTCGACCAAGGCCGATACCCACGTCTCGGCCCACCCCAATGCCGGCCTGCCCAACGCTTTCGGTGAGTACGACGAAACCCCGGCGGAAATGGCCGCAGTGGTCGAAGAGTTCGCTGCCAGCGGCTTCCTCAACATCATCGGTGGCTGCTGCGGCACCACCCCAGGCCACATCCAGGCCATCGCCGAAGCGGTGGCCAAATACAAGCCACGGGAAATCCCGGAAATCCCCAAGGCCTGCCGTCTGTCTGGCCTGGAGCCATTCACCATCGATCGCCAGTCGTTGTTTGTCAACGTCGGCGAGCGCACCAACATCACCGGCTCGGCCAAGTTCGCCAGGCTGATCCGCGAAGAGAACTACACCGAGGCTCTGGAAGTCGCCCTGCAGCAGGTCGAGGCCGGTGCCCAGGTGATCGACATCAACATGGACGAAGGGATGCTCGATTCCCAGGCCGCCATGGTCCGCTTCCTCAACCTGATCGCCGGTGAACCGGATATCTCCCGCGTGCCGATCATGATCGACTCGTCCAAGTGGGAAGTGATCGAAGCAGGCCTCAAGTGCATCCAGGGCAAGGGCATCGTCAACTCGATCTCCATGAAGGAAGGCCTCGAGCAGTTCAAGCACCACGCCCGCTTGTGCAAACGCTACGGCGCCGCCGTGGTGGTGATGGCCTTCGACGAAGTCGGCCAGGCCGACACCGCCGCACGCAAACAGGAAATCTGTCAGCGCAGCTATGACATCCTGGTCAACGAAGTCGGTTTCCCACCGGAAGACATCATCTTCGACCCGAATATTTTCGCGGTCGCTACCGGCATCGAAGAGCACAACAACTACGCCGTCGATTTCATCGAGGCCTGCGCCTACATCCGTGACCACCTGCCCTACGCCCTGAGCTCGGGCGGGGTGTCCAACGTGTCGTTCTCGTTCCGGGGCAACAATCCGGTACGCGAAGCGATCCACTCGGTGTTCCTCTACCACGCCATCCAGAACGGCCTGACCATGGGTATCGTCAACGCCGGCCAGCTGGAGATCTACGACGAGATCCCGGCCGCCCTGCGCGAGAAGGTCGAGGACGTGGTGCTCAACCGCACCCCGCACGGCACCGACGCCCTGCTGGCGATTGCCGATGACTACAAGGGCGGCGGCGCGGCCAAGGAAGTGGAAAACGAAGAGTGGCGTTCGCTGCCGGTGGAAAAGCGCTTGGAGCACGCACTGGTCAAAGGCATCACCGCGTTCATCGTCGAGGATACCGAAGCGTGTCGCCAACAGTGCGCCCGCCCCATCGAGGTGATCGAAGGGCCGCTGATGAGCGGCATGAACGTGGTGGGTGACTTGTTCGGCGCCGGCAAGATGTTCCTGCCCCAGGTGGTCAAATCCGCTCGGGTGATGAAACAGGCCGTGGCTCACCTGATCCCCTTCATCGAAGCCGAGAAAGGCGACAAACCCGAGGCCAAGGGCAAGATCCTCATGGCCACGGTCAAGGGCGACGTGCATGACATCGGCAAGAACATCGTCGGTGTGGTGCTCGGTTGCAACGGCTATGACATCGTCGATCTCGGCGTGATGGTGCCGGCGGAGAAGATCCTGCAAACCGCCCGCGACGAGAAATGCGACATCATCGGCCTGTCCGGCCTGATCACGCCGTCGCTCGACGAAATGGTCCATGTCGCCCGTGAAATGCAGCGCCAGGGCTTCAACCTGCCGCTGATGATCGGCGGCGCCACCACCTCCAAGGCCCACACGGCGGTGAAGATCGAGCCCAAGTACAGCAACGACGCGGTGGTCTACGTCACCGACGCCTCGCGTGCGGTGGGCGTCGCTACCCAGTTGCTGTCCAAGGAACTCAAGCCTGGCTTCGTCGAGAAGACCCGCCAGGAGTACGTCGAAGTCCGCGACCGCACCGCCAACCGCAGCGCCCGTACCGAGCGCCTGAGTTACGCGCAGGCGGTAGCGGCCAAGCCCAAGTACGACTGGGCAGGCTACCAGCCTGCGGTGCCCTCCTTCACCGGCGTCAAGGTGCTGGAAGACATCGACCTGCGGACCCTGGCCGAATACATCGACTGGACGCCGTTCTTCATTTCCTGGGACCTGGCCGGCAAGTTCCCTCGCATCCTCACCGACGAAGTGGTCGGCGAAGCGGCCACCGCCTTGTACAAGGACGCCCGCGAGATGCTCGACAAGTTGATCGACGAGAAGCTGATCAGCGCCCGCGCAGTGTTCGGCTTCTGGCCGGCCAACCAGGTCGCCGATGACGATATCGAGGTGTATGGCGAAGACGGCCAACCGCTGGCGACCTTGCACCACCTGCGCCAGCAGACCATCAAGCCCGACGGCAAGCCGAACCTGTCGCTGGCCGACTTCGTGGCGCCAAAGGAAAGCGGCGTGACCGACTACGTGGGTGGTTTCATCACCACCGCCGGCATCGGCGCCGAGGAAGTGGCCAAGGCTTACCAGGACAAGGGCGACGACTACAGCTCGATCATGGTCAAGGCCCTGGCCGACCGCCTGGCCGAGGCCTGCGCCGAATGGCTGCACGAGCAGGTACGTAAAGAACACTGGGGCTATGCCCGCGACGAACAGCTCGACAACGAGGCGCTGATCAAGGAGCAGTACAGCGGCATCCGTCCGGCGCCAGGCTACCCGGCCTGCCCTGACCATACCGAGAAAGAGACCCTGTTCCGCCTGCTCGATGGCAGCGCCATCGGCGAAACCGGGCCAAGCGGCGTGTTCCTCACCGAGCACTTCGCGATGTTCCCGGCGGCGGCGGTCAGTGGCTGGTACTTCGCCCATCCGCAGGCGCAGTACTTCGCCGTGGGCAAGGTCGACAAGGACCAGATCGAGCGCTACAGCGCACGCAAGGGCCAGGAAGTCAGCGTGAGCGAGCGCTGGTTGGCGCCGAACCTCGGTTACGAGAGCTGACAGCGCTTCGCCGACAAGCCGGCTCCCACGGGTTTTTCACCGCCCTGTTGGAGCCGGCCTGGCGGCGATTGGGCCTACACTGTCCTTGATCGCCTCTGATTACCTCGGGAGCCACCATGGACGATTCCAGCCAAGACAAGCGGCCAACCTTCTGGCAAATGCTGCACAGCATTCTCGCCGCCGCCTTCGGCGTACAGAGCGGCAAGAATCGCGCGCGCGATTTCACCCATGGCAAGGCGAGCCACTTCATCGTGCTCGGCACCCTGTTCACCCTGGTGTTCATCCTGGTGCTGATCGGGTTGGTGCAACTGGCCGTGCACCTGACCGCTCGCTGAACAGCGGCGGCACAGGCACGTCACGGTGGCAGGATAAGGCTACTGATGGCTGACCCAGTAAACGGCAGTGACCACCACCAGTACGATCAGGCACAGGATCGCCCAGGCGTCGACGCTGCTGTCAGCTTTGCGGACCTTGGTTGAGTTGCCCATTGCATTGCCTCTTGTAGTGTTATGGGGAATGCACTTCACACCCCAGTAAAGACGAGCAATGCCCTTCCCTCAAGCAGGGTCTTTGAGCGCCGACGAACGCTACAAATGGCAGTCAATCTCACTTAGTTCGTTTGGTTCTTTTCATATGCAAAAACATCACTTTAGCGCATAAACGCAACCTGCTATCGTTCCCGGGCTCCGAACCGGAGTGCGCGGCCGTGCGCGCGAATAGCTGCATGCAGCCTGAGACAGGACTTTTATGTACGTATACGACGAGTACGATCAGCGGATCATCGAGGACCGCGTCAAGCAGTTCCGTGATCAGACCCGCCGCTACCTGGCCGGTGAGCTGAGCGAAGAAGAATTCCGCCCTCTGCGCCTGCAGAACGGCCTCTATATCCAACGTTTCGCCCCGATGCTGCGCGTCGCCGTGCCCTATGGCCAGCTGAACGCACGCCAGGTACGCACCCTGGCCAAGATCGCCCGCGATTACGACAAGGGCTACGCCCATATCTCCACCCGCCAGAACGTGCAGTTCAACTGGCCGGCCCTGGAAGATATCCCGGACATTCTCGCCGAACTGGCCACCGTGCAGATGCACGCGATCCAGACCAGCGGCAACTGCCTGCGCAACACCACCACCGACCAGTTCGCAGGGGTTGCTGCAGACGAGATCATCGACCCACGCCCGTGGTGCGAGATCGTCCGCCAGTGGACCACCTTCCACCCGGAATTCGCCTACCTGCCACGCAAGTTCAAGATTGCGATCAACGGCTCGAAGGAAGACCGCGCTGCCATCGAAGTGCACGACATCGGCCTGGAGCCGGTGCGCAACGCTGCCGGTGAGTTGGGCTTCCGCGTGCTGGTCGGCGGTGGCCTGGGCCGTACCCCGGTGGTCGGCTCGTTCATCAACGAATTCCTGCCCTGGCAGGACCTGATCAGCTACCTCGACGCCATCCTGCGCGTGTACAACCGTTACGGCCGCCGTGACAACAAGTACAAAGCGCGGATCAAGATTCTGGTCAAGGCGCTCACCCCTGAAGTGTTCGCCGAAAAGGTCGAGGCCGAAATGGTCCACCTGCGTGGCGGCAACACCACGCTGACCGAACAGGAAGTGCAGCGCGTCTCGCGTCACTTCGTCGACCCCGACTACCTGGCACTGGACAACGTCGACTACGCCGCCCAGGACGCCGAGAACCCAGGTTTCGCCCGCTGGCGCTCGCGCAACACCCGCGCCCACAAGCGCCCAGGCTATGTGGCCGTGACCTTGTCGCTCAAGCCCACCGGCGTAGCCCCGGGCGACCTGACCGACAAGCAGCTCGACGCCGTGGCTGACCTTGCCGAGCGCTACAGCTTCGGCTTCCTGCGGACCTCCCACGAGCAGAACATCATTCTCGCCGACGTCGAGCAGCGCCAGTTGCACGCGCTCTGGCTGGAACTGCGCGAAAGCGGTTTCGCCACGCCGAACATCGGCCTGTTGACCGACATCATCTGCTGCCCAGGTGGCGACTACTGCTCGCTGGCCAACGCCAAGTCGATCCCGATCGCCGAGTCCATCCAGCGCCGTTTCGACGACCTGGACTACCTCTTCGACATCGGCGAGATCGACCTGAACATCTCCGGCTGCATGAACGCCTGCGGTCACCACCACGTCGGCCACATCGGCATCCTCGGGGTGGACAAGAAGGGCGAGGAGTTCTACCAGGTCTCCCTGGGTGGCAACGCCGCGCGCGACGCGAGTCTGGGCAAGATTCTCGGCCCATCGTTCGCACAGGAGCAAATGGCCGACGTGATCGAGAAGCTGATCAACGTGTACGTCGAACAGCGTACCGAGGAAGAGCGCTTCATCGACACCTACCAGCGTATCGGCATCGACCCCTTCAAGGAGCGCGTCTATGCAGCGAATCATTAAGAACAATCAGATCGTCGACGAAACCTGGCACCTGCTGCCCAAGGAAACCTCGTTCGACGAGCTGACCAACTGCGACGACTACATCGTTCCGCTGCAGATGTGGCGCGACCATGCCCACGTACTCAAGGCCCGCGATGGCGGCCTGGGCATCTGGCTGGACAGCGACGAGCAAGCCGAGGAAATCGGGGACGACGTCGAGCACTTCCAGGTCATCGCGCTGAACTTCCCAGCCTTCACCGACGGACGCAACTATTCCAATGCGCGCCTGCTGCGTGATCGCTACAAGTTCAAGGGCGAGCTGCGCGCCATCGGTGACGTATTGCGCGATCAGCTGTTCTACCTGGCCCGTTGCGGTTTCGATGCCTTCGCCATCCGAGCCGACAAGGATCCGGAAGACGCCCTGCAAGGTCTGAAGGACTTCTCGGTGACTTACCAGGCCGCCGCCGACGAACCGCTGCCGCTGTTCCGCCGCCGCTGATCGTCGCTGCTTGACCAACGGCCCGCCCTTCGGCGGGCCGTTGCGTTTCCAGGACCTGCCCCGCCCAACTCTTGCCGCCAGGTCAAATGACCTTCGCACTCCCCCGCCTTAATCAATCCCGTTGAAACCTGCACACTGCTGCTCACTCGAACACTTACCGGCCTGGAGCGACTAGGCTCTATTGGTTCCTTCATCATTCAGCAGGAGCAGCCCAATGAGCATTCCTTCCTTCGGTCTGGGTACCTTCCGCCTTTCCGGCCAGGCCGTCATCGATTCGGTCAAGACCGCCCTGGAGCTGGGCTACCGGACCATCGACACCGCGCAGATCTACAAGAACGAAGCCGACGTTGGCCAGGCCATCGCCGAAAGCGGCGTACCGCGCAACGAGCTGTTCATCACCACCAAGATCTGGGTCAATAACTACGCCAAGGACAAACTCGTTCCGAGTCTGCGCGAGAGCCTGAGCAAACTGCGTACCGACTACGTCGACCTGTTGCTGATTCACTGGCCGGCACCAGGCAATGGCGTTGAACTGGGCGAATACATGGCAGCGCTGGCCGAGGCCAAGCAGCAAGGCCTGACCCGGCAGATCGGCGTGTCCAACTTCAATATCGAGCTGACCCGCCAGGCCATCGAGGTCGTCGGCGAGGGCGAGATCGCCACCAACCAGATCGAACTCAGCCCCTACCTGCAGAACACCAAGCTGGCGCAGTTCCTTCAGACCCAAGGCATTACCGTCACCTCGTACATGACCCTGGCTTATGGCAAGGTACTCAAGGATCCGGTGCTGACCGCGATCGCCGCCAAGCACAACGCCACCGTCGCCCAGGTGGCCCTGGCCTGGGCCATGCAATTGGGTTACGCGGTCATCCCTTCGTCGACCAAGCGTGAGAACCTGGCCAGCAACCTGCTCGCCCGCGACCTGCACCTGGACGCAGACGACATGGCGCGGATCGCTACACTCGAACGCAACGGCCGCGAAGTCAGCCCCGACAACCTTGCCCCCCAGTGGGACTGAGGGACTGGAACCGCAGCCCGACGTAGATCAGGTTTTCAAGGAGGAAGGATGCCGATGCGGCGGCTGATGGTTTCGCTGGTAGTGCTGGTGCTGGCCCTGATGCTGATTGTCCTGTTCGGTTTTCGCATCACCGCGATCGCCGACTTTCGCCTGGAGCCCTGGCACACCTATGTCCCCGAAGAGCTCGACGCCAATACCATCGACCGCAGCGACTGGGCAGGCTATGTCAATGCCGAGGCCAAGCTGTTCGCGGCACTGCAGCAGGAGATGCGCGAACAGCTGGCCACCGAGCGCTCTTCGGCCTATAACCGTTTCGATGCCAGCAGTCGGGTGTACCCGGGCAACCTGACCCGCGACTGGAACCGCTCCTACATCGCCGAGCCGTCCCAGTCGCCCAAGGGCGCCGTGGTACTGCTGCACGGTCTGACCGACTCACCCTACAGCCTGCGTCACCTGGCCAGCCACTTCCAGGCCAAAGGGTATGTGGTCGTGGCCATCCGCCTGCCAGGCCATGGCAGCGTACCCGCCGGCCTCAGCGCTGCCCACTGGGAAGACTGGATGGCCGCCACCCGCCTGGCTGTGCGCGAAGCCACCCGCCGCGCTCCCGGCCAACCCTTGTATCTGGTTGGCTTTTCCAACGGCGGCGCCCTGGCGGTGAAGTATGCCCTGGATGCACTGGCCCGCCCGGAGCTGAGCAGGCCGGACCATCTGATCCTCCTCTCGCCGATGATCGGTGTCAGCCGTTTTGCCCGCTTCGCCGGCATCGCCGGCCTGCCCGCTCTGTTCCCGGCGTTCGCCAAGGCAGCCTGGTTGAGCGTGCTGCCCGAATTCAATCCGTTCAAGTACAACTCGTTCCCGGTCAACGCTGCCCGCCAGTCCTACGAACTGACCGAAGCGCTGCGCCAGCAGTTGCTGGACGCCGGCAAAAACCCGCAACGCCTGCAGGCGCTGGCGCCGATCGTCACCTACCAGTCACTGGTCGATGGCACGGTGAGCACAGCCGCGATCCAGACCGAGCTCTACGACCGGCTGCCAGCCAACGGCAGCGAACTGGTGATCTTCGACACCAACACGTCGCTCGGCATCGATGACATGCTGCGTCCAGCCGTTGCGGCCCTGCGTGAACAGCTGTTCGCTGCGCCCGCCCGCCGCTACGCGCGGACCTTGGTCGGCGCTCGCGGTCAGGGCGATGCCCGAATGCGCTCGCTGCGTTACGCCGCCGGCAGCACCGCAGCCACGGAGCAGATGCTCGCTGCCAGCTACCCCAACGGACTGTTCTCACTGTCGCATGTCGCGTTGCCCTTTCCCCTCGATGATGCCCTCTATGGGCAACAGCCCAGCCAGGTGGAAAACTACGGCGTCCACCTGGGTACCTTGAGCATGCGCGGCGAACGCGGAGCCTTGATCCTCGACGCCGGCAACTTTTCGCGGGCAACTTCCAACCCATTTTTCCAGCTCATGCTGGATAACCTCGACCGCACTGCCCAACTGCGTTGAGCGCGGGTTATTTCGCCTGATGCAATTATGATGTTCAGTGGACGGATATTCTCCCTGCCCCGTGGGCGTACTACGCTTGAAATCCGCCCCTACCGCACGAGGAGACCGCAATGTCCCGCCCACCGCTGCCGCCCTTCACCCACGAAAGCGCCATCGAGAAAGTCCGTCTCGCCGAAGATGGCTGGAACAGCCGCGACCCGGCCAAGGTCGCGCTTGCTTATACCGTCGACACCGTTTGGCGCAATCGCGTGGAGTTTCCCCGTGGTCGGGACCAGGTACAGGACTTCCTGACCCGCAAATGGAACCACGAACTGGAATACCGGCTGATCAAAGAGCTATGGGCCTTCACCGGCAACCGCATCGCGGTGCGCTACGCCTACGAGTACCACGACGACAGCGGCCAATGGTTCCGCGCCTATGGCAACGAGAACTGGGAATTCGCCGAGGACGGCCTGATGCAGCATCGCCACTCGAGCATCAACGAACACCCCATCCTCGAGAGCGAGCGCAAGTTCCACTGGCCGCTCGGTCGTCGCCCGGACGACCATCCGGGGCTCAGCGATCTGGGGTTATGATCGCTGGATGATGTCCGATTCGCGCTAGTGGGTGCCTGTTCGGCGTGAGACAGGCAAACCGTCCAGTGGCTACCCTGCCTGGGCAATGCCTTGTTCCCACCCGAAAGAAGACACTACCCATGACGACGCCTTCCGCCACTCTGGCCGCAGCGACGGCGCACGACGACCAGCCCCAGGGCTTCGTGGTGCGCATCGTCGGCGCCGCCGCCTTCGCCCACCTGCTCAACGACCTCATCCAGGCCGTGCTGCCATCGATCTATCCCATGCTCAAGAGCGACTTCGCACTGAGCTTCGCGCAGATCGGCTGGATCGCCCTGGTCTACCAGGTGACCGCCTCGTTGCTGCAGCCCTGGGTGGGCATGTACACCGATAAACGTCCTCTTCCGTTCCTGTTGCCGTCCGGCATGCTGATAACCCTGGTCGGCATCGCCCTGCTGGCCTTCGCCGGCAGCTATGGAATGCTCCTGCTGGCTGCCGCGGTGGTCGGGGTCGGCTCGGCGACCTTCCACCCAGAAGCATCGCGGGTAGCGCGTATGGCTTCGGGCGGGCGCTTCGGCACTGCCCAGTCGACGTTCCAGGTAGGTGGCAATACCGGCTCGGCCATCGGCCCGTTGCTGACCGCCGCCATCGTCATCCCCCATGGTCAGCCGGCCATCGCCTGGTTCATGTTGGCGGCGGGGCTCGCGGTATACGTGCTGCTGCGGGTCACCGGCTGGACCGTGCGCCACGGCCAGACCCAGCTCAAGAGCCTGGCCGGCCATCAGGCCCCGGGCCTGAGCAAAGGCGCGGTGTGGCGCGCTGTCGGCGTCATTGCCCTGCTGATGTTTGCCAAGTTCGTGTACATCGCTTCGTTCACCAACTACTTCACTTTCTACCTGATCGAACGCTTCGGCTTGAGCGTGCAGCAGAGCCAGCTCTACCTGTTCGTATTCCTCGCCGCCGTGGCCCTGGGGACCTTCGCCGGCGGTCCGGTGGGCGACCGCATCGGCCGCAAGGCGGTGATCTGGGTGTCGTTCCTCGGCGTGGCGCCGTTCGCCCTGGCCTTGCCGTACGCCAACCTGGCGTGGACGGCGGTGCTGGCGGTAGCCATCGGCCTGGTGATGTCCTCGGCCTTCGCCGCGCTGGTGGTCTATGCCCAGGAGGCCGTGCCGGGCCGGGTGGGGATGGTCTCCGGAGTGATGTTCGGGCTGATGTTCGGCATCAGCGGCATTGGCGCCGCCGGGCTGGGCGAGCTGGCCGACCGGCACGGGATCGTCTGGGTATATCAGGTGATTTCGTACCTGCCGCTGCTGGGGCTGGCCACGGCGTTGCTGCCGATGACCCGCTCCAAGGCACACCCGAGCCGCTGCTGCTAACATGGCCGCGCAGTATCCGGGGGCGCGTGAGGGCAACATGGTCAGATCTCAACAGGACTTACTCGCAGAAGTAGACGCGTCCCCCTGGGAGGTGGGTAGCCGGGCGACCGACTACCCATCGAGCTGGTACATCGCCCCCCATGCACATGCCAAGCACCAGTTGATCTATGCCATCAACGGCCTGATGATCGTCGAGTCGGCCTGCGAACGCTGGACCGTGCCGCCGAGTCGCGGGATCTGGATGCCCTGCGGCCAGGTGCACGCCATCCGCTGCGTAGGCGATGTGAAGATGCGTAGCGTGTTCGTCCGTCCTGATGCCGCCAGCGATCTGCCGCTGCAGAGCAAGGCCATTGGCATTTCACCCTTGCTCAGCGAGTTGATCAAGGCTTCGGTGACCCTGACCACACCGTTCACTGCCGATTCGCGCGCGGGCAGGATCATGCGCTTGATCCTCGACGAGATCTGCGTGTTGCCGACCTTGCCGCTGAAGCTGCTGCAACCCGGCGACAAGCGCCTGCGGGTGATCTGCGCGACCTTGCAGTCCTCGCCTGACGATGGCTCTACCTTGGCCGACTGGGGTGAGCGCCTGGGCGTGGACGAGAAAACCATCCAACGCTTGTTCCGCAAGGAAACCGGCATGACCTTCGGCCAGTGGCGCCAGCAGGCACGCCTGATGCTGGCATTGGAACGCATCGCCCTGGGCGAGCGCATCATCGATGTGGCCGGCTCACTCGGCTATGACAGCCCGAGTGCATTCGCCAGCATGTTCAAACGCCAGTTCGGCATCACCCCCAGCCAATTCTTCAAGTGAGCCCGGTTCGCCTCACGACGCCCCGTGCGCCTGGCGCGCGGTCACCGGCAGCTACGCTCAGACACTGCGCGTCACGCCCCCATCGACCTTGATGTTCTGCCCGGTGATGTAAGCAGCCCCCTCGCTGGCGAGAAACGCAATGGTCGCTGCGATCTCCTCGCTGGTGCCGTAGCGCTTGAGCGGCACGCTGTCGCGGCGCTGCTCGGTTGCCGGCAGGCTGTCGATCCAACCTGGCAACACGTTGTTGATGCGCACGTTGTCGGCGGCATAGGTGTCGGCGTAGATCTTGGTGAACGAGGCCAGGCCGGCACGGAACACCGCGGAGGTGGGGAACAGCTCGGTAGGCTCGAAGGTCCAGGCCGAGGAAATGTTGATGATCACCCCGCCCTTCTGCCGCTGCATGATCGGCGTCACCAGGCGGGTCGGCCGAATCACGTTGAGCAGGTAGGTGTCCATGCCCTTGTGCCAGTCCTCGTCGCTGATTTCCAGGATCGGCGCACGCGGGCCGTGGCCTGCGCTGTTGACCAACACATCGACGCGCCCCCATGTGGCGACCACGGTGTCGACCAGACGACGCAGATCATCGAGCGACTGATTGCTGCCGGTGAAGCCGATCCCGCCCAATTCCTCCGCGAGTGCCTCGCCCTTGCCAGACGAAGACAGGATGGCGACCTTGTAACCATCGGCCGCCAGTCGTCGCGCTGCCGCCGCTCCCATGCCACTGCCGCCTGCGGTGATGATCGCCACTTTTTCCACTGCCATGATACCTCCACACACTCGTTCAGGATTTGCCTTACCTTAGCGTGCTTTCGGGCGAGCAGAGAGACACCCAAGCTTGCCTGAGCCAGTAGATTAACTATCGTCTGCCTGTTGTCTGAGCCAGTTCCTCACGATCTCCAGCATCGGTGCTTGCCTGGCTTTTCGCGGCCACACCAGATAGAACGCCTTGTCACGCTGCAGTACCTGGCCAAATACCTGCTGCAGACGGCCGGCGGCGATGTCGCTGGCAACGAAGGCCTGATCGGCCAGGGCGATCCCCTGACCATTGATAGCTGCCTCGATGGCCAGGGAGGTCTGGTTGAAGCGCATGTGCCTGGCCGAGATCGGTTCATGCTGGGCGAACAACGCCGCAGTGAATTCGGGCCAATCGTCATGGGCATCGTGCAGCATTACATAGCCTTGCAGTGACTCGGGGCTGGTCGGCGGACCGTGCTGGGCGAACAATGCCGGGCTGGCCACTGCGACGATTCGTTGTGCCATCAGCCGTTCGCAGTCCAGGCCCGGACCGAAGGGCGGTTGGCCGTAGCGCACGGCGATATCCACTGCATCGGTATGGAAATGCGACAGGCGATCGGTGGCCAGCACCCTCAGATCGATACCAGGATGGCATTCGGCAAAGGCGCCGAGCCGAGGGATAAGCCATTTCGATGCGAAGGTGGGCGTCACGCTGACCGTCAGGTGCGCCGGCTCCGGTCGCAACAGTCGCGTCGCCTCGTCGATCATCGCCAAGGCGGTGCGGATGCTGCCGCTGTATGCCCTGCCCGCGTCGGTCAGGGCCAACCCGCGCGCCCGGCGTTCGAATAGGGGCAGCCCCAGGCTTGCCTCCAGCCCGCGGATTTGCTGGGCGACGGCAGCCTGGGTGACACCTAGCTCCTCGGCCGCCAGGCGGAAGTTGAGGTGGCGAGCCACCACTTCGAAAACCCGCAGCGCATTGAGCGAGGGGAGCGTGGCAAAACCTTCTGGCATGGCAAGGGTACGCGATCGGATAAGGGAGTTCGGCCGAGGCTAGCCGCTGGCGCCGGGAAAGGGAACCCGGCGCTGTCCAGAACAAGGCCCCGCTCACAGCCCTTTGCTGAGCCAGCGTACCTTCGAAAAACGCACCTCACACCTACTCCTCGAGGACAAAACACGCAGCCCCCGGACATAACGCGCAGTCATCGTCGCCCTGCGACGCCTTGTAACATTCAGTTTCATGTAACTCGCGGACAGTAGCTCGCTCAATCCAACCACAATGAGACCTGTCCCGTGCTGCAACGTGTGCTCTGCTCCCTGTCCTTGCTCACCCTCGCCATTGCCAACGCCAACGCCACCGACGCGCTCGACACTCCGCGCCTGGCTGGCATGGACAACTTCCGCGATATCGCCGGCACCACCGAGGCCTACACCACCCGCCATGACGGCGTGATGCGCGCAGGGGTTTTCTACCGCTCCAACGCCTTGACGCCGACCGCCTCGGACCTGGCCGTGCTCAACGGCCTGGATATCAGCGATGTCTACGACCTGCGTACCGCCAGCGAAATCGCCAGCACACCGGACACCCTGCCCGAAGGTGCCAGCTACACCAACATCGATATCCTCGGCACCACCACCTCAGGTGCCAATCTCACCAACATTTCATTGACCACCGCTGCCGAAGCGCGGGCGATGATGGAGGATGCCAATCGCAGCTTCGTCAGCGATGCGAACGTGCGCAGCCAGTTCACCACACTGTTCAACGACCTGGCCGCCGCCGACGGCGCAGCCCTGTTCCACTGCACCGCAGGCAAGGACCGCACCGGCTGGACCGCCGCGGTACTGCTGAGCATCGCCGGCGTCGACGATGCGACGATCATGGAGAACTACCTGGCGACCAACGACTACACCTCAGCCCGGGTGGCCGCCACTCTCGCCGCCATGCCGGCGAGCATGGCAGAGGTCTACGCACCGCTGCTGGGCGTCGAGGCCAGTTACCTGCAGGCCGGCCTGGACGAGGTCACAGCCGAATACGGCAGCATGGACAACTACCTCAAGCAGGGCCTGGGGCTGACCCAGGAAACCCTCTACGTGCTGCGCGGCAAGATGGTGCGCTACGCCATGCTGCCGGGCCAGACGGGTCTGCAGGGCAACGCCGCCGCCGGTGCACGGCTGCTCAACCAGTTGCAGGACAGCTCGCTGTCGGGCGCCTACACCGCCTACAACTACTACCTGCAATCGGCGATCGATGCCGGCACCCTGGGTGGGGTCGAATCACGGGTCGGCGGCCAGGTGCATGCCGATGCCGCCAGCTACCTGCTGCGCCAGGACGCGATGATCGACCGCGCCGCCGCGCCCTTCACCAGTGGTGTCGACCTCAAGGCCGGTCAATCACGCCTGTGGAGCACGGCCCTGGCCAGTTACCTGGGCACCGACAGCTCGGTACAGGCCCAGAGCAGCAACGAGCACAGCCAGGGCCTGATGATGGGCCTCACCCAGCGCTTCAACGAACAGCTCAGTGGCTACGCAGGCTTCGGCTACAGCCGTGGCAACGTTGGCGGTGCTGGCGGCGACGTCGACACCGACCTGACCTTCCTCAGCCTGGGCGCACGCTTCGCCCCCAGTAGCCTGGACCGGGGCGTGTTCGTCGAAGCCAAGGCCAGCGGCGGCTGGCTCGACTACAGCAGCAAGCGCGACATCGGCAGCGGGCTGGGCACGGCCAAGGGCGACACTCACGGCAACCTGGTCGGCGGCAGCCTGGCCCTAGGCTATCGCCTGCCCACCGATGACGTGATATTGGAACCGACCTTGGGCATCCGCATCAGCCATGTCGACCTGTCAGACTTCGATGAGAAAGGCAGCGAGTTGGCCTTGCAGGTCGACGACCTGAACGCCACCCGCCGCGCCGCGCTGGCCAACCTCAAGGTCTCGTTCGCTCCCTACCCGCTGGGGGCCTGGCAGCTCGTCCCAGGCATCGAAGTCGGCTATGAACGGGTTCTCGGTGATCGCCAGATCGACAGCGAAGCTCAGCTGTTGGGCCTGGATATCGAGCAGCGCGCCGCATTCGACGACCGCGACCAGTTCAGCGGCGGGGTCAACCTGATGGCCAGCCTCGGCGCCCTGAGCATCGCTGCCGAGGTCGCGGCCCTCGGCAGCAGCGACAGCCACGGCGTGAGCGGCAGCCTCAAGGCCAGCTACGCGTTCTGATGCCGTTGCTCGGGGTGGCCTGGCTCAGGCCACCCCGCCGCACATCCGCCGGGCTGAGGCCATAGGCTTGCTGGAAATACTGGGCGAATCGCCCGGCGTTGCTGAACCCCAAGCCCAGGGCGACCTGCGCCACCGTGCCGCTGTCGTCGCGACGCAACAGCTCATGCGCCCGTTCCAGGCGCACCTGGCGCTGGTAGGCGACGATCGACATGCCGGTGAAACGCTTGAAGCCATCCTGCAGGGCACGCAGGCTGACATTGGCCAGGCTCGCCAATTCGCTACCGCTGACCTGGCTGGCGGGATGCTCGCGAAGGTACGCTGCGGCCAACTTGACGTGACGCGGAGCGATCGAGGGCTGTGTGCTGCCCAGGGCTTCGCTGTGATTGTGCGGCCAGTTCTCCAACAGCGCATCCACCAACATCTCCTGGAGCCTGGCGGGCAGCAGCAGGCCGGAATTGAGCAAGGTATCGAACTCGCTGCCGGTGGCCAGTTCCAACAGTGCCCGAATGCCCTGGAAGGCGGACGCCTTGAGGTCGACCACGGGGGCGAACCGAATTGGCTTGACCAGCGCTCGCCCCAACAGTGCCGTCAGACGCTCGACGAACACGCCCCGTCGAATCGACATGCCGCACTGGGCATGGCCATCGGCAATGTGCACCGAGCGAATATCCAGTTTGTCGAGCGCAAGGCCAACCTGATTGCCGCCCACTGCCTCGCCACGATGGTCGAACACGATACGCCCGGCGGTGGGCAGCACGAAGGTGATCTCGTCCTGGGGCGTGGGCAAGGCGATGGTGAAGTCACCCCGGTAGTGCATGCGTCGCACGCTCATCCCCGCGAAACGACCATAGACGCCGCCGATGGAAATGCCCTCGCCCAGCGGCGGTATGTCGGCATACAGGTTGCCGAACAGCTGCGTGAACAACGCGCCGAAATCATCGCTGCGCATGTCGTTGGAGCGGAGAATGATCTGCTTGCGGTTCGTACCGGTATGCACGGCATCGGTCCTTGTGCCAAGAGTGGGGACCGGCACCCTAGCAGCCCGCCATGACAGACAGGTGACTGGGGCCACTAACCGTCTCGTTGGACACGGCTGTGCTGCGCATAGCCTTCCCATCCTTCTGGCTGACCGATACCGTAAGGCCCGCTGGCTGAGGTGCCTACTGGCAAAAATGACAGGTCGAGGGTGCACTGCGAGGGAGGTGCAGACATGAAAATGCCGCTCGAAAGCGGCATTTTCATGACGGCGGTGAGGTCAGTCAGCGAGCTTGTACGCGATCACGTAGTCACCCTGCTTGGTCCCCAGCGAGCCATGACCACCAGCCATGACCAGCACGTACTGCTTGCCGTCCTTGCCCTGGTAGGTCATTGGCGTGGTCTGCGCGCCGGCCGGCAGGCGGCCTTCCCACAGGACCTTGCCATCGCGCACGTCATAGGCGCGCAGATACTGGTCCAGGGTGCCCGACAGGAACGCCAGGCCGCTGGCGGTCATGAAGCTGCCGCCCAGGCTCGGTACGCCCATCGGCAGGGCCAGCGGCAGCGGCGAGTTATCGCGCACGGTGCCGTTCTTGTGCTGCCAGATGACTTTGTGGGTGGTCAGATCGACCGCCGCCACATAACCCCATGCCGGCGCCTGGCAAGGCAGGCCGATCGGCGACAGGAACGGCGACATGATCACGCCGTAAGGCGCGCCCTTGTTAGGCTGCACGCCTTCGGTCTCGGACTTGCGAGCCGGACCGCCGGCAACGTCCTCGCTCGGTACCAATTGCGATACGAAAGCCATGTAGTCCGGGTTGGCGAACAATACCTGGCGCACCGGATCGACCGAGATACCGCCCCAGTCGAACACGCCGAAGTTGCCTGGGAACACCAGCGAACCCTGCAGCGAAGGCGGCGTGAACATGCCCTCGTAGCGCAGCGACTTGAACTGGATGCGACAGAGCATCTGGTCGAACGGGCTCACCCCCCACATATCGCTTTCTTTGAGCGTGGTCGGCGAGAAGTTCAGGTCAGAGAAGGCCTGGGTCGGTGAAGTATGGTCGCCCTCCACTGCGCCCTGAGGCACCGGACGTTCCTCGATCGGCACGATGGCTTCGCCGGTGCGGCGGTCCAGCACATAGATGCTGCCCTGCTTGGTCGAAGCCAGCAGCGCAGGCTTGATGCCGTCTGCGGTCTTCAGGTCCATCAGCGTCGGCTGACCGCCGACGTCCATGTCCCACAGGTCGTGGTGAGTGAACTGGTGGGTCCAGCGCACCTTGCCGGTAGCCAGGTCTAGCGCAGTCACGCCGGCGCTGTACTTTTCCGATTCGGGGGTACGGTTGCCGCCCCACTGGTCAGGCATCTGGTTGCCCATGGGCAGATAGACCATGCCCAGTTGCTCGTCGACCGAGGCCACCGACCACATGTTCGGCGAGTTGCGGGTGTAGAACTCATCGGCAGCGATCGGCTCGGTGGCATCCGGCTTGCCCGGATCCCAATTCCACACCAGGTGACCATCGTGCACGTCATAGGCACGCACCACGCCCGACGGCTCGTCGGTAGAGACGTTGTCGGTGACGTGACCACCGATGATGACCAGGTCCTTGGTCACGGCAGGTGGCGAGGTGGAATAGTAACCACCGGCGGCGAAGGTGCCGATATTGGTGGTGAGGTCGATCTGGCCCTTGTTGCCGAAGCCTTCGCAGACCTTGCCGGTGTCGGCGTTGAGCGCGATCAGGCGGGTGTCGGCGGTCGGCAGGAACAACCGGCGCGGGCAGGCGTTGGCGTCAGCGGCAGTGCTCGGGCTCTGCTCGGCAGAGGTCTCGGCATAAGCGGCCTGGTCGTGATAAGCGACGCCGCGGCAGGTCATGTGCGCCCAACCCTTGAAGTTGTCGGCGTTCTGCGTCGACAGTTTCGGGTCAAAGCGCCAGATCTCCTTGCCGGTGTCCGGGTCCAGGGCAATTACCTGGCTGTGCGGCGTGCACACGTACAGCATGCCGTTGACCTTCAACGGGGTGTTCTCCGCTGTGGTCTCGCCGGGATCGTTCTCGGTCGGGATATCGCCAGTGCGGAAAGTCCAGGCCGGTACCAGCTTGTGCACGTTCTCCGGGGTGATTTCCTTGAGCGGCGAGTACTTGTCGCCGAACGGGGTGCGCCCGTAGTGCTGCCAGTCACCATCGGGCTGGGCCGGGGCACTGCTGGTCACATCGGTGCTGGTGCGCTCCAATGTACCGTTGACCTCGCGGTGCTCGACGAACTGGCTGGCCAGTGCGGCAAGGCCCGCCACTACGACAGCGAAGCCCAGCGCGCCGGTGCCCTTGCCTGCCGCTTCACTGTTTTGCAGCGGGCGGCGGAACCAGGGCAGCAGCATCACGATGCCGAGCACGAACCACAGGGCCAGGCGTGGCACCAGGCGCCACCAGTCCAGGCCGACTTCGACCAGCGACCAGACCGTGCTGGCGAACAGTACCAAGGCGTACAGCCACAGTGCGGCAGGCTTGCCGAGCAGCAGCAGGATACCAGTCAGGGCGATGCCCACGCCGGCGATGAGGTAATACAGCGAGCCGCCGATGGTCGCAAGCTTGATACCGCCCGCCACCAGGGCCAGGCCCATGAGTAGCAGGACGACACCGAGCAAGCTCGGTAGCAGTCGGCTACGGTTCGAAGCACCCTGAGTGCTCATAGAAAAAACTCCATTTTGAGTGGATCAAAAAATCCGGACCAGGCCGGCGTGCATCACGTCAGAACGACGCTTGAATCTTCAGGCCACCGACCCAGGCATCGTCCACTTGGGTCACGCCACCGGGGTGACGGATGTACTGCACGTTCGGTCGAACGGTCAGCCATTGGGTGACATGAACCCCGTAGTTCAGCTCGGCGTTGTACTCCGTGTCCTGTACCGGCGTGTAGGACGGGTCGTCATAATCGTAGACGCCATTGAACAGATTCGAAGCTTTGGCATTCTTGCGATAGGAAGGGTTCACATGGATGAGCGACACGGCGAAGCCGATATCGTCCAGTGGCCGTGCGTCGAGCAGACCTTTGTAGACAGCACCCGCCGACACGTAGTGATCGACCAGGTTGGTCTTCTTGTCGTGCACGGTGGCCATGGTGAACAGGCTCAGACCGCGCGAAGTATCGGCACCGACCTGAGTCACCTGTTGCTTCACACCGAACCAGAAACCATGCTTGCTCGAAGCGCTGCGGTAGTCGTTGCCGCTGATGGCCGCGGGCTGACCGTTGCTGTCTTTGAGCACGTCCTTGGCATCGGCGGTGCTGTAGTAGTAACCGGCGCGGTACTCACCGGGCAGGCCATTGACATGCGGCTGCCAGACCAGCTCGACCGGCAATACCGCACCCTCGGTGCCACTGCCGCTGAGCTTGAAGCCATTACCCGATTCGGTATTGGACGGGTTCTGTTCGTAGGCGCCGATCTGCGCATAAAGCTCAGGGGTGAGCGCATATTTGACCCGCGCCGCCCATTGGCTGACCGGCCAGTTGTACCAGATTCCACCCCAGTTACCGACCTGCGAGCCACAGAACGCCAGGTTCTGGAAATCGCAGTCGTAGGTGTTGAAATCTTCGCCTTCGCCGAACCGGCCGACCTTGATGTCCAGGCGCTGGTCGAGGAATTTCTGCTGGTAGAACATCTGGGTAAGGCGCCAATGGGAGCCGCGCCCCCAGACTTCCTGGGACGAGCTCAAGGTGCCGACCCGAGGGTCACCCACGCGGTCGTTGGAGATGTTGTCGCCGTTGCGGTCGGTGACCGTCAGCTGGAAGGCAGCATCGTGCCAGCCCAGCAACTTCTGCAGATCGAACTTGGCGCCGAAGGCGAATTGATCGCTGTAGCGGGTGGCACGGCTATTGTCGTAGCCGCCGCCGAGATTGGCGCCGACTTCACCCACGTAGCTGGCATTGAATTCGACGCCACGCTGCGCGAGGTCGTCGCGGGTGCCGCCCCAGTTGCCGAACATATAAGGCGATTGACTATCGAAGGCGTCCATTGCCGAGGCTGGGCTGACCACTGCCAAGCCGCTGAGCAGCGCGAAGGTGAACGTGCAGGCCTGCAAGCCGGATGGGCCGAGGTAGCGCTGTCTTGAGTCTTGCATGCAAATATTAACGCTCGTTTTCTATAGGGATATGAGTAAGGGAGGGAAATCTGCTATCAGGATGAACAGCAGATGTTACTAAGTATTTCTAGCTCATTCGCAAGTGTAATACATTGTCCAATGCAATTTCTTGAGGACTGTGCACGGAATTATTGTGAATTTCGCACGACCGGGAGAATGGCACCGAGACCCATGAGCATCGACACGATGGCGTTTTACGCTGGTATCTGCGCCAACCAGTAGTCCACGTCGACCTCGTCGATCTGCTCGGGCCGCAGGAATCGCTCGCCATACTGGCGGTACACACCGCTGCTGAGGAACAACCGCAGTAACTGACCGTCGATGTGGTTGTCACGGGCCATGGACACCAGGATCTTCACCGACTCGGACAATGTCTTCGGCGGCTTGTAGGGCCGATCAGCAGCGGTGAGTGCTTCGAAGATGTCGGCGATGGCCATGACCCGCTCGGGAATGCTCAGCGCCTCCCGCCCCAGCCGCCTTGGGTAGCCGGTGCCGTCCATTTTCTCATGGTGATGGCCGGCGATCGCCGGCACTCGTTTGAGCTGGCGAGGGAACGGCAGCGCTTCGAGCATGATGATGGTCTGCACGATGTGTTCGTTGATCTTGAACCGCTCTTCTTCGGTCAGCGTGCCCCGGCGAATCGACAGGTTGTGCAGCTCGCCGTAGTTGCTGGCATCGGCAGGCAGGCGCATGTCGAAGCCCCAGAGGTTACGCGGATCGTACTTGTCTACCGCCGGCTTGCGTTCACCCCATGGCACACGATGCTCGGGGCGGTCGGCCAGCAGCGTCTCGTCGGCTGGCAAGGGCGTGGCCGGCACGCCAGCGAAACGCTCCTGTTCATCACGGGAAAGACCGAGGCGGTTATCGAAGTGCCGCTGCCAGCGACGCTGGCCGATACGCTGCAAGCGCCCGATGTCGTCTTCCTGCATGAACTCGCCGCCGATGTTGGCCTTGGCAACGAAGGCGAACTCCTCCTGCAGTTCGGCCTGGGTGAGCTGCAGCGCCCGCTGTAGCGCCTGGCGATCCGCGCCGCTGGCCAGACCTTGCCAATAGGCAAGCTCGGCATCACGCCAGAGCACCTCGAAACGCGTGCGCACTTCATGGATCCGGTTGTACAGGGTTTCCAGCTTGGTGGCTTTGTCGACCACGTACTCGGGGCTGGTGACCTTGCCGCAATCGTGTAGCCAGGCGGCCACGCGAAACTCGTAGCGCTCCTCCTCGTTCATGGTGAAATCGGCGTACGGACCACTGTCGGCACTTATCGCCCGGTCGAGCAGCATCTGCGCCAATTGCGGCACTCGCTCGCAGTGGCCACCGGTATAGGGGCTCTTGGCATCGATGGCATCTGCCAGCAGCTTGATCATGGCATCGAGCAAGCGTTGCTGAGCCTCGACCAACTGGCGGGTCTCGATGGCAACGGCCGCCGCGCCGGACAACTCGTGAACGAAGCGTCGGAACGGCTCGGTGACCTCTTCGTTGGCGGTCGTCTGTTCCAGTTGCAGCACGAGGACACCCAGCAGCACCTGATCGCGGTCGTTGAGCGAGACCGCCAGGCCTGAGCCGGACAATTGCAGAGCCTGTGTGACGGCAGCGGCGAGACCTTCGGGGTGCTCGGTATCCACGGCGAGTTCGTCAGGGTAGCCTTCCACGCCGCAGGCGGCGGCCAGGCGTAGCCGAGCATCGTCGACATCGAACAGGTACACCGCCCCGGCCTTGACCCCGGCCGCCTGCACCAGATGCGTGAGGACGCCATCGAGCATCCGCTCCAACTGACTCTCACGGCTGAGCGTGAGGGTGATCTGCTGCATGCTGCGTATCGTCCCCGACATCCGGCTGAGCACCTGACTCAACTCGCGCACCTCGGTCACCCGCGAAGCGACACCCACTTCACGGCTGAAATCGTACCCTGCAAGGCCCCGCACCTGGTTTGCCAACGTACGCAGCGGCAAGCCGATGCGCTTGCCGAGCAATCCGCCGAGCACCAGCAGCACGGCCATCAGCACCGCGGTCCACAGCAACTGCTCGAACAGTACCTTGCGCGCCCCTGCCAACAATTCTCGAGCCGGCACGGCAAGCAAGACTTCCAGGTTGTGCCCGGCCAGGCTCATCAACGGCACCCGCATGCCGTACCAGAGCACGCCCTCCACCTCATACAACTGCGGCTGTCCGCTTTCGGGCATCTGCTCCCGGATGTGCGCAAGACTCGCAATCCCCAGCTCGCCGATGCTCGACAGACGCACGGCCTCGCCTTCGCGGACGATCATCCGCTCGAGATCCGGATAGGCCACCACCTGACCGCGCTCATCGAGCACGACGATCTCGGTCCCCGCCGTCATGCGCAAGTCACGGCTCTCAAGGGCCAAATCGTTGACCGAGACATCCATACCGATCACCGAGCGCCCGTCGACGCTGCGCTGCGCCAGGGTCAGGCCGACTTCGCGGGTGGTGTAGAACACGTAAGGACGGGTCAACACGGTGCTGGAACGATTGGAGGCCGAGACGAACCAAGGCCGTGGCCGCGGATCGTAGTGGTAATCCGGCTTGGCCTGGACTTGCAACAAATTCACGTCCTGATCGTAGAAACGCCACTCCCCTTGCAACTCGCCGTTCGCGCCTCGGCTAATGCTTTGCACCAGGTACACGCTGCCCACCGGTGCCGCGAAGCGCTGCAGCAGTTGGGGGTCGCGCAGGCGGCGAACAAGAAAGAACTCGCCGTTGGTGAAGCCGACATAGGTGGAGCTGACCATCTTGTTCACCTGAAGGCTCTCGACCAACTGCGGCAAACGCGCCAGGCGCTGCTCCAGATCGCCAGGAGTCGGCGTGAAGGCCAGCATGCGCAAGCTGCTCTGCGCAGGCTCGATCAACCGACGGGCGCGCTCGTCGATGGTCTTGGCGACCTGATGGGCCGCATCCCCGGCAGCTGCCACCAGCGCCTGGCGCATGCCCTGGTAGCCCTGCCAGGCAAGGCCGGCGCCGAGCAACAGAATGCCGAGCATGATCGCCAGCGCAACGACAAGTTGCAGAGATACCCCTCGCCCAGGGTGGTTCATCGGTTTTCTCCGCGAGATACCCCGTACTTTAGTGCGGGGAGGGATAGCGAGGCGTGCGAACTGCGCGCCCTTA
>NZ_JAHWIW010000016.1:0-127761 GCF_025377065.1 Pseudomonas sp. HD6422 | reverse complement strand
GCAGCTGTCTCCAATAGAGTATGAGAAACGCTATTTCCTGAGCTTGGAGAGTGTCTAGGAAACCAGGGGCGATTCAGATTACCAAGACAAACCCTTCAAAATGGCAGATCAACACTCCAGTTGAGCAGCGCTATTTTACAAGTATCTCGGAGTTAGACGCCGACTGGCACGCCGGGAACTTTGATCAGATGATTACACTACAAGCACCCAACGGAGCCATCCCTCTCGACAGAAACTTTCTAAGCGTAATCATAGATGACCCTGCAACTGGAGATACGCCTAGCAAAGATTATATTTCGGCCGAGGAAGCAATCTCCAAGCTTACAGACCGTACGATCACACGCATACAATGTTCATCATGGTGCAAGTGCAAAGAAAACTACCAGAGTAGCTGGATAACTTCAAAAATGTTCAGTATATGACGCGCTTTCCCTCTTCTGCGAGCACTGGCTTTCCAAAAGCAATTTTTCGATCGCTTTTGCAGAAATTGGTACGCCGTGGTCATACAGAACTATCTGAGAAAGTCGCTTTGACCCTCGCCAAAAATGGCGATTCAAAGTGGCTTCAGACCCGAGCAAGCGTAATCTTGTTTGAGGAGTGCTGGCCGCTAGTGCCGGTGGTAGCGTCACACACACCAACCATTGTCCTTATTAAAAAAGTTGCAGGGTCTAAAAAAAATAAGGATGCAGCGGGTCTAGGAAGCCTTGCTTACGAATACTCCACTGGAAATAAAAGTGCAGCAAAAGACTCTCCAGATAGTTTAGCCGTTAGAACGGTAGCTGCAGGACTGGAGAGACCTGACGCTTTCTTTAACTGGGTGGAGAGCAAGAGCTTAAGCCTTGAACAAAAGAAAGTTACAGCTTCAGCCCGAAGTATTTATAAACAAGCAAGCTGGCAATGGGATAAGGCATTCTGTATCGCAGCGTCCTATCTTGCGATGTCATCACTACCTATAGTCACCCCCTCGACTGCAGATGTTGAAAGCAGCTTCCCTACATGGGTAGCTATTGACAAACATACACCTGAGGGACGGGCCGCCATTCAACGCGCCGGAGCTAAACTCAAGATACCGCCCAAGCAACTCTCTTGGATCAGTTTTTACCTCGAAAGCGTAAAGGTTAATTATTTGGTTGATTCTCCATGGTGGGATGCCGAGAGGAAATGGCGATTTTTACAACTCGGAATTTCTGAAAGCTACGCTTCTGAGGTCTGGAATCAAGCCTCAGAAATAATTCAAGAAGAACTCTACCTGCAGACCTCAAGAATAAACAGCCTCATTAAAACGGGCAGCTAAAACTTTTACAAACAAGCCAACTCCAGCATCCTTCCAGAACCAATTTGCTGACAACTTATTACTTGTTATAGCCGGACTGCACACCCTAATAAAAACATATCCAACCTCTCCACCAGCAGAACCCAGACCAATCAAGTTACTAACATCCGTAGTTGATACACCCACCCTTTCCAAATTTAAACTTACTGCTCTTTAAACTGAAATAGTTAGACGAAGGTTATAGGGTATTTTTTGAGATAGCGCTTTGCGCAAATTCTTTTATAACCAATTAAATCAATGATTTATGATACTTTTCGACTCCTGGTGCCGCACCATATCCAGCTCCATCGCATTCAACCGAAAGCCTTGGAAGCCCTAAAACCCGCCCGTTAACGGGTTTTTCGTTATGACGTTTTACCTACCACTCGCTCTGCCGCCTTGCGATAAGCCTGTTCCCGCTCGCGCTTATCCACAGCTACCACAAAAACCACTCGATCACCTGGTAGACCAATCGGTAGCCGCTACTGCGCAGCTTGATCTTGTAGCAGTCCGGCAAGCTATGCAGCCGGTTCGCCTCAACCCTCGGATTCAGCAAAACCGAGACGAGTTTTTTCTTGAGTTGCTGCCGGATCGTATCCCCCAGCTTTTGCCATTCCTTTAGCGCTCGCGCATCGAACTCAAGGCTATAGGTCATCCAGCGAAACCTTCACTCGCTGAGGGTCGGCAAGGCGCTCGCGAACGGTCGCTAGCAGCGCCTCATCTTCATCAGTCATGAGCACAGGTTTAAAAGGCAACTGCCCGCGCTCGGCGACGTACTGCAAGGCTTGGCGCATGAGCTCGGAGGGCGTAACACCCAACCGCTCAAGCTCACGATAGGCTCGGATTTTGAGATCGTCGTCGATACGAACATTGATGGATGCCATGGTGGCTTACTCATTGTAATGACAATGGTCTTTACAGTGGCGCAATTCTGGGCAGCAGACAAGTGGCTTATGAGCACAAACCGACGAATGATTGGCCATCCCCAGGCCAAGGCCTACTGCACAATTGGCAGGTGCCATGCACTTAGGAAACAGTCCTATATTCTGGAACCCACACGATGAGTGGTCAGGATTGCAACCCAGCAGAGCGGCATAATGGCACCGCTTTCTCGCCCCCCGCCTCCCCACTCCGCCCCTGCGAGCCACTTTGCAATGATTACCGAAACACGCTACTCGATCATCCTGGAACACAATGCCGAGGTGCTGCTTGAGAACGCCTCCATGGCGCAGGTGGAAGCCTTCTGGGATGCCAACGACACCCGCTACGTCGGCTTGCGCATGGAAGGCGAGGACAGCACGGATGTGCGAGTTCTGGTTTCCGATGAAATGCCGGAAGACGATGAGGAAGAGCTGTTCGTGAAGGCTTGGCAGCGCTTCGATGGACCGCAGCAAGAGGCTATGCAAGGGCAATAGCCCAGACCTGCATAGCCAATGGAAGTGGCTGTGCCCGCCCCATCGCCGGCAAACCGGCTCCTACAGGTACGGCGCACAGCCTCGGGGTCAGAACGCCGTGCTCACCGTCAGCGACATGTTTCGCGGATCGCCATAGATCGCCCCGGCATAGAACCCGTACCGGGTGTAGTAATGCTTGTCGAACAGGTTGTCGACGTTTAGGCTCACCGCCGTATCGTCGGTCAACTGGTACTTGGCCATGGCATTCCAGATCGCGTAACCCGACCAGTTCACGTCCGTGGACCCCGCACTCACGCCGTTGACCGGCTGCCCGGCGGGGCTGGATACCGCGCGGATGTTGCTCTGTGCCTTGACGCCGACGCCCAGGGTGAGGCGATCGAGCGGGCCGGACAGACGATAGGTGGTCGAGGCCTTGAATAGGTGCGACGGGTCGCTGCGACCGTCGCTGTCGACGCGGCGGAAGTGCAGGTAGGTGTAACCGGCGTAGATGTTCCAGTTCGGCGTCAGCGCACCGGCGATCTCCAGGTCGATACCGTCGGTTTCCTGGCCGGTGCCGGCCTTGTAGGCATCGCCACCGGTCGGGGTGGTCAGGCCGTCGTCGAGTACCGCCTTGTTCTCCTGTTTGGTGCGGAAGTACGCCGCCGATGCATTCAGCCGCCCGTCCAGCCACGCACCCTTGATACCGGTTTCGTAGCTTTGGCCACGGATCGGCTCGACCTTGGTGCCGCTGGCGGTCTCGGCGGTTTGCGGGTTGAAGATGTCGGTGTAGCTGGCGTAGAGCGAGTAGGTGTCGTTGAGGTCATACACCGCACCCAGGTACGGCGTGACGATGCCGCTGTTCTGCTGGTTGCTGCGCACGCCGCTGACGCTGAGGGTGGTGGCCGAGTAATCGGTGGTGCGCACACCGACGATCACCGAGAACGGATCGGTGATGCTGAGGCGGGTGGCGGCGTACATGCCCTGGAGGCGCGTGGTGGTCTTGCTGTGACGACCGGTGCGTGAGGCGAGCAGGTCGTAGTCGCTGTCCACGCCGTTGTGCCAGTCGGTCACCGGGAAGCCGTTGTTGGCGCGGAACTGACAGCCCACGGACGGCGCGCTGACGGTGTCGGCGCTGACCATGGTGCAGGTGTACTCCGGCGACCAGGCCACGGTGCGGCTGTCGTTGTAGCCGACCATGGCCTGGTGGGTGCGACCGAACAATTGGAATGGGCCGGACAGGTCGATCTGCGCCGACTGCTGGGTGGTGTCGGTGGAGCTGTGCAAGCCGTTGAGCACCGCGCCGCTGCCATCCTGGTCCCAGTAGCCGCCGTAGCTGCCACGGCCCGCCGAGTTGACCTTGGCCAGCCCTCGGTGATTGAGCACCTCGGAGGTGCTCTGGGCGGCCTTGAGGTCGAGGGTCCAGTCGTTGTCGAAGCGATGCTCCAGGGAGCCGAAGGCGGTGCGGGTGGTGTACTCGCCGAAGCTCCAGCTCGGCACCAGATTGGTGCTGCGCGGCAGATCGGTCTTGCTGCCGTCGCGGTACCAGATCGGGATGTTGGCACCCCAACCACCGCCGACCACTTTGTTGTATTCGTACTGATAGCCGGCGCCCAGGGTGGTGGCGTCATCCAGGTCGAATTCGAAGTTGGCCAGGGCCGCGCGGGAGCGCTCGGACTGGTTGTCGCGGAACGAGTTGGCATCTTGCTGGGTCATGACGAAACGCGAACGCAGGCGGCCATCCTCGGACAACGGCAGGTTGAGGTCGGCGCCCAGACGGCGTTTGTCCCAACTGCCATAGGTGGCGTAAGCGCTGCCGCCGAAGGTCTTGCTCGGGGCCTTGCGGATCAGGTTGACGGTAGCCGAGGGGTCGCCGGTGCCGCCGAGCAGGCCGTTGGCGCCGCGGACGATGTCGATGCGCTCGTACAAGTCCATGTTCAGGGCGTTGCCGCCGCCGCTGAAGTCGGAGCCGCCCTGGAACTGCAGGCCGTCGACCTTCCAGTTGCTGATCGAGTAGCCACGGGCGCGGAAATCGGTACGCCCGCCCACTTCCGACTTGCTGCTGGTCACCCCTGGAGTGGTGTCCAGCGCCTGCTCGAGGTTGCGAACACCACGGTCATCCATCTGCTGGCGGGTGATGGTGGTGACCGACTGCGGGGTCTGCCGTGGGGTCAGCTTGAGCCCGGTGGAACTGCGGCTGCTCTCGACGGTGTAACCGAGCTGCCCGGCATCGTCCGCAGGGAGCAAGGCGCTGTCCTCGATCTGGGTGGCCTCCAGTTCCAGCGGCTGACCATCGGCGGCCATGGCGCCGGCACTCAGGGTCAAGGCGATGCACAGGGCAAGCGGGCTGAGGCGGCTACCGCCGCAGGAGTGAAATTGGACATGGCGAAGGGTGCTGTGGGGTTTCATTTGGGAAGACTTCGTATTCGCAGATGATTTTTTGTTACGATTCTATGGATAAGCCCGTTGGGCTCCATGCCCGGCGTGTACGGGGATGTAATCGAACGTAACGAGGCGCCACCGGCCCTTTCCTCTCACAGGTGATTTACCCGATGAGCACGACCCTGCTGGTCGTCGATGATGACGACGAGATCCGCGAACTTCTCTGCGATTACCTCACCGATGCCGGCTACGCCGTGGTGGCGGCGGTCGACGGCGAGGGTATGCGCGAGCAACTGGCGCGGCACAAAGTCGATCTGGTGGTGCTCGACCTGATGCTGCCCGGCGAGGATGGCCTCAGCCTGTGCCGTCAATTGCAGGCAGTGCCTGGGCTGGCTGTGATCATGCTGTCGGCCAAGGGCAGCACGTTCGACCGTATCATCGGCCTCGAAGTGGGGGCCGATGACTATCTGGCCAAGCCCTTCGAGCCACGCGAGCTGATCGCCCGGATCAAGGCAGTGCTGCGCCGGCCACAGCGCCTGGAGGCCAGCCTGCCCGAGCCTGTGGGGCAGGCTGTGGCGTTCGCCGGTTTTCGCCTCGATCCGGTCAAGCGCCTGCTGAGCTGTCCGGACACCACTATCCACACCCTGCCCCGCTCCGACTTCCGCGTGCTGCAGGAATTGCTCGAGGCCAATGAACGCGTGGTGTCCCGCGACTTGCTGACACGCAGCGCCTTCGGCCGCGATCACCTCCCCGACGATCGCTCGGTGGACATGTGCATCAGCCGCCTTCGCCAGCACCTGCGCCGAAGCTCGGCAGCCCGCGCGCAGATCCTCACCATCCGCAACGAAGGCTACCTGCTGACCCTCGGTCAGGCCGAGGCTCACGCCTGAGATGCGCCTGCTGCGCCGGTTGTGGCCGCGTACATTGTTCGGCCAGCTACTGCTGATCATGGTCAGCGGCACGCTGCTCATCCAGCTGATGTCGAGCAGCATCTGGTTCGACGTGCGATTCGCCCAGGTGCTGGAGGCGCCGGTACGGCTGATCGCTGCGCGCAGTGCGCCCTTTATCGCCCAGGCTGACTGCCACCCGGGCAGCCTGCAGATTCCAGCGCACTATCGCCTGGGTTGCACCGAGAGCCTGCCGACCAGCCAGCACGACGAGCGTCGCGGACGCCGGCGGGTCGAACTGCTGCTGCGCCAAGCCCTCGGCTATGAGTTGGGACATGAACAGGCCGTGCGCCTGCTGAATGTGAAACTGACCGATGAGCTGGGCCAGCCGATCGTCTGGCGCAGCCTGTTCGGCCTGCGCACTGCGAAGGCGCATATCGCCTTCGCAGTGTCCCTGGCCGACGGCCACTGGCTGACCATCGAGGGCCAGGAGCTGCAAGGCTGGAGCGGCGAGTCGGCATGGGTACTGATCAGCGACTACCTGCTGCGGGTCTATGCGTTGCGCATCGTCGCGGTGCTACTGGTCTGCCTGGTGGCAGTACGCCTGTGCCTGCGCCCGCTGCAGCGCCTGGCCGATGCCGCACGCGGCCTGGGCAGCAACCTGGAGCAGACGCCACTGGCCTTGGATGGCCCGCAGGAGGTACGCCAGGCAGCCATGGCCTTCAACGCCATGCAGCAACGGCTGATTGCCATGGTCAACGACAAGGCCTATTTCCTCGCCGCCGTATCCCACGACCTGCGCACCCCGCTGACACGTATGCGGCTGCGCCTGGAGCGGCTGAAGGACGATGAGCAGCGCGAGCGCTTGCGGCAGAACATCACGCAGATGGACGACATGATCGGCCAGGTCCTGGATTACCTGCGCGCCGGCGAGCAGCAGAACCTGCAACCGGTCAACCTCGATCGCCTGGTGGCGCGGCTGTGCGCGGAACTGGCCAGCGCCGAGGAGCCGCTCCCTGTCCGTGGCCAGGCCGGCAGCCTGCAGGTCGATGCCCTGCTGCTGCAACGCTGCCTGCAGAACCTGCTGGTCAATGCGCTGCGCTATGCCAAGGAGATTTCAGTCAGCCTGGAAAGGACTGCCACGGCAGTATCGATCCATGTCGATGATCGCGGCCCCGGCGTCGCACCGGCGTTGCTGGCGACCATCACCGACCCATTCGTGCGCGGCGAGGGTTCGCGCAACCAGGCGTCGGGGGGCTACGGGTTGGGTTTGAGCATCGCCCAACGCATTGCCACCAGTCACGGCGGCGAGTTGGTGATGCTGAACCGCGAGGGGGGTGGATTGCGGGCCAGCGTCGTGCTGCCCTGTTAGCGACTCCAGCCTGGGCGATCCGCAAGAGGGCATTCAGGCCGAGGTACACCTGAACGAAACAGCCCCGGCATAGGCCGGGGCTGTTGCAGACGCCGAGTCGATCAGAAGAAGCTGATCGGGTATTCGACGAAGACGCGCACTTCGTTGCCGTCGTCGAAGTAACCGTTCTGGCGAACGCTCTCCGAGGTCCGCAGCCAGGAGCCACGCAGCTTGAGGGACAGGTCCTTGGCTGGGCCGTCTTGAACCACGTATTGCAGCTGGTTGAAGATTTCGCGCTCTTTACCTTCGCCGAAGCCGTGGGTGTTGATGTTGTCACCCCGCACGTAGGCGATCTTGTAGCTCAGGCCCGGTACGCCATAGGCACCGAAGTCCAGGCCGTAGGCGATCTGCCAAGAGCGCTCGTCTTCGGCGTTGAAGTCGGACCAGTAGGAGTTGGCCAGGTAGATGGTCGAGCCACCGTCACCCACGCCGCCACGGTCCTGGTACCAGCCGTACTGGTAGCCGGTGCTGCCGGTGCTGCGCTGGTGGGCGATGGTCACCGAATGCGGGCCGAAGGCGTAGGTCGCCGCCAGGCTCCAGATGGTGTTGTCGTCGCCGGTCAGGTCGGCGCGGTCGACGTACTTCTTGTCGATGTCCGACTTGTAGCCGTTGAAGTCCAGGGTCAGGGACTGGTCTGCCGAGATCGGGTAGACGTAGTTCAGACCCAGGTAGTGCTTCTTCATGACGTCCTGGACATCGGAGGTGTACAGGGACGCGGTGAAGTTCTCGGTGAACCTGTAGCTGCCGCCGAACACGTCGATCGACTTCAGGTGGCCGCTGTCACGACCTTCGGCGCTCTTGCGCGCTTCCTGGGTGAAGTGACCGGCGTTCACCACCAGACCTTCGATCTCCTTGGAGGTGATGAAGGTACCGGTGTAGCTCTCAGGCAGCAGGCGGCTGTCGTCGTACTGCAGCACCGGCAGCTCGGGCATCATGTCGCCATACTTGAGCACCGTGTTGGAAACACGGAACTTGATGGCCGCGCCGCCACGGGCCAGGTTGTGCGGCGAGTTGGCTGGGTCGGTATCACTGGCCTTGAAGAAGTCGATGCCGGGAGCGCCGTTGCGGCCCTTGCCGCCGTCCAGGCGCAGGGCGTACAGGCCGAAGGCATCGACGCCGACCCCGACGGTGCCCTGGGTGAAGCCGGACTCGAACTTGCCGATGAAGGCCTGGCCCCACTCGCTCTGGTCTTTCGTACCGTGCTTCTTGTCGCGGTTCATGTAGGCATTGCGCAGCAACAGGTTGGCGTGGCTGTCTTCGATGAAGCCTTTGCTTTCGGCCTGATCGTTGGCCTGGGCCTGGGTCGCGGCGATCAATGCCAGGGCGACCAGGCTGATCCTGGTTTTCAACATTTGTTTTCCTTATTTCGTAATCAAAAACGCGCTGCAAGATGACGCCGGGAACCAACGCCCCAGTCGTAGGCTTCGACGTTAATGCGGATCCGAACTGGAAAGCCCGCCGGGACAAGCGCAGCGGGCCTTGAACAGCAGCATGGCCAGGGATTGGCCAGCAGGCGTTGGCCGAATCCTAGCCGTGCATGATTACAAATGTCAAAAACTCGTGAAATGCAGGTTGATCTACCTGGTTTTTCGCCTTAGTCCGGGCATTTTTCTCAGTTTTCCAACCTATCCAGGGTATTTTGTCCTACAACCGGCGGCAGCGCTGCACGGGTATGGATCACAAACGAAAACGCCACCGCGAGCGGTGGCGTTTTACGCTGGCAGAGGTGACTGGAGTTCAGCGCCAGACTGCCTGCAAGGCTTCCAGCTCGGCATCGCTAAGCAGACCTTGCGGGTAACGCCCGTCAAGCAGACGTCGGGGGTCGGTCGTCCTGACCCGTTTGCATCCATGGTGCTTCAACCACTGCGTCAAAGTTTTGAGCGATTGAGGACTCATTGCCGATGGGGGCAAAACCGACTCACTTGCGGCGTTCATCTCTACACGTACTCCCTGGGCCGTGAGCGGCTAACTTACGTCGTCATTGTTACAGTACGGGGGTGCCGTATCTGCTTGAAAAAACGATACAAAACGTATGCCATCCTGGTATACCAGATGTCGCCCAACAAAAAGGCCCGTCACGGGACGGGCCTCTTTCGACTCAGGTCATCGCTCACCGCTTTACCGGTGCCGGTTGCTGCTGAGTCAGGCAATGAATGTTGCCACCGCCGAGCAACAGCTCACGCCCGGGGATCATCACCACTTCGTGATTGGGGAAGACCTTGCTCAGAATCGCTCTGGCTTGGGCATCGGCTGGGTCGTCGAAGCTTGGGGCAATGATGCCGCCATTGACGATCAGGAAGTTGACGTACGAGCCGGCCAGCCGCACCGATGGGTCGCGTTCCTGGCTGCCCTGCACCTGATCGACGCCTGCGCACTCTTCTTCGGTCGCGTACAGCGGGCCCGGAATCGGCATCTTGTGCACGACGAACTCGCGGCCTTTGGCGTCGCGGGTATTTTTCAGCACCTCATAGGCGGCATGGCAGCGCGCATAGTTGGGATCGTTGGAATCATCTGTCCAGGCCAGTAACACTTCGCCGGGTGCGACGTAACAGCAGAAGTTGTCGACGTGGCCATCGGTCTCGTCGTTGTACAAGCCATCCGGCAGCCAGACGATGGTGTCCACCGCCAGATGATCGCGCAGGATGGTTTCGATCTGCTCGCGATCGAGGTGCGGGTTACGGTTGCGATTGAGCAGGCACTCTTCGGTGGTGATCAGCGTGCCTTCACCATCGACGTGGATCGAGCCGCCTTCGAGCACGAAGCCCTCGGTGTGGTAACGCTGGCAGCGCTCCATTTCCAGCACCTTGGCCGCCAATTCCTCGTCGCGGTTCCATGGCGCATACAGGCCACCGTCGAAACCGCCCCAGGCGTTGAAAGCCCAATCCACGCCGCGCACTTCGCCGTGGTCGTTGATGACGAAGGTCGGCCCGGTGTCACGCACCCAGGCGTCATCGTTGCTGATCTCCACCACTCGGATGTTGGGCAGGTCGAGCTGGCGGCGAGCGTTCTCGTATTGGCCGGCAGAAACGGCCACGGTCACTGGCTCGAAACGGGCGATGGCCTTGGCCAAGGTCAGGTGAGCCGCCTGGGCCGGCTTGCCGCCCAGGCGCCAGTTGTCCGGGCGCTCCGGCCAGACCATCCAGACCTGGCTCTGGGGAGCCCACTCGGCTGGCATGTGGAAGCCATCGGCGCGGGGTGTGGAATTGAGGGTTTTCATCGGTAAACCTCTGCGAGGGCCCGGTGTCGATCCGCACCAGGTCGTTGGTCAATTGGATGGCATCGGCGTGTATCCGTTCTGCCGGCAAGTTCATGCCTGAGAATAGAACGCTTTATAGCCGATATATATCGGCATTTAAAGCAGACATGCTAAATTTTTAGACATAGAAATGCCTCACATACCGATAAGAATCGGCATATGAGGCTGTAAAGGCTTAAAGACCTTCCGCCAGGATGCGGTCAACGCTGTCGACGAAGTAGTCGACGCTGGCGCGGGTGGTGCACATCGGCGGCTTGATCTTGAGGATGTTCAGGTAGTCGCCGGTTGGCTGCATGAAGATGCCCAGGTCACGCAGGCGGTTGCAGAGGTGTTGGGTCTCCGCCGTGGCGGGTTCCAGAGTCTGGCGATCGCGCACCAGCTCCAGCCCCAGATAGAAGCCCGAGCCATGGGCAGCCCCGGCAAGCGGATGTTTATCGACCAGGGACTGCAGGCGCCCCTTGAAGTAGGCACCGGTTTCCCGGGTGTTCTGCCACAACCCCTCCTCCTGCATGACATCCAGCACCGCCATGCCGATCCGGCAGCTCACCGGGCTACCGCCGGCCGAAGAGAAGAAGTAGCCCTCGGCCTCCAGCGCCTCGGCAATCTCGCGTCGGGTGATGACCGCGCCGAGCGGCTGGCCGTTGCCCATGCCTTTGGCCATGGTAATGATATCGGGCACCACACCCTGCTCCTCGAAGCCCCAGAAGTACTCACCGAGGCGGCCATAGCCGACCTGCACTTCGTCGGCGATGCACACGCCGCCACGGGCCCGTACCTGGGCATAGGCTTCGCGCAGATAACCGGGCGGCAGCGAGATGCCCCCGGCGTTGCCATAGACCGGCTCGCAGATCATGCCCGCCAGCTGGCGTCCCCGGGCATCGAGATCGGCAAGCTTGGCCTCTACGTCGCGCAGATAGTCGCCAGCGCTGTCTGCACCGCGGTAGCGCCCGCGGAAGGTATTGGGCGCCTCTACCGGGTGCACCCAGTCCGGTCGCGTTTCCAAAGCCTGTGGGTTGTCGGCGATCGAAGTGGAGATCGCGTCCGTGGCCACCGACCAGCCGTGATAGGCCTCCAGCACGCTCAGCAGGTCGCGCCCGCCGCTGTAGGCCCAGGCCAAGCGGATCGCCAGATCGTTGGCCTCGGTGCCGCTGTTGACCAGGAACACCCGATCGAAGCCCGGCGGTGCCAGGGCCAGCAAGCGCTCGGAGAAATCGGCGATGGCGGCGTAGTGGAAACGCGAGTTGGTGTTGAGCAGCGACCATTGCCGCGCCGACTCGGCGGCCATGCGCGGATGACCATGACCGAGCACCGCGACATTGTTGAGCATGTCGAGGTACGAGCGGCCTTGCATGTCGATCAGGTAGTTGCGCCAGCCACGTTCGATGTGCGGCGGCTGCGCGTAATAGTGCTTCTGCGAGCGAGCGAAGCTGGCATCGCGGCGAGCCAGCAAGGCGGCCGGGTCTTGCAGCGGTTCGGCATCGCAATCGAAACCCAGTAGCGCCGCCGGCGACGGGCACAGGGCCAGCCAGGCAGCCGCATGGGATGGCTTGGCGAAGAACGGTGGCTGCACGTTCGGCGCTCGGCACAGTTGGACCGCGAGCAGGGCCGAGGCGCTGCCCAGCGACTGGCCCCGGGCAATCGTCGCAGCGTCTTCCGGCGCTCGCTCCAGGCCGCTCAACCACAGGCTCCAGCCGTCGCTGCGCAAGCAACCTCGCCCTTCGCCGGTACGCTGCCAGATGCCCTCCTGGGGGGCGTGAACGGCAGTGCCGGGTTGCAGGTGCAACTCCACACCCAAGGCGCACGTGGCCGGTTCATCGGGGCGATCGATATGGGTTTGCGAAAGGCGATACTGGCCATGCAGGGTGCAGGCCGGCGCGGGTTGGGCGGCCAGCAGACGCTGATCGAAACCAGGCTGCTGCCAATTGCCAGCCTCATGATGACGACTGAGCACGCCCAGGTCGAGCCGTGTCACGGGCAGCCCGGCCAGCGCGGGTAGCAATGGCACGCAGCCCTGCAAAGCCGGGGCCTCGGCGTTCAAGCCGGCCGCTTGCAGGATGGCCGCTTCCATCAAGGCGCAAGGAACCGCCGTGGCAGTGTCGAAGATGTCCCACTCGTGGGCGATATTGTCGAGGATGTACTGATTGCCCGGATCGATCGTCAGTTGCTGCTCGCTGCTGAGGACGAGCACGGCGGCGCGGTTCAGCACCAGCGGCCACAAGGCGCGCAGCTCGGCCTCGGTGAGCGGGTTACAGGCGTGATAGGCAGCTACCGCAGGCAGGACACGCAGGGGATCGCCCTCGGCGTGATGCAACAACGCCGCGCAGGTGACCGACAGATCGGCGATCCGCCAGGTGCGCAACAGATCGCCGAAATCGATCACCCCCTGCAGTTGCCATTGGCGTTCGTCATCGCGGGCCCATACGGCGTTGTCATCGGTGATGTCCAGGTGCACGGCCTGGCTTGGCAAATGCGCCGCCAGCGGTGCCAGGCGCTCGGCTGCCAATTGCGTCGCCTGTTCGACGCTGGTGCGTTTGGACGCATCCTGAAGGCTCGGAAGCAAATGGGCGATGAGCGCGTGGGCATGTTGTGGGTCCCACTGCAACGTCCGCGTCAGGCCAGGGTGGTCGAAATCCGCCAGGGCCTTGTCGACCCGAGCGCACAGCTCGCCAAGCTCGGCCATCAGCCGCGGCGGCATGTGCTTGATGCGGGTCAGCGGTTGACCGTCGATATAGTCGAGCAGGCGGGCGCGCAGTGCCTGGCCTTCGACGTCCATGGCGAGCAGCGCCTGGCCGTCGCGTGCGGGACGCACTGCCGGCACGGGCAGGCCCTGCTCGCGCAGGTAGGCCAACGCCGCATGCTGCGCCTCGAGCTCTACCTGGGCATAGCTGGCGTGGCAGACCTTGAGCACGAACCGTCCCTGATCGCTGTCGACCCTGAAATTGAGGTCCTGCTGGCTGCCCAGCGACTGCAGGCTGCCCGCCAGATCGTAGTGCGCCCGCAGCAGGGCATGCGCCTGAGCTTCGCTGAGCGAAGGGGTGGGCTGACTGGAACGCTGGATCAGGGTGCGGAGGGGCATGAACGGGGAACCTCGGTTTTTTTCTGCGTATATCGCCACTAGCGCGGCGAATAAACAAGAGGGCTTTGAGACAAAGCGTCGGATACACGGTGCAGCCGGCACTTGCCTAGGGGGGCCGCAGCCGACAAGCTACTCTGATTAAGCACACCACCGCTGGCCAGAAGGCAATCGCACATGCGCATCCTCGTCACCGGGGGAGCCGGTTTCATCGGTTCGGCCCTGATTCGTTACCTGATCAAACACACAGAGCACGAGGTGCTGAATCTCGATAAGCTCACCTACGCAGGTAACCTCGAATCACTTCACTGCATTGCGAGCAACAGCCGCTACGAATTCGCCAAGGCAGACATCTGCGACCAGCGTACCGTCGCCGCATTGCTGGAGCGTTTCCAACCCGATGCGATCATGCATCTAGCCGCCGAGTCGCATGTCGACCGCTCCATCGAAGGCCCTGCCGCCTTCATTCAGACCAACATCCTCGGTACCTACACCCTGCTCGAAACCACCCGTGCCTGGTGGCAACGTCTGTCGACGGACAAACGCCAAGCCTTCCGCTTCCACCATGTTTCCACAGATGAGGTGTATGGCGACCTGCACGGTGTCGATGACCTGTTCACCGAAACCACGCCCTACGCGCCGAGCTCGCCGTACTCCGCCAGCAAGGCGGCATCCGATCATCTGGTCCGTGCCTGGTACCGCACCTACGACATGCCGGTGCTGCTGAGCAACTGCTCGAATAACTATGGCCCTTTCCAATTTCCGGAGAAACTCATACCACGGGTCATTCTCAACGCTCTGGCTGGCGAACCCTTGCCGGTGTACGGCAACGGCCTGCAGATACGCGACTGGTTGTTCGTCGATGACCACGCCCGAGCCCTGCTTCAGGTGCTGATCCGGGGCACGGTTGGTGAGACCTACAACATCGGCGGGCACAACGAACAGAAGAACATCGATGTGGTACGCAGCATCTGCGCGCTGCTCGAAGAGCTGGCGCCGGAGCGTCCAGCGGGCGTGGCACACTATACCGACCTGATCGCCTTCGTTAAGGATCGCCCCGGCCACGACGTACGCTACGCCATCGATGCGAGCAAGATCGAGCGCGAGCTCGGTTGGACTCCGGAAGAAAGCTTCGAGTCCGGCCTGCGCAAGACCGTGCAGTGGTACCTGGGCAACCTTGAATGGTGCGCGCATGTCCAGGATGGCAGTTACCGAGGTGTCCCCTTGGCCCACTCCGACTCGAATGACCTGATCGCATGACCAAAGGTATCGTCCTGGCGGGCGGCTCCGGCACCCGCCTGCACCCCATCACTCTCGGCGTCTCCAAGCAGCTGCTGCCGATCTACGACAAGCCGATGATCTACTACCCGATCTCGGTGCTGATGCTGGCCGGTATCCGTGACATTCTGCTTATCTCCACCCCGCAGGACCTGCCCCAGTACCGCCAGTTGTTCGGTGATGGTCATCAGTTCGGCCTCAACCTCAGCTATGCCGAACAACCGTCTCCAGACGGTTTGGCCCAGGCGTTCCTGATCGGCGAATCGTTCATTGGTGACGACTCGGTCTGCCTCATCCTGGGCGACAACATCTTCCACGGACAAGGCTTCAGCGAGCAGCTTCTGCGGGCTGTACGCCAATCCTCAGGGGCAACGATATTCGGCTACTGGATCAAAGACCCGGAACGCTTCGGTGTGGTCGAGTTCGACGACCAGGGCAAAGCCCTGTCAATCGAGGAGAAGCCGCTCGAACCGAAGTCCAGCTATGCCGTCACCGGGCTGTACTTCTACGACAACGACGTGGTCAAGATCGCCAAGGGCATCAAGCCGTCGCCACGCGGCGAGCTGGAGATCACCGACGTCAATAATGCCTACCTGCAACGCGGCGACCTGCGTGTCGAGCGTTTTGGCCGTGGCTTCGCCTGGCTCGACACCGGCACCCACGACAGCCTGCTGGAAGCTTCCCAGTACGTGCAGACCATCGAACACCGCCAGGGCCTGAAAGTGGCCTGCCTGGAAGAGATTGCCTTCCAGAAGGGCTGGATCGGTCGTGACCAGTTGCAGGCCAAAGCCGAGGAACTGAAGAAGACCGGTTACGGGCAATACCTACACACCCTGGCGAAAGAGCACGCTTGACATCCTCCCCACCCTAAAGGACGGGGATTCCTACAGGTAGACGGCCATGCCCGACCGCGAGAATGTTCCTCGCCGCGTTAATGTCGCGGTCGTGAGTGACACCACACTCACAAGTCCATTCTCTTATTCCAAGGCCGGTCCTACCTTTCGGACTACTGGGCGGGAGTGCGCCGCAATGCGAACAGGCTTGGGTGGTGTACGCTTCGTTGACTTCACGAAAAACGATGCCTGCGCTATCGCATTTGTAAGACAGCATCGTTTTCAACATGCCCCAACCGGCGTCGTGCACCGACTTGGCCATTTGGGTCTTAGCCAACGCTTTGGGCTTGACGTTGCCAACAACGATCAGCCCGCACCGCTGCACAAGCGCGGTGCTGAAGTTCGTTCAGGTAATTCCAGGCAGTGTTAACCGACCGCGCCCACGCGCGCAGAACGGGCGCATGCCTGTCCTTGATGCGCAATTGGAGGGTTTTGGTGGTTTTCATTCTGGATTGGCCTTTATCCATATTGTTCAGCAAAATAGCGCGTTTACCATGGTTTTATCAAGGTTGGTCTAGTGGAGGATTCGTTGCGTGTTATTTCCCGGAATTGATGCAACCAGCCTGGCAGGGGAATGCGTTATGGTCGGCGTCGTATTTCGCCGGCAGCGTAGGCGGTGCGTCATTGGACGGGGTTCGGCGCTACATCGAGGAGCAAGACAGGCCGGCGTAAGGGCGCGCAGTTCGCACGCCTCGCTATCCCTCCCCGCACTAAAGTACGGGGTATGTCGCGGAGAAAACCGATGAATATCATCAAGACCGCTATCCCCGATGTCGTGATCATCGAACCCAAGGTGTTCGGCGACAGCCGCGGCTTCTTCTTCGAAAGCTTCAATGCCCGCGCCTTCGCCGACCAGACCGGAGTCGATGTGACGTTTGTCCAGGACAACCACTCGCGCTCGCAGAAAGGCGTGCTGCGCGGCCTGCACTACCAACTGCAGAACCCTCAGAGCAAACTGGTGCGCGTGGTCCAGGGCGAAGTGCTGGACGTGGCCGTGGACATCCGCAAGCACTCGCCAACCTTTGGCCAGTGGGTTGCCGTGCGCCTGTCCGCCGACAACCACCGCCAGCTGTGGGTACCGGCAGGCTTCGCCCACGGTTTCGTGGTGCTGAGCGAATCGGCCGAATGCCTCTACAAGACCACCGACTACTACAACCCATCCGCCGAGCGCTGTATCCGTTGGGATGACCCGACCCTGGCGATCGACTGGGAGCTGGCCGAGCAACCGCAGCTGTCGGCCAAGGACCAGGCTGGCGTGTCGTTCAAGGACGCGGAGCTGTTCCCATGAAGGTCCTGGTGTGTGGCCGCAACGGCCAGGTCGCCCAGGCCCTGCAAGCGGAACTGGGCGGCCTCGGCGAGTTGCACCTATTGGGCCGCGAACAACTCGATCTGGCTCAACCCGAAGCGCTGCGCGAACCCTTGCGGGAACTGGCGCCCGACCTGATCATCAACGCCGCCGCACACACGGCGGTGGACCAGGCCGAACACGAAACCGAACTGGCCTTCGCGATCAACGCCGAAAGCCCCCGGGTTCTGGCCGAGGAAGCCGCCCGCCTAGGCGTGCCGCTGATCCATTACTCCACCGACTACGTGTTCGATGGCGACAAACCGGCCCCCTACACCGAGGACGACGCACCGAATCCGCTGGGGGTGTATGGCCGCAGCAAGCTGGCCGGCGAACAAGCCATCGCTGCCGTCGGTGGCGAGCACCTGATCCTGCGCACCAGCTGGGTGTATTCGCTGCACGGGCGCAATTTCCTGCTGACCATGCAACGCCTGCTCCAGGAAAAGCCCGAGCTGCGCATCGTCTGTGACCAGATCGGCGCACCGACCTGGGCCAGTACCATCGCATTCAGCACCCGCGCGCTGATCGAACGCTGGCAAAACGGCCAGGCCGGCGCCTGGGGTACCTACCACCTCACCGCCCAGGGCGAGACGTCCTGGTTCGGCTTCGCCCAGGCCATCGGCGAACAGCTCAAGGCCCGGGGGCTGCCATGCGCCGAGCTGCTGCCGATCCCGTCCAGCGAGTATCCGACCCCTGCGCGCCGACCACTCAACTCCCGGCTCGACTGCTCGCGCCTGGCCCGTGAGTGGCAGGTCAGCCAACCGCACTGGCAGCAGGCGCTGATCGACTGCCTGAAGTAGCGCATAATTGCGCCAGACCCTTCTGGCGCATTCCACCCGATGATTGCAAAGCCCACGCCTCCCCGCCGCCCACGCTGGCGCAGCCTTGCCCTCCTGGCCCTGTGCCTGGCTCCCTTGCTCTGGCCGCTGCACCACCTGGCCGAGCGCTATTATCAGGACCAACTGGCATCGCAGAATCGCCAGACCCTCGACCTGTACGTGGCCAATCTGCTCGGCACCTTGCATCGGTACGAGACCTTGCCGCAGATCCTGGGTGACCTGCCGGCATTGCGTAGCGTGCTGGCCGACCCATTGCGCCTCGAAGCGGTCACCAACGCCAATCGCCTGCTCAAGGACATCACCCGGCAGACCGGCGCCGAAGTGATGTACCTGATGGACGTCCGCGGCAACACCTTGGCCGCTTCCAATTGGGACAAGCGCGACACCTTCGTGGGACGCAACTTCGCCTTCCGCCCCTATTTCAATGAAGCCATGGCCGGCCACCTGGGTCGTTTCTTCGGTCAGGGCACCACCTCGGCCAAACGCGGCTACTTCTTCGCCGCTGCTGTGCGCGACCGCGAGCGGGTGATCGGCGTGCTGGTGGTCAAGGTCGATCTCGACCACACCGAAACCCTCTGGGGACGCACACCGGAGCAATTGCTGGTGACCGACCACAACGGTGTGGTGGTGCTCACATCGCGACCGGAATGGCGCTTTCGTGCCACGCGCCCGCTGAGCGACGCCGAGCGCCAGGCCATCATCGCCATCCAACCCTACCCGACCCAGGCGCCGCAACCATTGCAACTCAACCATGACGCCTGGATCTCGCAGAGCCGCGACATCAAGGAAACCGGCTGGCAGGTCAGCATCCTGGCGCCGCGCATGCTGGTCGACCGCTCGGTGCAGACGGTGATGGCCATCGGTGGCGCCACGCTGCTGGTGCTGATGCTATTGGCCGGCCTGCTGATGCAGCGACGCCGTCACTACATCGACCGCATCGACTTCGAGGCCAAGGGCCGCCAGGAGCTGGAAAAGCGCGTGGCCGCCCGCACCGCGGACCTAGAAGGACTCAACACCCGCCTGAAAAGCGCCGTGCTCGAGCGCGAAAACGCCCAGCAGGAGTTGGTGCGGGCCCAGGACGAGCTGGTCCAGGCCGGCAAGCTGTCGGTGTTGGGCACCATGTCGGCGAGCATCAGCCACGAACTCAACCAACCCCTGGCGGCGATTCGCAGCTATGCGGAAAACGCCGAGATCCTGCTCGACCACCAGCGTACCGAGGACGTGCGCGGCAACCTCAAGCTGATCGGCGAGCTGACCGGGCGCATGGCCTCGATCATCGCCCATCTGCGCGCCTTTGCCCGCCGCGACCGCCATGCGCCGGAAAGCGTGGCCTTGCAACCGGCGCTGGACGACGCACTGGCATTGCTGGCCAAGCGCAGGCGGGCGATGGCCGTCGAGCTGATCCGCGACTTGCCCGAGGCCACCTTCTGGGTGCAAGCCGGCGAAACCCGATTGCGTCAAGTGCTGGGCAACCTGCTGGCCAATGCCCTCGACGCCCTGACCGAGAAGGCCAACCCGCGCAAGCTCTGGCTAAGTGCCGAAAGACGTGACGACGACGTCTACCTGTACATCCGTGACAATGGCCCGGGCTTCAGCCGCCAGGCCTTGGAGCATGCCAAGGAACCTTTCTTCACCACCAAGACCCGCACTCAGGGCCTGGGCCTAGGCCTGGCCATTTGCGAGAGTCTGATGCTGGCCCTGGGCGGCGAACTGCTGCTGGGCAATCACCCGGAAGGCGGTGCCTTGCTCACCCTGCGCCTACGCGTGGCCAAGCCCGGAGCCAACCTGCAATCTTCGGAGGATACGTCGGCATGACGACCGAGCCCCTGATCGACAGCCGCGCCCAGGTGATCCTGGTCGACGACGACCCCCACCTGCGCCAGGCCCTGAGCCAAACCCTGGACCTGGCCGGGCTCAAGGTGCTCGCCCTGGCCGATGCCCAGGGCCTTGCCGAGCGTATCGAGCCGGACTGGCCGGGGGTGGTGGTCAGCGATATCCGCATGCCCGGCATCGATGGTCTGCAACTGCTCGAACAGCTGCACGGACGCGACAACGAACTGCCAGTGCTGCTGATCACCGGCCACGGTGACGTACCGCTGGCGGTGCAGGCAATGCGCGCCGGTGCCTACGACTTCCTGGAAAAGCCCTTCGCCAGCGATGCGCTGCTCGACAGCGTGCGCCGCGCCCTGGACCTGCGCCGCCTGGTCCTGGACAACCGAAGCCTGCGCCTGGCCCTGAGCGACCGCCAGCAGCTGGCCACGCGCCTGGTCGGCCATTCGCCGGCCATGCAGCGGCTGCGTGAACAGATCGGTGCACTGGCCGGGACCCGCGCCGACGTGCTGATCTTGGGCGAAACCGGCGCCGGCAAGGAAGTGGTGGCGCGGGCGCTGCACGACTTGTCCAGCCGTCGCGACGGCCCCTTCGTCGCCATCAACGCCGGCGCCCTCGCCGAGTCGGTGGTCGAGAGCGAGCTGTTCGGACACGAACCCGGCGCGTTCACCGGCGCGCAGAAGCGCCGCATCGGAAAGTTCGAGTTCGCCAACGGCGGCACGCTGTTCCTTGACGAGATCGAGAGCATGAGCCTGGACGTACAGGTGAAACTGCTGCGTCTGCTTCAGGAGCGCGTGGTCGAGCGCCTGGGCGGCAACCAGTTGATCCCCCTCGACCTACGCATCATCGCCGCGACCAAGGAGGACCTGCGCCAGGCCGCCGACCAAGGGCGCTTCCGCGCCGACCTCTACTATCGACTCAACGTGGCGCCGCTGCGCATCCCGGCCCTGCGCGAGCGCGGTGACGACATTCTGGTGCTGTTCCAGCACTTCGCCGATGCCGCCAGCGAGCGCCACGGCCTGACGCCCCATAGCCTGCAACCCGCCCACCGCGCCATGCTCTTGCGCCACGAATGGCCAGGCAATGTGCGCGAACTGCAGAACGCGGCGGAACGCTTCGCCCTGGGCCTGGAGCTGGCCCTGGATGGCCAGGCACCCACAGCGCCGGCGCCGGCCACAGCAGTCGTGACCGGCAACCTCAGCGAGCAGGTCGAACAGTTCGAGCGCTCGCTGATCGCCGCCGAACTGGGCCAACCCCACGGCTCCATGCGCAGCCTGGCCGAGGCGCTCGGCATTCCGCGCAAGACCCTGCACGACAAGCTGCGCAAGCATGGCCTCAATTTCGAAGGCGGCAGCAGCGGGCATGACGACCAAGAGGACAACCGCCCATGACCACCGACAGCCAGTACCTGCAAACGGTGCTGCATAACGACATTCCCCTGACCCGCGAGATGGGCCTGGAGGTCATCGATTGGCAGGCCCACTGCCTGCGCCTGCAACTGCCGCTGGCGGCCAACGTCAACCACAAGAGCACCATGTTCGGCGGCAGCCTTTACTGCGCCGCAGTGCTGGTGGGATGGGGCTGGTTACACCTGCGCCTGCGCGAGCTGGGCATCGACGACGGCCATATCGTCATCCAGGAAGGCCAGATCAGCTACCCGCTGCCGGTGACCGGCGCTGCGGTGGCGCGCTGCCCAGCGCCGGACGAGAAAACCTGGGAGCGTTTCCTGACCCTGTACCAGCGGCGTGGCCGAGCACGCCTGACGCTGCACACCACGGTGAGCAACGCAGGCAGCGATGAGCCCGCCGTGACCTTCAGCGGCCAATACGTGCTACATCGCTAGCGCGAGCTGGACCAACGCCTGGCGCCACCTGGCAGTGCCGGGCAACGCCAGGAAGAACGGGTTGAGCAGTGACTCACGAGGCGGATAACGGAATGCCTGGCCATCGAGCCCGATCACCTCTCCGCCAGCCCCTTCCAGCACGCCCTGGGCCGCAGCCGTATCCCACTGCGAGGTCGGCGCCAGACGCGGATAGCAGTCGGCACTGCCTTCGGCCAGCAGGCAGAACTTCAACGAGCTGCCGATATTGGCCAACTCCAGTTCTCCCACCGCAGCCCCCAGCCCGGCCAGCAACGCTTCCTGCTCGGGGCTGGAGTGACGGCGGCTGGCTACCACGGTGAAGCGGCCATCGGCTGGCGGGGTGTTGCGCACCTGTATCGCCACGACCTGTCCATCGGCCTCGGCGCGCCAGGCGCCCAGGCCGCGTCCACCGAAGTAGGCGCGCCCGTTGGTAGGCATGGTCACCACGCCAAATACCACCTCGCCATTCTCGATCAGCGCAATGTTGACGGTGAATTCCTCGCTGCCGGCGATGAATTCCTTGGTCCCGTCCAATGGATCGACTAGCCACCAGCGTTGCCAGCCCTGGCGTTCGGCCAGGGGGATATTGCAATCTTCCTCGGACAGTACCGGGATCTGCGGCGCCAGCGCCTGCAAACCGTCGACAATGACCTGATGCGCTGCCAGGTCGGCAGCGGTCACCGGGGAGTCGTCGGCCTTGCTCTGCACGGCAACGTCGGCCCGCCAGTAAGGTAGGATCGCGTTGCCGGCCAGAAGGGCGAGCTTGACGACTTCATGCATCAGTTGCTGGTCACTCATGACTCGAACAACCCCCGCTGGATCAGTAGGTCACGGGCCAGGTACAAGGCCGCCAGGGCGCGCCCTTCGGTGAACTGCGGGTGCATGGCCAGGGCCGAAAGCTCGCGCAGGTTGACCTTGTCGACCCGCATCGGCTCCGGCTCGTCGCCTTCCAGGCGCTCCTCGTAAAGGTCACTGGCCAGCACCACCTGGATCTTCTGGCTCATGTAGCCCGGCGACAGCGACAACTCGGTCAGGTGTTCCAGCTGACGCGCGCCGAAGCCGGCTTCTTCCTTGAGCTCCCGTTCAGCCGCGGCCAGCACGTCTTCGCCTGGTTCGATCAGGCCCTTGGGCAGCGACAGCTCGTACTCATCAGTGCCCCCGCAATACTCTTCCACCAGCACGGCGTGCTCAGCGTCCAGCATTGCCACGATCATTACCGCGCCGTAGCCGTTGCCCCGCCCGACCAGCCGTTCGTAGGTCCGCTCGTTGCCATTGCTGAAGCGCAGTTGCACGGCCTCGACACGGAACAGGCGGCTGCTGGCGACGATTTCGCGACTGAGGACGGTGGGTTTCTGGCGCATGGGGCGGCTCCTTGGCGTGAACGGGTTACTATACCGTGGCTTGCCGACTGATCGAGAGTTTCCCATGCCTGTTCTTCCCTGGCCCGCCATCGATACCGTCCTGCTGGACATGGACGGTACCCTGCTCGACCTGCACTACGACAACCGCTTCTGGCTGGACCACCTGCCGCAACGCTATGCCGAGCTGCATGGGGTGAGCCGGACAATGGCGGAGCTGGAACTGCAGCCGCTGTTCGAGCGCAACGCCGGCACCCTGAACTGGTACTGCCTGGACTTCTGGAGCCGCGAACTGAAGCTGCCGATCCGCGAGCTCAAGCGCGAAATCGCCGATCTGATCGCCCTGCGCCCGGATGCCGATACCTTTCTCGCAGCAATCCGCCAGGCCGGCAAGCGCGTGGTGCTGATCACCAATGCCCACCGCGATTCGCTGTCGCTTAAGTTGGAGCGGGTGGAACTGGCCCCCTACTTCGAGCGGTTGATCAGTTCACACGATTACGGTTATCCGAAGGAGAGTCCGCAGTTCTGGGATGCGTTGCAGGCCGATATCGGCTTCGAGCCGCAACGCAGTCTGTTCATCGACGATACCCTGGCGATCCTGCGCAGTGCCCGACGGTTCGGCGTAGGACACCTGCTGGCAGTGCGCCAGCCCGATAGCCAGGCACAGCCTCGCGATACCGAGGAGTTCGCGGCGGTGGAGGATTACCGGGAGTTACTGGTTGGCCTGTGAGGGCCTCTTCGCGGGCAAGCCCGCTCCCACAGGATCTCCACAGGTCCGAACATTGTGGGTTACTTGTGGGCTTGCCCTCGAAAGGGCCGAGACAGCAGGTAGAAATCAGTCAGGAATACGCAGCACCTGACCTGGGTAGATCTTGTCCGGATGCTTGAGCATCGGCTTGTTGGCCTCGAAAATCTTGTTGTACTGGTTGGCATCGCCGTATACGACAACCGAAATGGCCGACAGCGTGTCTCCTTTTTTCACAGTGACGAACCTCGCTGCCGCCACCACCGGCCCGGTCACGGTGATCTGATCATCGACGCTGGCCACCCCAGCGATGTTGCCAGCGGCGAGAATGATCTTCTCTTTCTCCTCCTGGCTGGCAACCTCCCCCTTGAGGATGACCTTATCGCCCTCTACAGTGGCGCTGATGTTCGGATTGCCCAGGCCTACGCTTTCAACGTGCTTCTTGAGCTGCTCCTCGGCATTGGCGTTGCCGGGGGTCAGCAGGTCGATCAACTTCTCGCCGGCTTCTTTCACGAAACTGAACAGGCTCATAGCGTTCTCCTTGTCGATATGGACTCGAACCTTGGAGTCTAGGGCATGAATGACAATCCCGCCCCGCTGCGACCCATCGACGCAGTCTATCAAGGCATAGACCCTAGCGATTAGACGTCACCGGCCCACACGCCTAGGCTTGTGCTATCAAATAGCCGCCGGTAATCCACGCCGATGCACAGCAAACCCCCGGTCTGCGCGGCGTCATCGCCCCTGACCCTGCCCGCTGCCAGCAACACCTACGACTACGTCCAGCTCGACGACGGCGCGAAGGCGCGCACGCCGCTGGCCGAGGAAGTGGCCCTGGCGATCGTCTACAACGGCCTCAACCAGGCAGTGATGCTGGTCAGCCCCACCGACCTCGAGGACTTCGCGGTCGGCTTCAGCGTCGGCAGTGGCATCGTCGAAGGCACCACGGAAATCTACGACCTCAAGCTTTCCGGCAGCGGATCGGCGATGTACGCCGATCTGGAAATCTCCAGCCGTGCGTTCTGGAACCTGAAGAACCAGCGCCGGCAATTGGCCGGGACCAGCGGCTGTGGCCTGTGTGGGGTCGAAGCCCTGGAGCAGGCCTTGCCGGAGTTGGCCGTGCTGCCGGGCGCACCACTGCCGCCGGCGCACTGGCTGGCCAACCTGCGTGAACGGATCGATGCCTTCCAACCGCTCGGCCAGCACTGCGGCGCAGTGCACGCGGCGCTGTTCATGAACGATCAGGGCGACCTGCTGCTGGGCCGTGAAGACATCGGCCGGCACAACGCCCTGGACAAGCTGATCGGCGCGCTGCTGCGCCAAGGCATCGACGCCACGGGTGGCCTGGCCATCGTCACCAGCCGCTGCAGCCTGGAGCTGATCCAGAAAGTCCTGCGCGCTGGCATCCAAACCCTGGTCAGCCTGTCGGCACCGACCGGCCTCGCCCTGCAATGGGCACGCAAGCACAACCTCAATCTCATCCATCTGCCCAAACACAGCGCACCGCGGGTCTATAGTCCTGCGGCGGAGTCCCATCAGTCGTGACCTCGTACCAACACATTCCAGACAACACCCCCGCCTCTTCCCCACGCTACAAGCCCTACCACGGCCCCGCCGGTGGCTGGGGCGCGCTGCGCAGCGTGGCCAAGGCCTGGGTGAGCAGCGACAACGCGTTGAAGAACATCCGCGCGCTGCTCAAGACCAACCAGAACGGCGGTTTCGACTGCCCCGGCTGCGCCTGGGGCGACTCGCCCGAAAGCGGCATGGTCAAGTTCTGCGAGAACGGCGCCAAGGCCGTCAACTGGGAAGCCACCAAGCGCCGCGTCGACGCCGCCTTCTTCGCCCGCTACAGCGTCAGCGCGCTGTTGGCGCAGAGCGACTATTGGCTCGAATACCAGGGTCGGCTCACCGAACCCATGGTCTATGACCCGCAGACCGACCGCTACCAGCCGATCGAATGGGACGCCGCCTTCGCCCTGATCGCGCGCCATCTGAACGACCTGACCAGCCCCGATCAGGCCGAGTTCTACACCTCCGGACGTGCCAGCAACGAAGCGGCCTACCTCTACCAGCTGTTCGTGCGCGCCTACGGCACCAACAACTTCCCGGACTGCTCGAACATGTGCCACGAAGCCAGTGGCGTGGCGCTCGGGCAGAGTGTCGGCGTCGGCAAAGGCACCGTGACCTTCGATGACTTCGAGCATGCCGACGCGATCTTCGTCTGGGGCCAGAACCCAGGCACCAACCACCCACGTATGCTCGACCCCCTGCGCGACGCGGTGAAGCGCGGCGCCCAGGTGGTATGCGTCAACCCGCTCAAGGAACGCGGCCTGGAACGTTTCCAGCACCCGCAGAACCCACTGGAGATGCTCACCAACAGTGACCGTCCGACCAACACCGCCTTCTTCCGTCCGGCGCTGGGCGGCGACATGGCGCTGTTGCGCGGCATGGCCAAGTTTCTCCTGCAGTGGGAACGCGAGGCCCAGGCCAAGGGCGAGCCCGCGGTGTTCGACCACCTGTTCATCGCCGAGCATGGCCATGGCGTCAATGAATACCTCGCCGTGGTCGACAGCACCTCGTGGGAGCACATCCAACAGCAATCAGGACTGGACCTGGCTGACATCGAGCTTGCCGCGCGCATGTACTGCCGCGGCAAGCGCGTGATCATGTGCTGGGCCATGGGTATTACCCAACACCGCCATTCGGTGCCGACCATCCAGGAAATCGTCAACCTGCAGATGCTGCGCGGCAACATTGGCGTACCAGGTGCTGGCCTGTGCCCGGTACGCGGCCACAGCAACGTGCAGGGCGACCGCACCATGGGCATCAACGAGCGCCCGCCGGCGGCGCTGCTCGATGCCATTGAGCGACGATTCAACTTCCCGGTCCCGCGGCACAATGGCCACAACACCGTCGAAGCCATTCACGCCATGCTCGAGGGCCGGGCCAAGGTGTTCATCGGTCTGGGCGGCAACTTCGCCCAGGCAACCCCGGATACCGAGCGTACCGCCCAAGCGCTGCGTAACTGCGAGCTGACCGTGCACATCAGCACCAAGCTCAATCGCAGTCACCTGGTCCATGGCAAACAGGCGCTGATCCTGCCCTGCCTGGGTCGCACCGACATCGACCTGCAGGCCGACGGCCCGCAAGCGGTCACCGTGGAAGACTCGTTCAGCATGGTCCACGCCTCGAACGGCCAGCTCAAGCCACTATCCCCCCAGATGCGCTCGGAGCCTGCGGTGATCGCTGGCATCGCGGCGGCCACCCTGGGCAAGAAACCGGTGGACTGGCACTGGTTGGTGGCCGACTACGACCGCATCCGCGACCTGATCGGCGACACCATCGCCGGCTTTGCCGGATTCAACGAACGCCTGCGCCACCCAGGCGGGTTCTATCTCGGCAACAGCGCCGGCAGCCGTGAATGGAAGACCAACACTGGCCGGGCCAACTTCAAGGCCAACCTGCTGCCCGACACCCTGCTCGACGAACGCGTGCGCGCCAGCGGTCAGCTACCCGACCTGATCATGCAGTCGATGCGCTCCCACGATCAGTACAACACCACCATCTATGGACTGGACGATCGCTACCGTGGCGTGCGCGGCCAACGTGAGGTGCTGTTCGTCAACGAAGCCGACATCGTGCGCCTAGGCTTCCAGCCTGGGCAGAAGGTCGACATCGTCTCGCTGTGGGGTGATGGCCACGTACGCCGGGTACAGGGCTTCACGCTCCTGGCGTTCGACATCCCCGCCGGCCAGGCAGCGGCGTATTATCCCGAGGTGAACCCGCTCATTCCGCTGGAGAGCATTGGCGACGGCAGCCATACCCCGACCTCGAAATTCGTCGCCATCAAGCTCGAGCGAGCCCGGGACGACGGGCGTATCGTGTAGACGTCAGAGGGTTGGCAATACCCTCTTGCAGCATTGAAAAAGCCCTGTTCCGCAACGGTTCAGGGCTTTGTCTTAACCTACTGAGACACGAGAAAATTCATAAAGTTTCATCATAAAAACAATAACTTAGATAATTGTGTACAACTCGTGCTACTCGTCGGATTTGCGTTGCCAGGCGCCTTCGAGACCTTCACATTTCGCCTCGTCATCCCTATGAGGCTCTCTTGATGAAGAAGTACTCCTCGATTCTGTTGTTGTCTTTCAGCTTGCTCAGCGGCGTTGCCATGGCAGGCGGCTCCACCGAGGCCGGCATTGGCGGCGCATTGGGTGGGGTACTGGGTTCAGTCGTCGGCCAGTCGATTGGCGGTAGCACCGGTGGCGCGATCGGTGCCGGCCTGGGTGGCGCCGCGGGCAGTGCCGTCGGTGCCGACAAGCACCAGCGCGGCGAAGCCGCCATCGGTGGCGCGCTGGGCGCCGCGGGCGGCAACGTGATCGGTCGCTCGGTAGGCGGCACCACCGGCAGCTATATAGGCGCGGCCGCAGGCGGCGGTGCCGGTGGCGCGCTGGGCAACTATATGGGCAACAAGGCCGATGAAGACGACCGTCATGACGGACGCCGCTACCGTCGCGGCTACGACGACGATCGTCGCCACTGGGACCGCGGCCACCACTATGGCCACCGCAAGCACAAGCGCCACTGGCGTCACTGATACCTGGAGCTAGGCCCAGGCAGTTAGAAGAGCCCCGCCCTTGCTGGCGGGGCTTTTTCATGCCGGCCGGTCGAGCGCCAGGCCGGCCAGGATGGCCTGCAACGTCTCTGGCAAGGCCAACGGACGGCCACTGGACCGCTCGACGAACACCTGCACCACCGAGCCCGCCGCGCAGGCCTCAGCCTCTCCTGGACGGAACAACGCCAGGCGGTATTCCACCGTGCTGCCCACAAGCCGCGTGACTCCCAGCCCGACCTCAAGCACGTCCGGGAAACCGGGCAGGGCGTAGAAGTCCGCCGCTGAACTGACCACGAACGCCGCCACCTCGCCTTCGCGAAGGTCCAATCCGGCCTGCTCGACCAGGAAGGCCTGGATCGCGGTTTCGAAGAAACCGTGGACGGTAGCACCGGCAATATGACCGTTGAGATCGTTGTCCTGGGGACGGGTGAGGATCGGGTGGAAGTGGAAGAAGGCGGTGCGATTGGGGGATTCGGTCATGGGAGTGGGCTCGATATCCGCGACGGGTCTATCAAGTGAAACAGAAAAGCCGCCCCAAGGGGCGGCTTTCTCATTCCAACCAGCGACAGCTTACAACTGAGGACCAGCAGCCTTGATGGCCTCGGACACGTCGAACTTCTTGAAGTTCTCGGTGAACAGCTTGGCCAGGCCTTTGGCGGCCTCGTCGTATGCAGCCTTGTCAGCCCAGGTGTTGCGCGGGTTGAGCAGCTCGGTGTCGACGCCCGGAACGGCCTTCGGCACGTCCAGGTTGATGATGTCCAGGTGCTCGGTCTCGGCACCGACCAGAGCACCGCTCTGGATGGCAGCGATCACGCCACGGGTGGTCGGGATGCTGAAGCGCTTGCCAACACCGTAGCCACCGCCGGTCCAGCCGGTATTGACCAGGTAGACCTTGGAGCCGAAAGCATTGATACGCTTGATCAGCAGCTCGGCATACTCACCGGCCGGACGCGGGAAGAACGGTGCGCCGAAGCAGGTGGAGAAGGTCGACTTGATGCCGCCGCCCGAACCCATTTCAGTGGAACCGACCAGTGCGGTGTAGCCGGACAGGAAGTGGTAAGCCGCCTGCTCGTTGTTCAGGATCGACACCGGAGGCAGAACACCGGTCAGGTCGCAGGTCAGGAAGATCACTGCGTTAGGCTCGCCACCCAGGTTGGCCTCGGCACGCTTGGCCACGTGCTCCAGCGGGTAGGCGGCACGGCTGTTCTGAGTCAGGCTGACATCGGCGTAGTCGGCGTGCTTGTTGGCATCGAGAACGACGTTCTCCAGGACTGCGCCGTGCTTGATGGCTTTCCAGATGACTGGCTCGTTCTTCTCGGACAGGTCGATGCACTTGGCGTAGCAGCCACCTTCCATGTTGAAGACGACACCTTCGCCCCAACCGTGCTCGTCGTCACCGATCAGGTAACGGCTTTCGTCGGCCGACAGGGTGGTCTTGCCGGTACCGGACAGGCCGAAGAACAGGGTCACGTCGCCTGCTTCGCCGATGTTAGCCGCACAGTGCATCGGCAGTACGTCGGCAGCCGGCAGCAGGAAGTTCTGCACCGAGAACATGGCTTTCTTCATTTCGCCGGCATAACGCATGCCAGCGATCAGCACTTTTTTGGCGGCGAAGTTGATGATCACGCAGCCGTCGGAATTGGTGCCGTCACGCTCAGGCTCGCAGACGAAGTTGGCGACGTTGAGAATCTGCCACTGGTCGCGGCCAGCCGGATTGAACTGCTCAGGGTTGATGAACAGGCAACGGCCGAACAGGTTCTGCCAGGCAGTCTGGGTGGTCATCTTCACCGGCAGGTAGTGCTCGGCGGCCGCCCCTACGTGAACGTAGGAAACGAAGTGATCCTGGGCGTTGTTGAACGCCTCGACGCGGTCCCACAGGGCATCGAACTTGTCGGCCGGGAACTTGCGGTTGATCGGGCCCCAGGCAATGGCGTCCTGGGTGGAAGGTTCTTCTACGATGAAACGGTCGGCTGGCGAGCGGCCGGTACGGTGGCCGGTCTCGACTACCAGTGCGCCAGTATCGGCCAGCACGCCTTCACCGCGTTGCAGCGCTTCTTTGACCAGTTCATCGACGCTCAGGTCGGTGTACACGGTGTTGTTGGCTTGCGTCATGAGATACCCCATCCGGCCCGAGGCCGAGTGCTCCAAACGTTTTGTAGTTGTCTCGAAAAAACTACTACAGCGAAAAAAGTGGCCGGATTATGCCAGAAACGCCCAAAAAAAGTAGGCCCCTCCTGTCAGATCCGCTCTTTTGCGCAATTCGACAGGAGATTTCCCTAAACTTAAACGTTTCAGTGACGAGTGTCTGACGCCAGGGCAGTGCCACCACCGGCAAACAGCTGGGCCACGTCGCTGGCATCGAAGAAGTAGCGTTCGTTGCAGAACTGGCAGTCGATCTCCACCGTTCCCCCGCACTCTTCCACCAGCTGCTTGGCGTCATGCTCGCCAAGACTGACCAGTGCATTGCCGGATCGTTCGCGCGAGCAACTGCATTTGAAGCGCAGCGGCTGGATATCGAACAGGCGCACGGCATCTTCGTGATACAGGCGGTGCAGCAGGGTTTCGTTTTCCAGGCTCCACTCCTCGGGCTTGAGCGTACTGGCCAAGGCGATCACATGTTGCCAGCTTTCCTCACGCTCTTCATCGTCCGGCTGACGGTCCCGCGGCAGTTGCTGCAGCAGAAGACCGCGAGCCTTGCCCGTGGTGGTATCGAGCCAGAAGCGGGTGTTGAGTTGTTGGGACTGAACGAAATAGTTGGTGAAACACTCAGACAGGTTGGCACCGTCGAGGTCGACGGTACCCTGGTAGCGCTGGCCCTTGACCGGATCGATGGTCAGGGTCAGATGGCCATCGGGCATCAACTGAGCCAGGCTCGCATCAGCCGGGATCTGGTCCGCTTCATAACGGGCCATGCCGCGGATGTCACGCTCACCCGAGCACTCGACCATCAGCAATGGGATCGGCCCCTGCGATCGCGCCTGCAGGATCAGCAGCCCGTCGAACTTCAACGCGCCCACCAACAGGGCGGTAGCAGCCATCAGTTCGCCGAGCAGCGCCTGTACGGGAGCGGGGTACTGATGACGTGCCAGCACCGCGGCATAGCTGTCCTCGAGCGTCACCCACTCGCCGCGGACATCGCGGTCGTCGAAGATGAAACGTTGGGTGAAATCGGTATCTGGCAAATCGCTCATAGGTTTTGGCTATCTGAAAATGATGACAAAATGGTTACACCGGCTATCGCGCCCTGCGAAAGCCCATGACAGAGCACTCACAAGGCGCTCCGATTTCTGTTTGCAATAGAGGCATTTTATGGACAATCGACCCCTGTTCCAAGCAAGGTGGTCTTGGGGCCCCCTGGTAGCCTGCACCGTGCTACCCATCGCTCTACTGTGTTTCTGGTTGTGGCCTTTTGGCCAGATACTCTGCCTGACTTTCGACGAGTGGCTGTTCCACAGCCTCAATGCGCCACTGGCAGACAACACCGCTTGGCGGTATGTGTGGACCGTCGGCAGCCTGCGGCCCTTCGACATCGTCGTTGGCCTGATCCTGCTGGCCGTGCTGATCCGGGGCAACTTCGTGTTCAAGGCCGGCCAGGTGCGAGAGGCCTTTTTCGGCTTTCTGGTCACGCTGATCCTATTAGTGGTGATTCGCGCACTGTTTTCCAAGTGGGTGGATGCAATGGGTTGGCAACATGACAGCCCATCGATAGTGTTCGACAACGTCGTGCACCTGAGCGACTACTACCCCAATCTGGAAAAAGCCTGGGAACTGAAAGACCGTTCCAGCAACAGCTTCCCGGGCGACCACGCCTCGGTACTGTTGATCTGGGCGCTGTTCATGAGCCTGTTCAGCCGCCGCCTGGTGCAGTACCTGGTGATCTGGGGCCTGGCCTTCCTGTTCATGATGCCGCGCCTGGTGGCCGGTGCCCACTGGGGTCAGGACGACTATATCGGCGGCCTGCTGATGGCGGTACTGGCGCTGGGCTGGAGCTGCCATACGCCACTGGCGGCCAAGGGGAGCGCCTTGCTGCTGCGTTGGACGGCGCCGCTGTTCAGGCTGATGGGCAAGTTGCCATTGGTCGGCCGGCTGGCAGTCGTTCGCTAGCAAACCGGCTCCTACAGGTATAGCGCCGGCCTGTAGGAGCCGGCTTGCTGGCTGATGAGCGCTACTCGAAACTGCCATGCAGCTGGTGAATCTGCCGGCGCTGCTTCTTGTTCGGCCGACCGTCGGTAGTCATTCCCAACGCCCCAGCCTTTCGCAGCTCGGCCGCTTGCTCGCGACGGCGCACGCTTTCCTCGGTTTCTTCATACAACGTCTGCGCCTCGGGTGCCCCACGCCGCACGACCGACAACGCCTTGACCACCACCGTGCGTTCGTCGAAGCCGGTACGCAGCACGAACTCGTCACCCACCCGGGGTTCCTTGCCTGGTTTGCAGCGCTCGCCACGGCAGTGCACCTTGCCACTCTCGATGGCCGCTTTGGCCAGCGCCCGTGTCTTGTAGAAACGTGCCGCCCAAAGCCATTTATCCAGACGAACCTTGTCGTCCTCCGCCTGCTTGCCTGCCATCCCTCTACCTCTGATTCTGTCTTTCATCGAACTGTACTACCGTAACCAGCGGATGCAAAAAATCGCTGCCGTGCTTACAGTTCACCACCTCATCCGCAGGGTGCGCTTCGTGAAGACATTTGACCATCTGACAATGATCGGCCTGCGCGAGTGGGTCGCGCTGCCCGACCTGGGCGTCGCTGGGCTGCGCGCCAAGATCGACACCGGTGCCAGCACCTCCAGTCTGCATGCCACCGAGGTGGAACCCTTCGAACGCGATGGTCAGCGCTGGGTGCGCTTTACCGCCCACCTGGGCTCGGTGGTGCAGTTGCGCCACCGCCGTTGCGAAGCGCCGCTGGTCGCCATGAAAACCATCAAGAGTTCCAATGGCCAGGCCCAGATTCGTTACGTGATCCGTACGTCGCTGGCGCTGGGCGATGAAGTCTGGGAGGTCGAATTTACCTTGGCCTGCCGAAAGAACATGCGTTACCGCCTGCTGCTCGGCTCCAAGGCGCTCGTCCAGGCGCAATTGGTCGTCAACCCTGGTCTCAAATACGTTCAAGACAAACCGGCCTTCCCGGCCACACTCTCTCCTGTCACAGGTGCTGCATGAAGATCGCTGTGCTGTCGCGCAATCCGCGTCTGTATTCCACCCGCCGCCTGGTCGAAGCCGGCACCCAGCGTGGCCACGAAATGGTAGTGATCGATACGCTGCGGGCCTACATGAACATCGCCAGCCACAAGCCGCAGATCCATTACCGCGGCAAACCGTTGGAAGGCTTCGATGCGGTGATACCGCGCATCGGCGCCTCGGTGACCTTCTATGGCTGCGCCGTGCTGCGCCAGTTCGAGATGATGGGGGTCTATCCGCTCAACGAGTCGGTGGCCATCGCCCGCTCGCGCGACAAGCTGCGCTCGCTGCAGTTGCTGTCGCGGCGCGGTGTCGGCCTGCCGGTCACCGGTTTCGCTCATTCGCCAGACGATATTCCCGACCTGATCCAGATGGTCAACGGCGCGCCGCTGGTGATCAAGGTGCTCGAAGGCACCCAGGGTATCGGCGTGGTGCTGTGCGAAACCACCAAGGCTGCCGAGTCGGTGATCGAAGCCTTCATGGGTTTGAAGCAGAACATCATGGTTCAGGAGTACATCAAGGAAGCCGGCGGCGCCGACATCCGCTGCTTCGTGGTCGGTGACAAGGTGATCGCCTCGATGAAGCGCCAGGCCAAACCTGGCGAGTTCCGCTCGAACCTGCACCGAGGTGGCGTGGCGAGCCTGATCAAGATCACGCCCGAAGAGCGCATGACCGCCATTCGTGCGGCCAAGGTCATGGGGTTGAGCGTGGCGGGGGTGGATATCCTGCGCTCCAACCATGGCCCGTTGGTGATGGAGGTGAATTCATCGCCAGGCCTGGAAGGCATCGAGGTGACCACCGGCAAGGACGTGGCCGGGATGATCATCGAGCACCTGGAGAAGAACGGCGGACCTAATCAGACCCGAACCAAAGGCAAGGGTTGATCCGAACCGCAACGGTCCCTTCACGGGCGAGCTCGCGAAGGGACCGTGCAGTCCATCACATTCAAACGGCGTTACGCGGCAGCAAGAGCCCCAGCGGCAGTCTCACCCGCGCCTCGATCCCCCCGCCGGAGCGGTTACGCAGTTCGACGTTGCCACCGTGCTGCGCGGCGATCCGCTTGACGATCGCCAGACCCAAGCCAGTGCCCTTGCCACCTCGCGCCCGATCACCGCGAATGAACGGGTTGAAGATGGTCTCCAGCTCCGACTCATCGATCCCCGCGCCGCGGTCCAGTACGCTCAGCACCACGTACGGTGCGCTCTCGTCACCCGATACGTAGGCGGCCACCTCGACCCCCTTGCCGGCGTGGTGCAAGGCATTGCCGATCAGGTTGCCCAACATGCGCTTCAAGGAAACCCGGCGCAGCGGAAACGGCGGGATCGGCTCCAGACACAGGCGCACACGCTCTTCCGGCTGGTTGTAAGGGGCCACGACTTCCCGCACCAGGTCAGCCAGGTCGACCTCCTCCACCGGCTCGTCACGGCCATCGCGGATGAAGGCCAGGAACTGGTCGAGGATCGCGTCCATGTCCTCGATGTCGCGCACCATGTCCTCGCTCAGTTCGCTGTCATTGCCCATCAGCGACAACGAAAGACGCAGGCGGGTCAACGGTGTGCGCAGGTCATGGGACACGCCCGCCAGCATCAGCTCACGCTCTCGTCCGGCCTGCTCGACATCCTCGGCCATCTGGTTGAACGCACGGTACACCTCGGTCATTTCGCTCGGCGTATCGCTGATCGGCAACCGTACGCTGCGCCCCTGCCCCAGCTGGCGAGCAGCGAAGACCAGGCGCTTGAGCGGTTGGTTGAGCTGACGTACGAAGATCCACGCCGACGCCGTGGACAGCAGGCCGATCGCCAGGAACCAACCCAGCACGTTCCAGATCTTCTGTCCGCGCAGCGGGTGCGGGTACAGCGGCACCTTCAACCAGCCGGGTCCCAGGCTCGGCGCATTCACCCACAAGGCGGGTGGTGCGTGGATGCGCAGGCGGACTTCGGTGTCCTCGCCCAACTCGGCCTGCATCTGCCGCTGGTAGATTTCACTGTACGGCCAGTGCTGCTCGCCTTCCGGCACGCCGGAGCCCGTCACGCGGATCAGGCCCGCAGCCTCGGCGATCTTGTCGCGGTTCTGTTCATCCGCCGCCCAATACGCCCGGAGGGTCAAGGCCACGCCGTGGCTGTACTGGCGGTCGACCAGCACGTCCTCGTTCATGAGCAGATAGACCAGGGTCAGGGCCTTGGAGAACAGGACGACGATCAGCACCAGCCACAGCGTGCGCGCAAAGAAGCTCTGCGGGAACCACAGCGGCGTTTTCATCGATGGCGAGGCATCATCATTTGCTGGCGTTTCCGTCCGGTACGAACACGTAGCCCACGCCCCATACGGTCTGGATATAACGCGGCTTGGACGGGTCCGGTTCGATCATGCGACGCAGGCGCGAGATCTGCACGTCGATCGAGCGCTCCAATGCATCCCACTCACGGCCGCGGGCCAAGCTCATGAGCTTGTCGCGGGTCAGCGGTTCGCGGGCATGCATGACCAAGGCCTTGAGCACGGCGAACTCGCCGGTGGTGAGCATGTGCACCTCGGCGCCGCGTTTGAGTTCACGGGTAGCCAACGACAACTCGTAGTCGCCGAAGGTGACCGTTTCGTCTTCGCTGCCCGGCGCGCCCGGCACGCTTGGCGCCTGACGGCGTAGCACGGCCTTGACGCGGGCCATCAGCTCGTCCGGGTTGAACGGCTTGCCCAGATAATCGTCGGCACCCAGTTCGAGCCCCTTGATACGGCTAAGCTCGTCGCCCTTGGCGGTGAGCATGATGATCGGGATCTGGTTGTTCGCTTGGCGCAGGCGCTTGCACGCGGACAGACCGTCCTCGCCCGGGAGCATGAGATCGAGCACTACCAGATTGAAGACTTCGCGCTGCAGCAGGCGGTCCATCTGTTCGGTATTGGGCACCGCACGGGCACGATAGCCCTTGCTGGTGAAGAAACGCTCCAGCAGGCTGCTCAGCCCCGGGTCGTCATCGACGATGAGAATCTTTTCGCCTTCAGCGTTGTTCGCAGTGCCGGTCATGAATAACTCCTCTGATATCGCCGCACATTATGGCGTAGCCACTGCCGTGCGTGCCGTGTGCATTGTTAGCAGATTTTTCCCCAGGCGCCAGTTCCCAGGCCCGGCCACTGGCCTGGCGCCATCACCGCAAGCGAGTTTCGACGGGTATAATGCGCCGCTTTCATCCAGCGCCGCCGGGCCCATGCCCTGCCGCGGCCCCGCATTCACTATTGTCAGGTGGTTTACATGGACAGCATCAACAGCCGTATCGCCGAAGAACTGGGCGTGCGTCCACAACAGGTCGAGGCGGCCGTGGGCCTGTTGGACGAAGGCTCGACGGTGCCCTTCATCGCCCGTTACCGCAAGGAAGTGACCGGCAGCCTGGACGACACCCAATTGCGCCACCTGGAAGAACGTCTGCGCTACCTGCGTGAACTGGACGAGCGCCGCACCAGCATCCTCGCCAGCATCGAGGAGCAAGGCAAACTGACCCCAGAGCTGGCCCGCGAGATCAAGCTGGCCGACACCAAGACCCGCCTCGAAGACCTGTACCTGCCATACAAGCAAAAGCGCCGCACCAAAGGCCAGATCGCCCTCGAAGCCGGCCTCGGCGAGCTGGCCGACGGTCTGTTCAACGACCCGAACCTCACCCCGGAAAGCGAGGCAGCGCGCTTCGTCGACGCGGAAAAGGGCTTCGCCGACGTCAAGGCCGTGCTTGAAGGGGCCAAATACATCCTCATGGAGCGTTTCGCCGAGGATGCCGCCCTGCTCGACAAACTGCGCAGCTTCCTCAAACAGGAAGCGGTACTCAGCGCCCGCGTGGTGGCCGGCAAAGAAGAGGAAGGCGCCAAGTTCCGTGACTATTTCGCCCATGACGAACTGCTGCGCACCGCACCTTCCCACCGCGCCCTGGCCATTTTCCGTGGCCGCAACGAAGGCGTGCTGAGCGCCTCTCTCAAGGTCGGCGAGGAGCTTCCTGGCACCCTGCACCCCTGCGAACTGATGATCGGCAACCACGTCGGCATCGAGAATCGCGGCCGCCCGGCCGACAAGTGGCTCGGCGAAGTGGTGCGTTGGACCTGGAAGGTGAAGCTCTACACCCACCTGGAAACCGACCTGTTCGGCGAACTGCGCGACAACGCCGAAGGTGAGGCCATCAACGTCTTCGCCCACAACCTGCACGACCTGCTGCTGGCCGCACCCGCCGGCCCCCGCGCCACCCTGGGCTTCGACCCGGGCCTGCGCACCGGCTGCAAGATCGCCGTGGTGGACGCCACCGGCAAGCTGCTGGACCACACCACCGTCTACCCGCACGCGCCGAAGAACGACTGGGACCGCACCATTTCGATCATGGCTGCCCTGTGCGCCAAGCACTCGGTGGAACTGATCGCCATTGGCAACGGCACCGCCAGCCGCGAAAGCGACAAACTGGTGGCGGAGCTGGTTAAAAAGTATCCAGCGCTGAAGATCACCAAGATCATGGTTTCCGAAGCCGGTGCATCGGTGTATTCGGCCTCGGAACTGGCAGCCCGCGAGTTCCCGGACCTCGATGTGTCGATCCGTGGCGCGGTGTCGATCGCCCGTCGTCTGCAGGACCCCCTGGCCGAGCTGGTGAAGATCGATCCGAAATCCATCGGCGTCGGCCAGTACCAGCACGATGTCTCGCAGGTGAAGCTGGCCCGTGGCCTGGACGCTGTGGTCGAGGACTGCGTGAACGCCGTGGGGGTCGATGTCAACACCGCCTCGGTAGCACTGCTGACGCGCATCTCCGGCCTCAATGCCACCCTGGCGCAGAACATCGTCGCCCACCGCGACGCCAACGGCCCGTTCGCCACCCGTGCGGCGCTGAAAAAGGTCAGCCGCCTGGGCGAGAAAACCTTCGAGCAGGCCGCAGGCTTCCTGCGCGTGATGAATGGCGACAACCCGCTCGACGCTTCCGCCGTGCACCCGGAGGCTTACCCGCTGGTACAACGCATCGCCGCCGACACCGACCGAGATATCCGCTCGCTGATCGGCGACAGTGGCTTCCTCAAACGCCTCGACCCGAAGAAGTTCACCGACGAGACCTTCGGCCTGCCGACCGTCACCGACATTCTCCAGGAGCTCGACAAACCAGGCCGCGACCCACGCCCCGAGTTCAAGACCGCCACCTTCCAGGAGGGCGTCGAAGACCTCAAGGACCTGGAGCCTGGCATGATCCTCGAAGGTGTGGTGACCAACGTCACCAACTTCGGCGCCTTTGTCGATATCGGTGTGCATCAGGACGGCCTGGTGCATATCTCGGCGCTGTCGGAGAAGTTCGTCAAGGATCCACGGGAAGCAGTCAAGGCTGGCGACGTGGTCAAGGTCAAGGTCATGGAAGTCGACATCCCGCGCAAGCGCGTCGGTCTTTCCATGCGCATGGGCGACACCCCCGGCGAGAAGGTCGAAGGTCATCGCGGGGGTGGCCGTGGCAACGGCGGCAATCGCCAGCAACAGGCCCAGCGCCCACGTGAAACCACCAGCGCAGCCCCGGCCAACAACGCCATGGCTGCGCTGTTCGCCAACGCCAAGCAACTGAAGAAGAAATGATGGAAATTCCCAAGGATTTGGTCCACAGCGCCTACAGCCAGCTTCTCGGCTGCCGCGTGCAACGCCTGGACACCGGCGTTGCTGAGGTGGCTCTGGCGCTGGAGCCTCAGTTGCGCAACCGTGGCCAGAAGCTGCACGGCGGGGCGATCTTCAGCCTGGTGGACATCGCCATGGGCCTGGCCTGCTCGGCCAGTCATGGTTTCGACCAGCAAAGCGTCACCGTCGAATGCAAGATCAACTACATGCGCGCCATCAGCGAAGGGGAAGTGCTGTGCACCGCCCGCGTGCTGCATGCCGGGCGGCGTACGCTGGTGGTCGACGCCGACGTAGTCCAAGGCGACAAACTGGTGGCGAAAGCGCAAGGAACCTTTGCAGTTCTATAGCCGCCAAAGCGGTATCTGCGGTATTTTTCGGCAGTGCGCTGGCACTGCCGGAACCGCGTAAACCAGGCGACAACGCCAGTTCCTTTCTACCTACCCTTGTAGACCGTTATTTCTACCCCCATATTGGGGCGACTGACGCGTGAAGGAATACATCTTGAGCGACCTCCTCAACCGCCGCCTGAGCCTGCTCGGCGCCAATCTTCCCCTGCTCAAGCAGTGCCTGCACGGTATTGAGCGCGAATGCCTGCGCGTGACCGACGAAGGTCGCCTGGCCCAGACTCCGCACCCAGAGGCATTGGGCTCGGCGCTGACCAACGAGCAGATCACCACCGATTATTCCGAGTCGCTGCTGGAGTTCATCACCCCAGCCCTGGCCGACCCAGCCCAGGTCCTCGACAGCCTCGAGCAGACCCACCGCTTCGTCTACAGCAAGCTGGGTGACGAATACCTGTGGAGCCCGTCGATGCCCTGCGTGTTGCCGGCCGAGGAGGACATCCCGATCGCCGAGTACGGCACCTCGAACATCGGCAAGCTCAAGCACGTGTACCGCAAAGGCCTGGCCCTGCGCTACGGCCGCACCATGCAGTGCATCGCCGGCATCCACTACAATTTCTCGCTGCCCGAGGCGCTGTGGCCGCTGCTGCGCGCCGCCGAAGGCAGCGACGAGAACGACCGCGACTTCCAGTCGTCGGCGTATATCGGCCTGATCCGTAATTTCCGCCGCTACAGCTGGTTGCTGATGTACCTGTTCGGCGCCTCGCCGGCCCTGGACAAAGGCTTCATGCGCGGCCACCCGCACCAGCTCGAAGAGCTCGATGCCGACACCCTGTTCCTGCCCTACGCCACCAGCCTGCGCATGAGCGACCTGGGCTACCAGAGCAATGCCCAGGCTGGGCTCACGCCCTGTTACAACGATCTGGCCAGCTACACCGACAGCCTGCGCCGGGCAGTGGGCACGCCGTATCCGCCGTATGTCGAGATCGGTACCCATGTCGATGGCGAGTGGGTGCAACTGAACACCAACATCCTGCAGATCGAGAACGAGTACTACTCGAACATCCGCCCCAAACGCGTCACCTACACCGGCGAGCGGCCGATCCAGGCGCTGACGGCCCGTGGCGTGCAGTATGTCGAGGTACGTTGCCTGGACATCAACCCGTTCCTGGCAGTGGGCATCGACTTGCCCCAGGCTCGCTTCCTCGACGCCTTCCTGCTGTTCTGTGCACTGAACGACAGCCCACTGCTGGACAACGGCGAATGTGGCCAGTGCACCGATAACTTCCTGACCGTGGTCAAGGAAGGCCGGCGTCCAGGCCTTGAACTGCAGCGCAACGGCCAGCCGATCGACTTGAGGCAGTGGGCCAACGAGTTGCTCGACAACATCCGCCCCCTGGCTGAGTTGCTCGACCAGGCCCATGGCGGCGAAGCCCACGCCAAGGCGCTGGAAGCGCAGCGGGCGAAGGTCGACGACGCTTCGCTCACCCCATCCGCCCAAGTGCTGGCGCGCATGACCGAGCATGACGAGAGCTTCGCCAAGTTCGCCCTGCGTCAGAGCCGCATCCATGCCCAGACCTTCCGCGAGCAGCCGCTGAGCCAGGATCGCCAGCAAGCTTTCGAGACCCTGGCCCGCGATTCGCTCGTCGAGCAGTCGCGCCTTGAACAGCAAGAGGTCGGTGACTTCGACCTGTTCGTCGGCGCCTATCAGGCGAGCATCCTGGCGATCAGCAACTGATGACCCGCGCTGCCACCCCCCGCAAGCCCCGCGCCAGCAGCCAGGCCAGGATCGACGCGATTCTGGCGGCGGCTCGCGAGTTGCTGGCCGAACAAGGGGTCGCGGCGTTGTCGATCTACAGCGTCGCCGAGCGGGCGCAGATCCCGCCGTCGTCGGTCTATCACTTCTTCGCCAGCGTTCCGGCGCTGCTCGAGGCACTGACCGCCGACGTGCACCGGGCGTTTCGCGAAGCGTTGAGCGCTCCGATCGACAGCAGCGCCTTCACCACCTGGCATGAACTCTCGAGGTTGATCGAGCGGCGCATGCTGGAGATCTACAACGATGATGCTGCCGCCCGCCAGTTGATCCTGGCCCAGCATGGCCTGAGCGAGGTGGTGCAAGCCGACCGCCTGCACGACATGGAATTGGGCGACCTGATGCACAAGCTGTTCGACCAGCATTTCCGCTTGCCGCAGATGCCGGACGATGTGGATGTGTTCGCCCTGGCGATGGAGTTGAGTGACCGCGTCTACGCCCGCTCGATGCAGCTGTTCGAACAGATCACACCGCGCATGGCCGAAGAAGGCATGCGCGTATTCGAAGCCTACCTGGCGCTGTACCTACCGCCCTTCCTGCCCCTGCGCATCAATGGCTGAGTAGATAGATCTACCACCTCGCGTCACCCAATGAACCTTTCAATGAGGGCACTCGCGCACGCGCGCCTTCAAAGAGATGATCGTTCATGTCCACCCCCACCCTTACCCTTCTGCCACTCACGGATACCGATACCGACAGCGCCGACCAACACCTGGCAGGAAAAGGCAATCTGCTGGTCGTCGCCCGGCAGACCCAACGTTCGAGTGCCGCGCAACTGCGAACACTGCTGAGCCAGGCGCCCGGCTTGCAGCACATCTTGCGCACGACGCTGCGTACCCAGCTGCAATTCGATCCGTCCAGTTGTGGCCTGCGGCATGATCAGAGCCAGGTGACACTGCTGACCTTCGCCGCCCGCCTGCTGGTCAGCCCGGTCTCTGCCAACGCCTTTGCCGAGTGGTCCGGCTGGGGCTTCGGCGATACCCATGCCAACTGGAGCGTCGCGCAATGGACGCAGTACCTGACCCCGGTCGTGACTGCTGCCAGGCTGCGCGCCCCTGAGGAGTACTGGCAAGGACGCATGCCAGGTACGACCATCTCCCGGCAGAGCCACGCGTGCGAGCTGTTGCGAGAACACTTCGCCAGCAGCTTGGACATCGCCTACGGGATCGCCACGGTGCAAGTCGATGATTGGCTGCATGGTCGGCAAACCGTGCTGCCCTGCGCCCAACTGGCATGGCGCCAGCCCGACAACCGAGCGCTGGTCAGTGCCTCGGCGCTGCTGATCGGCCCCTCTTCCGAAGGCTCACGCTGGTTGCTCTACCAGCCGGGTGCCAGGCACCCGGTACTGGCATTCGACACCCTCGACAGCCTACGCGACTGGAGCTTCCAGAATCGATCCAGTCTCTGGTCGAACCCGAGGTCATCGGTTACCCAGGGCACTCGCGATGATGTGGTGGTCACACCATTCGATGGCGACGGCTTCGCTACGTTGATCGCGCAAATCCTCCGCCACAACGACGCCGTGACCGACCATCATCTGCTCGAGGCCAGCCAGCGAAGCGATACCGACCCGCTGGACTGGAGCGATCTGCAAGCCTGGGAAGCAGAGCGCAGCGAGGCCGTGAGAGCATCACTGGATGCCGCCCACGAAGTTGCCATCGAAGGCGTGATCGCAGCCGATGTTGAACTGGCGCACGAGGAGGTGCACTTCGCCTGCCTGGAGCAGCACCTGCCGCTGCGTTGGCGAAACCAGCAGGTCGAGCATCAGGAAATGCTCCTGGAGCAGCACTTGGCAGGCGACGAGGAGCCGACTTCCGACAAACTCACGCAATTGCGCGAGCAGCAGGCAGCGCTGGAACAACTGCAGGATTCTCAGGAGCTGTATCTGCTCGAACTGCCTGACGAGGTGACCAGCACCGATTGGCAAGCAATCACCGGTGAACAAACACGGGAAGAACAGCTCACCGATGGTCTGACCCAGGCGCTGCTCAAAGAAGCTCGCCTCAGCCATCTGTTGGGCGAACTGTCTGCATCCCATCTGCAGTGGATCGAACAACTCGTCGACCGCCCAGAACCCAGCCTGCAGCGCCCTGTTCAGGTATGCTCGCTGGAGTTGATCGCAGGAGACCACACCTGGCAACTCTGCGGCTACCTGACCCTGCACGCCATCCCCGATCAGGACGATGAGAATCCGGATCGTTCGGTTCTGTTGTACAGACCAGGCCAGCGTGGCGGCCTGATGGCATTCGATGGCGTGGCTGCGCTCGACGCCCGCCTGTTGGCGACGCTATATGGGGCATGGCCGGATGCATTGCTCGAATCCGCCTCGCCAAGCGACCCAGCGCAGCTGTTCAGCATACTGGCAAGTGCGCCACAGGTAACGTTCAAGCGCGTGCCTATCGACACCCACTTCATGCAGCACTGCGTGCGCTCCATCGTCAACGCATTGCCTGCGCCAGCCAAACGGCAACAGGCCCGGCAACGCTTGTGCATTGGTGAAAACCGCGCCCGTGCGCTGGCGGTTGCACGCTTCGCGGAAAAGAACCGCACCGAGCATCTGCATGCACGAGTAACGTCATTGCAGCATCTTGACGCCGAACAGATCACCGAGCTGGCCAGCACGATCGAAAAACTCGAAGGCGCGTTACGGGCTTCGGGCGACTTGCTCAAGCTGAGCCTGCCAGCCCGCAAGGAGTATGCCCGGCTCAAATTGCTCAATCACTTGCGCCGCGCTTTCAACCTCAAGGAAATACCACGCATCAGCCTCGACATCGCCGACAGTGTCACCTTGCAAAAGACCGTCACCGGCCAATCGGCGACGGGCGGGGCCGGCTCACGCGATGTGCCGGTGTTCAGCAAGGAACGCAGTGAAGTCGAGCTGGAAACCTTCATCCTCTGGGCGCTAGACAACAGCCGCAGCCTGCGCCTGAAAGATGCCTCCATCAAGATCGAACCCGCCAATACCGTGCTGCAACAAAGCGTCACCACGGATTACATCGCCACGCTCATCGAACAACTCGATGTCGCCGGAAACTACGAAAAACGCATCACCGAAAGCTACCTGGGGTTCCCCCACGAATCCGCGTGGCAGGCGCAGTGGCGCCAGGAAACCCTCCGCCAGCCTTACCTGTGCCGCTTGCAAGTGCTCACGCAGCTCAGGTCGACCAGCCTCGATGCCGATGGCCAACGGTTGCTGGAGAACTTCTGTCGAGAGCAGATCGATGCAAATAATCACAGAACCATCACACACCATACCGTGGAGCTCAGGCCCGGAGTCGCCGCAGACGGTTCAAGCGACAGGATCGGCCTGACCGGTGTTCACATCATTCAGGGCACGACCGGGCCCACGCTGCTGTATCTACCCGAAGCGCCCAGTGGCGAGGTCATCAGCCAATACGCCAACGCCAGCGAAGCCTGCCAGGCCCTGCAAAACATGGCACTGGACGACGACATGGCGCAATACCTGGCGAACCAGTCCCAGGAAGGCGATCCCAAGCTTCATCACAGCTACATCAAGACCGCCCTGCAGAAGGGCTTCCGTGGCTTTATCGAAATTGGCCTGGCGCGCCCGGAGTCCTTACCGACCTATGAGTCTCGCCTGGACATGGGCCAGCGCATCCGTGCTCACCGCGCCTCTTCGCGCAGCCAGGCCGACTTGAGCCTAGCGGCTCCCGACAACTTCGATCGCTACTTCTTCCTGATGCTCAGGCTGGCTCTGGGCATTACACCTGGCGTGGGGACGGCCCTGGCGCTCTACGACGGCTGGAATGCGGCGACGGCTGCGGTCAAGGCCTTCGGCGCTGGCAACACGGAAGAGGGGCTCCAACAGTTGACCAGCGTACTGCAGTCATTGACCGATGCCGTCCTCACACTCGCGCCGCTGGCCAGCACCGCGAATACACCGGCCCTGAGTGCCCGTCAATTGACCCAGCACCGCCAACGGCTGGACCCGCTTCGCAGCGTGGGCAGTATCCGCAAATCGCCGCCCAGCCCATTCGCCGGGTACGAGGTCGAACTCCCCACCGGCCCGATGCTACGCACCAGGCACCGGCAAGGCGCGCAGGTGTTCGAGCACGTGGACAGCCAACAGCACTACATCACCCGCAACGACGCGTGGTATGCCGTGAACTGGGACCCCACCTACTCGACCTGGAGGCTCAAGCCCCAGGGCACCCGCACCTATCCCCAGCCCGTGCGTTTGAGCGAACACGGTCGATGGGAAACCCCTGGCAGGTTGAGCGGCCTTCTGGTCGATGACGGCCTGGCGGGCGGCGGTGGGGTATTGACCCGGCTGTACGACCACGGCGTAGCCTATTGGCGCACGACGCTCGGCCGACTGCGTCGTCCACTGACCGGCATGGAGCTCGCCTATGACATCAGCGAAGAGCTGCAACGCATCGGCCGCCGCATGAATGCGAAGGAGTTGGCGTACAACGCGGCTAAACGACAAGTCGCGGACCTGGACCTCATCAGCGATGGGCAACGAACAGCGATTGCCAAGGCGCGTCAGCAATGGGTCGATGAGCTTAATCGAAGTCTGGAATTCAACACGCTCAGCCTTGCGCGCCTCCAAGACCAACGCTCAACCCTGACCCCCAGTAACTACAAGAGCTTCACCAACAGGTGCAAGAAGAACATCAACGAACTGCACGTACTCGACATGAAGCTGATCTCCGAGCGCGTCATCTTTGCTACAGAGCATGTAAGACAAGCTGGAGACGCGATCCGGGATCTGCATGGACGGCTGGTGGACGCCGCGTTGATGCAGCGCCGGACTGCAGATTCCATACGGGCGAATCTTGAACTGATCGATGCCCTGCAGGAAGTGGAGCGTGTCTCCATTCGCCACCACACCAGGGCCGGCCAAGTGCAAGGCGAGGTGAAGGCTCATTACGATAAAAAGGTCAAAGGCGTCATTCTGACTCTCGACGCGACAAATGCACGACTGGTACGGGCATCGATTCTGTCAACGACCCTGTTTACCTCCCATGCAACCCAACATCCGCAGATGGGAGCGTTCATGACGCTCTTCCTCGAGCAGGGCAGGACATTCCGCAGCACACTATACAGCCAGATACAATTGCCCTCGACCGACCTGAGCGTGGCTCAGAGGCGCCGCTTCTTGCTCAATGCACAGGATCGCTATCGAACCTTCCTGAGCCACCTCACGTCTTGGGAGGATACCTTCCAGGACCTGCTATCCCCGACGGAAACCCGCGCTTTCCGACGAGTGACGCATCAGTTGATCCGCCAGATCGATGACCACCTCAAAACCAACACACCCCCTCCAACAACCGGGCAAGATGTCAGGGTCAGCCACCCACGAATGTTCGAAACCGTCGAGGGTCCGCTGATCGGCACCGAGGTCATCGAAGGTGGGCAGCCCCGCATGCACATCAACGAGCCCAACTCCAATCGAGCGCACTCCATCTATGCCAGGAACGCGGCAGGCGAATGGCAGCTAACCGGACAGCAACACGCAGCCCCGACGCAAACGGTCGCTCAGCTTGTCGATACGGCCACTGCCAGATTGAATGATCTTTCCCGGCAGCAGGCCAGGTTGCGCCAATACCAGACACCACAAAGCTTGCCGGTCGACCTCGAAGACATTGCCCAGGGCCATGCGCAGCAACTGCGATTCATCGCCGCGAGGATCCGCCAGCGGGCAGGCGATGGCATCACCGCCCAGCACACTGCCTTGATCGACAGGCTGGACACGGCCGCCGAGCAGATGAGGGCGCTGGGTCGCCAGCTACGCATTGCCCAGACCAAGGCGAGCAGCAAGCCTACCGGTGGTTACCTGGAATATCTGGTTGAACAGGGAGAAGTGGAGGTTGCCTGGTCGCGCACCTTGAAACCAAAAGTGGACCGCAGGAACAAACCGATCGAGTATCTGGAGGAATACCGTATCGATGATGCAGCGACTCAGCAGCCGCTGTGGTATGCCCATTTCCATTTCAGAACGAAGCCGGCAAGGGGTTTCAACCGACTCGAAAAAGGCCATCTGAAGTTGCCCAGCGAGCGTGACATGGGCACTGGCGCTTGGCGCGGAGACTTGAACGAAGAGCAGGCCACGAGGCTGTTCGGCAACTTGCGCCCGGCCAGCCGTTGAGCCTTCGCCTGGGCTGCCCTGCAGCCCAGGCCTTGGCCCTTACAGCTTGGCGATGGACACTTCGGTCGACTTCACGAAGGCAATCACTTCGCTGCCAACCTGCAGTTCGAGCTCCCGCACCGAACGCGTGGTGATCACCGAGGTGACGATACCCGATGCAGTCTGTACGTCGATTTCCGACAGCACCGGGCCTTCGAGGATTTCTTTCACGGTGCCTTTGAACTGGTTGCGGACGTTGATCGCTTTGATGGTCATGGTTTGATTCCTTCTCTATGGCGTCTGGGGTCTATGGCTCTGGGGTTCAGTGCGCCCAGCGCAGTTGCGTGGGCAAAGGGGCTACAGGGTCCGGCTCGGGCGGCGTGCCCGGCACCGACAACACACGGTTGAGTACTTCGCTTTCCAGCGCCGCCAGGCGATGCGAACCACGCGCCCTCGGCCTTGCCAGATCGACCGTCAGGTCCAGGCCGACTTCGCCGTCCTCGATGAGGATGACGCGATCGGCCACAGCCACGGCCTCGTTGACGTCATGGGTGACCAACAGCACGGTGAAGCCATGCTGGCGCCACAATCGTTCGATCAACTGCTGCATTTCGATCCGGGTCAGTGCATCCAGCGCACCCAGCGGTTCGTCCAGCAGCAGCAGACGCGGCTGATGGATCAGTGCCCGGGCCAGGGCCACACGTTGTTTCTGACCTCCCGACAACGCTGCCGGCCACTCGTTGGCACGGTCCGCCAGGCCTACCGCTTCCAGCGCATCCCGCGCACGTGGGCGCCAGTCACCGGAAAGCCCCAGGCCCACGTTGTCAATGACCTTCTTCCAGGGCAACAGGCGTGCGTCCTGGAACATCAGCCGGGTTTCTTCACGCGCATCGGCCAGCGGCGCGGCGCCCGCCAGCAGCTCGCCGGCGCTGGGTTGATCGAGCCCGGCCAGCAAGCGCAACAAGGTGCTCTTGCCGCAACCGCTGCGACCGACGATGGCGACGAACTGGCCGGCCGGAATATGCAGATCAATCCCCCGCAGCACTTCGCGCTGGCCGAAGGTCTTGCGCAGGCCCTTGGAGGCCAGCGGGATGCCGCGCAGCAAGCGCGGCGGCTGTTCCTTGAGCACAGTCATGCGCCCTCCTTCCTGGCCACTTGGTAGGCCGGGTGCCAGCGCAGCCATACACGCTCCAGGCCGCGCGCGGCGAGGTCGGCGAGCTTGCCGAGCACGGCGTACAGAACGATCGCCAGCACCACCACATCGGTCTGCAGGAACTCACGAGCATTCATCGCCAGGTAGCCGATGCCGGCATTGGCCGAAATGGTCTCAGCGACGATCAGCGTCAGCCACATGAAACCCAGGGCGAAGCGCACCCCCACCAGGATCGATGGCAGAGCGCCCGGCAGGATCACCTGGCGGAACAGGCCGAAGCCGGTCAGTCCGTAGCTACGGGCCATTTCCACCAACGCCGGATCGACGTTGCGAATGCCGTGGTAGGTGTTGAGGTAGATCGGGAACAGGGTGCCCAACGCGACGAGGAAGATCTTCGCCGACTCATCGATGCCGAACCACAGGATCACCAACGGGATCAGCGCCAGGTGCGGAACGTTGCGGATCATCTGCACCGAGCTGTCGAGCAGGCGTTCGCCCCAGTTCGACAGGCCGGTGATGAAGCCGAGCAGCAGGCCGATGCTGCCACCGATGACAAAGCCCAGGCCGGCGCGCCAGCCGCTGATCGCCAGGTGGGTCCAGATCTCGCCACTGCGCACCAGTTCGACGCCGGCGCTGACCACAGCGCTCGGTGCCGGCAGGATCCGCGTGGACAGCCAACCGGCGCTCACCGCCAGCTGCCAGGCCGCCAGCAGCAGCACCGGCAGCGCCCAGGGCGCCAGGCGCTGGCTTAGATGGGTAGAGGTTGCACGACTCATGACCTCGGCCCTCAGCTTTGCGCGACGGACTTGGGCAGGATGTCGTTAGCCACCATCTCGCCGAACGGGCTGACATAGCCACCGGACTTGGGCTGCTCGGGACGCTGCACGTCCAGGTGCGGGAACAGCAGTTCGGCCACGCGATACGACTCCTCCAAGTGGGGGTAGCCGGAAAAGATGAAGGTATCGATACCCAGTTCGGCATATTCCTTGACCCGTGCGGCCACGGTCGGGCCGTCGCCAACCAGGGCAGTACCGGCGCCACCACGCACCAGGCCGACACCAGCCCAGAGGTTGGGGCTGACTTCCAGCTTGTCGCGGTTGCCATTGTGCAGGGCCGCCATGCGCTGCTGACCGACTGAGTCGAAGCGTGCCAGCGAAGCCTGGGCGCGGGCGATGGTGGCGTCATCCAGGTGGGAGATCAGCTTGTCGGCAGCGGCCCAGGCCTCTTCGTTGGTTTCCCGCACGATCACGTGCAGACGAATACCGAAGCGCACTTCACGGCCTTGGGCGGCGGCTTTCTCACGCACGGCGGCGATCTTTTCGGCCACGGCACTCGGTGGCTCGCCCCAGGTCAGGTACAGCTCGACCTGCTCGGCGGCCAGGTCTTGGGCGGCCTCGGAGGAACCGCCGAAGTACAGCGGCGGACGCGGTTGCTGAATCGGCGGATAGAGCAGCTTGGCGCCCTTCACCTGGATGTGCTTGCCGTCGTAGTCGACCACTTCGCCTTCGAGCACCTTGCGCCAGATGCGGGTGAACTCGACCGAGGCTTCGTAGCGCTCCTGATGGTTCAGGTGCAGACCATCGCCAGCCAACTCCTCCGGATCACCGCCGGTGACCAGGTTGAACAGCGCGCGGCCATTGGACAGGCGATCGAGGGTGGCCGCCTGGCGTGCCGCCACGGTCGGCGAAATGATGCCTGGGCGCAGCGCGACCAGAAACTTCAGGCGCTGGGTCACCGGAATCAACGAAGCTGCCACCAGCCAGGAGTCCTCGCAGGAACGCCCGGTGGGAATCAGCACTCCGCCGAAGCCAAGGCGGTCGGCGGCCTGGGCGATCTGCGCCAGATAGCCGTGATCGACTGCGCGTGCGCCCTCGGAGGTGCCCAGGTACTTGCCGTCACCATGGGTGGGGAGGAACCAGAAAATGTTCAAGCTCATTGGAGTTGTCTCCTTGCAAAAGGGCCCAGGCCGGGGCTACGCCGCGGCACGGCGAATCGGTCAAGGCGCGCTGGCGACCTTGGCCGGTGGCGTCCAGATCACATCCTTGATGCTCAGCGGCTTGGGAATCAGCTTGAGCGCCTGGAAGGTGTCGGCGATCTTCTGTTGCGCGGCGACTACCGCCGGGGTCAGCGGCGCCGCGCCGTAGCCCTGGCGCTTGACCGAGGTCAGGGTGATGTCGGCCGGCAGCCCGAGCAGCGGCGCGACCTGGTCGGTGACCTGTTGCGGGTTGGCCTGGGACCATTCGCCCACCGCGCGCACTTCGTCGATCAACGCGCTGACCACTGCAGGGTGCTTGGTCGCATAGTCACGGGTGGCCAGGTAGAACTGGTGGTTGTCGACCAGGTCCTTGCCGTCGCGCAGGGTGCGCGCCTGCAGTTGCTGTTCGGCAGCGGCCTGGTACGGATCCCAGATCACCCAGGCATCGACGCTGCCACGCTCGAAGGCGGCGCGGGCATCGGCCGGAGGCAGGTAGACCGGTTGAATGTCGCTGTACTTCAGGCCCGCGTCCTCGATGGCGCGGACCAGCAGGTAATGGACGTTGGAGCCTTTGTTGAGGGCGACCTTCTTGCCCTTGAGCTCTTTTACCGACTGAATCGGCGAACCCTGGGGCACGAGGATGGCTTCACTGTGCGGCGCAGGTGGCTCGTAGGCCACGTACAACAGATCGGCGCCAGCAGCCTGGGCGAACACCGGCGGGGTCTCGCCGGTTACGCCGAAGTCGATCGAACCGACGTTGAGCCCTTCGAGCAACTGCGGGCCGCCGGGAAACTCGGTCCATTGCACCTGGATGCCCTGTGCGGCCAGACGCTTTTCCAGCGAGCCTTTGGCCTTGAGCAGCACCAGGGTGCCGTATTTCTGATAACCGATACGCAGGCTCTCGGCCTGGGCTTGGGTAATCGCGCCGAAGGACACAGCCGCCGCGAACAGGGCGACCAGACCACGACGCAAGAAGAATGTGCGCATAGCGCTCTCCTGTGCGAATAGGGTTCGGGTTGCACCTGCTTGCCTCGTTGACGGGCGAGTAAGGTGGATGAAGCGATGAAACGTTGGTGCGGGGTCAGATACTCCAACGGGCACTGATCAGGCGTTCGTTTAGCACACCCGGAGCCACGGGCCGGGGCCTGCGGGCCAAGGCGACGTGAAAGGTCTCCAACGAATCGAGCAGGCGCTCTTGCAGAGCCGGTGCCAGCTTGGCAGGCCCTGCGCCTTCTGCGTAGGCGATCTGGCTGTCGTCGGCGAAGATCCCTTGCAGGGTCTCCTGCGCCTTGAGTGCCGACAGCACAGGTTTCAATGCGTAATCCACTGCCAACATGTGGGCGATGCTGCCGCCAGTGGCGATCGGCAGCACGATCTTGTGCTCCAGGGCACGTTCGGGCAGCAGGTCGAGCAGGGTTTTCAGGGCGCCGGCAAACGATGCCTTGTACACCGGGGTGGCGACCACCAGGCCATCGGCCTGCGCCACCAACTGCTGGAGATGCTGCACGTGCGGGCTGTCGAAGCGCGCGTGGAGCAAGTCCTCTGCCGGAAAGTCGCGGACCAGGAAGGTCACCACCTCGACCCCACGCTCCTGCAGCCACTGGCGCGAACGCTCGAGCAGCACGCCTGAGCGTGAACGGAGACTGGGACTACCACCGATTGAGACGACCAGCATTGCAGCGCTTCCTTGTGTTGGGCTGAGGTGACATTACCAGCCGTTTAATATATCTATAAATCATATTTTTTAATTTGTTTATTCTATTTAAGCCTATACAAAAGACTCAGATTGCACGCATAAAAAAGGGCCGTCGAAACGGCCCGAAACCCCTGCAAAGGCTAAGCGCAATGCAACGCAAGAATGCCTAGCGGTTGGGCTGCGGAGTCACGCGCAGATAAGGTTTGACGGCCCGATATCCCTTGGGAAAGCGCTGCTTGATCTCATCCTCGTCCTTCAGCGCAGAGACGATCACCACGTCGTCGCCGTCCTGCCAGTTGGCTGGCGTGGCGACCTTGTGGTTGTCGGTGAGCTGGAGTGAGTCGATCACCCGCAGAATCTCGTTGAAGTTGCGCCCGGTACTGGCAGGGTAGGTGATGGTCAGTCGCACCTTCTTGTTCGGGTCGATGACGAACAGCGAGCGCACGGTCAGGGTGTCGTTGGCGTTGGGGTGGATCAGGTCGTACAGATCGGAAACCTTGCGGTCGGCGTCGGCGATGATCGGGAAGTTGACCACGGTGTTCTGGGTCTCGTTGATGTCACCGATCCACTTGTGGTGCGAATCGACCGGATCCACCGACAGGGCGATGACCTTGACCCCACGCTTGGCGAATTCGTCCTTGAGCTTGGCGGTCAGGCCCAGCTCGGTGGTGCAGACCGGGGTGAAGTCGGCCGGATGGGAAAACAGCACGCCCCAGCTGTTGCCGAGCCATTCGTGGAAACGGATCTTGCCTTCGCTGGATTCCTGCTCGAAGTCGGGGGCAATGTCGCCGAGTTTGAGGCTCATGGGGAACGGCTCCTGTGCTGTGTTCTGACGTTGTGGGTTCAATGTGCCTGCGTTCGCATAAAAACAAAAAGAATAAATAACGATGTATTTATAACTATCATTCATACGAAACTCCAGGCACAAAAAAGCCTCGCACTAAGCGAGGCTTCTTTTGCAACTACGACTTACAGGAAGCTGTAAGTGTAGTTGACGATGAAGCGGGTCTGATCCTGGTCAGCAGAGGACTCTGGACCTTCGCCACGGTAAACACCCTGGCGCAGGCTGAAGCCCAGGCCCTTGAGGGTGCCTTGCTGAACGGTGTAGTCGATGCGTGCATCGCGCTCCCACTCGTCATAGGTGCCGTGACCGGACTTGTAACGAACATCGTCACCACGCAGGTAGGAGATGGACGCCTTCAGACCAGGCACACCCAGACCAGCGAAGTCATAGGAGTACTGACCGAAGGTGGTGTTTTCACCCGCCTTGGCGAACTGGTTGATCATGCTGTCGGTGAACAGGTAGAAGCTCGCACCACCGGCACCTTCGTCGACCAGGCTGCCTTGGTTCAACCAGACGAAGCCGCCGTCGTCGCTGACCTGTTGGTGACCGACCATCAACGCATGGCTACCCAGGGTGTAGGTGAACATGGCGGACCAGGTCTTGTTGTCGACCTCACCATTGTTCTTCGCATAGCCATTGTTGTTGTTGAAGATGTAGCCAGCCTGGCCGTTCTTGCCATCGCTGCTGCTGTCGAAGTAGCGCAGGTCGGTCTTGAACGACTGATCGTCAGCGATCTTGAAGACGTGGGTCGCACCCAGGAAGTGCTGCTTATAGAAGTCTTCCAGGTTCGAGTAGTAGTACTGCAGGGTCAGGTCCGGGGTGAGCTTGTAGTCCAGGCCACCGTAACGGAACTTGTTGCTTTCCTGAGTACCGCCTGCAACGGACAGGCCGGTGCGGTTGCTCGACGCACGGCCCATGGCGTGGGTCAGTTGACCGGCGTTGATGGTCAGGTTGTCGATTTCCTTCGACTGGATGGTGCCACCCTCGAAGGTTTGCGGCAGCAGACGGCCATCGTTGGCGACCAGGATCGGCAGGTTCGGCGCCAGAGCGCTACCGAAGTGCACCTCGGTCTTCGAGAAACGCGCCTTGGCGTTAGCACCCAGGCGAGCCCACTGGCCGACAGCCGAGCCATCGGAGTCGCTTGGGAAGAAGCTGCTGTTATCGGGGTGCTTGCCGCGGCCACCGTCCAGGTGGATGCCCCACAGTGCTTGGGCATCGACACCGAAGCCGACGGTGCCTTCAGTGAAACCGGAGATGTAGTCGAGCTTGAAGCCCTGACCCGATTCGCGGTTGTCGGAACCGCCATCGCGGTTGTCACCGTTGAAGTACATGGTACGCGAGCTGAGGGACAGCTTGCTGTCCTCGATGAAACCAGCAGCGCCTGCTTGTTGGGCGAGAACCCCCACTGCCACGGCGAGAGCCAGGCTGGACTTGTACATGTTTTGCTCCTCTACGTTCTAATTCTTGTGTGTCTCAGGCGGCAGGGTCTTGCGCCCCGCTTGCCAGGGATGGGCGATTTAGCCCTAAAAGGTCACCGTTCAGTCAATATATTTCTAAACGTTTCGCGACTTTGGTCTAAGAAGCCCGTGCGCTACAGGATAATGACAATCCTATAAATCCAAAATGACCGTTTTATGAATTTCTAAGATTTTTACGGAATAACGTAGGAATCTTTACTGCGATAGGTTGTATCGACGAGGGCCCTCATACCTTTAGGTTATTTGCAAACGTTTGCCCGTACGCTAGGCAAAGTACGCCAAAAAGGAGGGAGGTTAGCAGGGAATTCTCATTTCACCAGGCGCATCACGTGCTGCCTCTTCGCGGGTGTGCCCGCGAAGAGGCCAGCGCAGATCCTTACCGGACCAGATGCAGGAACTGCATGTGCCGCTCGTACTGGTCGAGGATGTCGTTGATGATCTGCTCCTTGCTGTAGCCCACCAGGTCGTAGTTCTGGCTGCCCTCGGCAAGGTGCACCTCGGCACGGTAATAGCGGCGGTTCTTCAGGTCCTGGGCACCCAGCCCGCCGAGGGCGAACGAGGGCGTGAAATAGCCACGCATCTGCACCTGATAGATGAACGGCTGCTCTTCGCCGTGGCCGATCTTCAGGCTGACGTTGTCGTGGCTCGGGTCGTCCTGGGTGATCAGCGCCAAGCCCTTCTGCGTGAACACCTCGGTCACATCGGCAATCGCCGGGCGCACCACGTCGTCCATGAAGCGGTATACCTCGTCGCGCGACGGGAAGTGCACCGCCTGGCTCAGGCGCTGGCGCCAGCCACCGCGGCCACGGCGTGACTGGGCAAACGGCGCCAACGAGTGCATCTGGGCGATCTGCCGCTGGCTTTCCAGGTAGAACGCTTTGTGCAACCCCCACATCATGCACAGCAAAATCAGCGAGAACGGCAACGAGGTCAGCACCACCGCCGACTTGAGCGAGTCGATGCTGCCGGCGAACAACAGCCCACTGGTGATCAGCGCGGTCATCGCCCCCCAGAAGATCCGCAGCCAGTTCGGCCCATCCTCGTCCGGGCCACCGCCCTTGGCCGAAAGCGTCGACAGCACCACGGTGCCAGAGTCAGCCGAAGTGACGAAGAACACGAAACTGATGAACACCGTGACGGCGATCACCACTCTGCTCCACGGATAGTGCTCGAGCAGCAGGTACAGGCTCATCGACGGATTATCCAGCGCCGACTGGCCGAGCGCGCTCATGCCGTGGTTGATCACCTGATCCAGAGCGCTGTTGCCGAAGATCGACATCCAGGCCAGGGTGAAGCCCAGCGGGATCAACAGCACGCCGAAAACGAACTCGCGGATGGTACGCCCGCGCGAAATCCGCGCGATGAACAGGCCCACGAATGGCGCCCAGGCGATCCACCAAGCCCAGTAGAACACCGTCCAGCCGCCCAGCCAGCCGCGGTTCTCGCCGTAGGCATAAACATCGAAGCTCTTGCGCGGCAAGGCTCCCAGGTAATCACCGAGATTCTGGATGAGGGTATTGAGCAGGTGCTGGGTGGGCCCGGCGAACAATACGAACAGCAGCAACGCGCAGGCCAGGAACAGGTTGATGTCACTCATCACCCGCACGCCCTTCTCCACGCCAGCGACCGCCACAGCCACTGCCGCGCCCATCATCAGGGTGATCAGAATCACCTGCACCCACTGGCTGTGACTGATGCCGAACAGGTAGTCGAGCCCGGCATTGAGATGCAGAACGCCAAAGCCCATGTCGGCGCCCAGGCCGAACACGGTGGCGATGATGCCGAATCCATCCACTGCGTAGCCGATCGGCCCGTTGATGCGCTTGCCGATCAGAGGGTACAACGCCGAGCGCAGCGCCAGCGGCAGGTTATGTCGATAGGCGAAGTAGGCCAGAGCCATGCCGACAAAGGCGAATACGCCCCAGCCGTGCAGGCCCCAATGCAGGAACAGGATCTGCATCGCCTGGCGCCCGGCCTCGGCGGTACCGGCCTCGCCCTGGGGCGGTTGCAGCAGGTGGGTCAGCGGCTCGGAGACGCAGAAGAAGAACAGCGTGATGCTGATGCCAGCGGCGAACAGCATGCCGGCCCAAGACAGGTAACTGAACTCGGGTTCGTCGTGGTCGGCACCGAGCTTGATCTTGCCGTAGCCGGACAAGGCGGTGACCACCACGAAGACCAGATACAGGCTCATGGCGAGCATGTAGTACCAGCCCACCGTGTTGGCCGCCCAGTTCTGCGCCGCCAGCAGCCACTCACCGGCCGCCTGCGGCTGAGCGATGACCACCAGGCCGAAGATGAGGATGAAGCTTGCCGCGAAGTAGAAAACGGGGGGGTTCATGCGGATCTTGCCATTGGCAAGGGTGGAAGTCGGTGCACTCATCGGACGCGCACCTCGTCACGGGACGTGAGGTTCGGATTGAACGGGTTCAGCAAAGGAATCCTCCTGTTGAACACCGGCAGCGGACCAGCGTTTTTCATTGAACGAGCGTTCAATTTAAACATGGATCGGCTTTCAAAGCGAACCGGCTGGCTGACCGGTAGGTGTCTGCCCTGGCCCGCGAGAGGGCCGGTACAGCCGGCCCCTCACCTCAATTCTTGTCCTGGCAATCCAACTGCAAATTGGCCTGGGTGATATTGCTGTCGGCCGGCACGCTGCGGGTCAGCCACACGTTGCCGCCGATGGTCGAGCCTTTGCCGATGGTGATGCGCCCGAGGATGGTCGCCCCGGCATAGATCACCACGTCGTCCTCGACGATCGGGTGCCGCGCCAGGCCCTTGTGCAAGGTGCCCGACTCGTCGCTGGGGAAGCGCTTGGCGCCCAAGGTCACCGCCTGGTAGATGCGCACCCGCTCGCCAATGATCGCCGTCTCGCCGATCACTACACCCGTGCCATGGTCGATGAAGAAGCTCGGACCGATCTGCGCGCCCGGGTGGATGTCGATGCCGGTGGCCGAATGCGCCAGCTCCGAGCTGATACGCGCCAGCAGCGGCAGACCTGCCCGGTATAAGTGGTGGGCCAGCCGATGATGGATCACCGCCAGGATGCCCGGATAGCACAGCAGCACCTCATCCACGCTGCGCGCCGCCGGATCGCCGTGGTAAGCGGCCAGCACGTCGGTGTCGAGCAGCACACGCAGCTCGGGCAAGGCCGCCGCGAAGCCCTGGATCAGGCGCAACGCCTGGGCATCGACCTCGGCCAGGTCGGCCTTGTTCTGCCGCGCGGCGTAACGCAGCTCCAGACGCGCCTGGGCCAGCAGTGCGGTCAGTGCGGCATCGAGGGTATGGCCGACATAGAAGTCCTCGCTCTCCTCGCGCAGATCGACCGGCCCCAGGCGCATGGGGAACAAGGCCCCGCACAGCTGCTCGAGAATATGCCGCATCGCCTCGCGCGACGGCAGTTCGCGGCCACCCTGCTCGCCACTGCTGCGGCCATTGCGGGTACGCCACTGCTCACGGGCGCTGCGCAGGCCGGTGACGATGCTGTGCAATTGCCACTGCCCGGATGAAAGTTGGTCGCTCACGGTGTTCTCCTGCCACTCGGCTAATCGCTTTGTCGTTATCGTCATGCATAAGCCGCCATGACGCCACCCCCATCCTGGCCTACCCTCAAGGTTACTTTAAGACCAACCCGGGGCCCATCATGTCGAAATTCGTCAAACCGCTTGTCACTGCCAGCCTGGCCGTATTGCTCGGAACCGGCCTGTTCGGCCAGGCATTCGCGGGCGAGCAGTTGAAGACCATCCAGGAAAAAGGCGTGATCAATGTCGGCCTCGAAGGCACCTATCCGCCCTTCAGCTTCCAGGACGAGAACGGCGAGCTGACCGGTTTCGAGGTCGAGTTGTCGGAGCTGCTGGCCAAGCAGCTGGGGGTCAAGGCCAAGATCCAGCCGACCAAGTGGGACGGGATCCTCGCTGCACTGGAGTCCAAGCGCCTGGATGTAGTGGTCAACCAGGTGACCATCTCCGATGAACGCAAGAAGAAGTACGACTTTTCCGAGCCCTACACCATTTCCGGCATCCAGGCGCTGATCCTGAAGAAGAAGGCCGACCAGCTGAACATCAAGAGTGCCAAGGACCTGGCCGGCAAGAAGGTCGGCGTGGGCCTGGGTACCAACTATGAGCAATGGGTGAAGCAGGACGTGCCCGAGGCCGACGTACGCACCTACGAGGACGACCCGAGCAAGTTCGCCGACCTGCGCAATGGCCGCATCGACGCCATCCTGATCGACCGCCTGGCCGCGCTGGAATACGCACAGAAAGCCAAGGACACCGCGCTCGCCGGAGACGCGTTCTCGCGCCTGGAAAGCGGCGTGGCGATGCGCAAGGGCGAGCCCGAACTGCTGGCGGCGATCAACAAGGCGCTGGACACGCTCAAGGCCGACGGCACCCTGGCCAAGCTGTCGGAAAAGTACTTCGGTGCCGATGTGACTAAATGATCGCCGAAAGCCTGCAACTGGTCGCCGATTCGACGCCCTTCCTGCTCAAGGGCGCCGGCTACACGGTACTGCTCAGCGTCGGTGGAATGTTCTGCGGCCTGCTGCTGGGCTTCGCCCTGGCGCTGATGCGGCTGTCGAAGCGCGCACTGCTGGACTGGCCGGCCCGCGTCTACGTGTCGTTTTTTCGCGGCACGCCGCTGCTGGTCCAGCTGTTCGTCATCTACTTCGGCATGCCGCAGATCGGCATCGAGCTCGACCCGATCCCAGCATCGCTGATCGGCTTGTCGCTGAACATGGCCGCGTACATCTGCGAGATCCTGCGGGCGGCGATTTCCTCGATCGATCGCGGGCAGTGGGAAGCCGCGGCCAGCATCGGCATGACCCGTACCCAGGCGATGCGCCGGGCGATTCTGCCGCAGGCCATGCGCACGGCTCTGCCGCCACTGGGCAACAGCTTCATTTCGCTGGTCAAGGACACCGCACTGGCGGCGACCATCCAAGTCCCGGAACTGTTCCGCCAAGCCCAACTGATCACCGCGCGCACCTTCGAGGTATTCACCATGTACCTGGCCGTGGCAGTGATCTACTGGATCCTCTGCAGCATCCTCGCGCACTTCCAGAACCGCATGGAAGCGCGGGTCAACCAGCACGACCGGGAGCATTGACGATGATCGTGGTAGAAGGCCTGACCAAGCGCTTCAATGGCCAGACCGTCCTGGACGGTATCGACCTGGCCGTGCAGGCCGGCGAGGTGATCGCCATCATCGGCCCCAGCGGCTCGGGCAAGACGACCTTCCTGCGTTGTCTCAACCTGCTGGAAACCCCGGACGCCGGGCATATCCAGATCGGCGACATCAGCATTGACGCCAACCGCCCGCTGGGCACTCAGCAAGCGGCGATCCGCCGTCTGCGCCAGCAGGCCGGGTTCGTGTTCCAGAACTTCAACCTGTTCCCCCACCGCACCGCCCTGGACAACGTCATCGAAGGACCGGTGGTAGTGAAGAAGACGCCCCGTGCCCAAGCCTTGGCGCTTGGCCGCCGACTGCTGGCCAAAGTAGGACTGGCGGGCAAGGAAGATTCATATCCCCGGCGCTTGTCTGGCGGCCAGCAGCAACGGGTGGCGATCGCCCGCGCGTTGGCCATGGAGCCGGAGGTGATCCTGTTCGACGAGCCCACCTCGGCGCTGGACCCGGAACTGGTCGGCGAGGTCCTGGAGACCATTCGGGGATTGGCCGAAGAGAAGCGCACGATGATCATCGTCACCCATGAGATGTCCTTCGCCCGCGACGTGGCCAACCGAGTGATCTTCTTCGACAAGGGCGTGATCGTCGAGCAGGGCGAAGCCAAGGCGTTGTTCGCCGCGCCCAGGGAAGAGCGCACCCGGCAGTTTCTGCGTAAGTTCCTCGGGACCGCTGCGTCCGAGTAGGTCATCACGGGCCTCTTCGCGGGGCAAGCCCCACACACAAAAACACCCCTGCCCGTAAGAACGGCGCAATACCTGTAGGAGCGGGTTTACCCGCGAAGAGGCCGGCCCAGACAGAAACAATCTCCTCTTCTATCAATATTCCAAAGAGTTAGTTCATAAACCCTTAATAAGCATTTAGGGTATATGAACCGGACCACCGGACCCGCACACGTCCGTCGCGATCAGCTGCAGCGACGCATCCATTTTGGTGAGGTCAGGTATGGTCAGGATCACAATCATCCCAGTGCGTAACGGCGGGGTATCGAGTGCAGCCAAGGAGCGGTACTGATGTCCAGCCAGGCGAATTCCATTCTGCAGAGCGACCTCGACAGCTCGCCCCTGCTGCTGCCGGCCAAGGTGCTGCGCAGCGATGCCCAAGCCCTGCAAGCCGCTCGAGAACTGGCCGACGTGGCCCGCGAGCAGGCCGCCCGTCGCGACCAACAACGCAAACTGCCCTGGGCCGAAATAGAACAGTTCACCCGCAGCGGCCTGGGCAGCATCACCGTACCCAAGGCCCATGGTGGTCCTGATGTCAGCTTCGCCACCGTGGCCGAGGTGTTTCGCATCATCAGCGCCGCCGACCCGGCGCTGGGGCAAATTCCGCAGAATCAGGTCGGCATACTGCACCTGTTACGCGTGACTGCCAGCGAGGCCCAGCAGGCGCTGATCTATCGCAGCGTGCTGGACGGCTGGCGGATCGGCAATGCCGGCCCCGAGCGCGGCACCAAGGACACCCTGACCCTCAAGGCGAGGATCACCCGCCACGGCGACGGTTATCGCATCAGTGGCGAGAAGTTCTATTCCACTGGCGCCCTGTTCGCCCATTGGGTGGCGGTCAAAGCCCTGGACGATGAGGGCCGCCAGCGCCTGGCCTTCATTCGCCGTGGCAGCCCCGGGTTGCGTATCGTCGACGACTGGTCCGGCTTCGGACAACGCACCACCGCCAGCGGCACCGTACTGCTCGACCAAGTGCCGGTGGACGCGGACCTGGTGATCGACAACTGGCGCCAGCGCGACCTGCCGAATATTCAAGGCGCAGCATCGCAGTTAGTGCAAGCTGCGATCGACGCCGGGATCGCCGAAGCGGCGATCGATGACGCCATTACCTTCGTCCGCCAGTACTCGCGGCCATGGATCGAGGCCAAGGTCGAGCGGGCCAGCGACGACCTGTACGTGATTGCCGAGATCGGTCGCCTGAAGCTCGAGCTGCATGCCGCCCAGGCATTGCTGGCCAAAGCCGCCCAGGTGCTCGACGAGGTCAACGCCGAGCCCATCGACGCGACCGCTGCAGCGCGGGCGTCGATTGCCGTGGCCGAGGCCAAGGTACTGACCACCGAGATCGCCCTGCAGGCCAGCGAAAAGCTGTTCGAGCTGGCCGGCAGCCGCGCGACGCTGGCCGAGTTCAATCTCGATCGCCACTGGCGCAATGCCCGCGTGCACACGCTGCATGACCCGGTGCGCTGGAAGTACCACGCGGTGGGCGCCTATCACCTCAACGGCACGCTGCCCACACGGCATTCCTGGATCTGATTTTTGCCTGGGGCCACTGCGCAGCCCATTCGCGGGGCAAGACCGCTCCCACAAGTACGCGTTGCTCTGAGCATCAGCGCAGTTTCTGTGGGAGCGGGCTTGCCCCGCGAATGGGCCGCACAGCGGCCCAAAGGCCCGGAGAACACCATGACGACATCAGTAATCAGCAGCGATGCCCAGGCACTGGCCATCGCTGAACAAATAGCCCAGCAACTGCGCCGCGAGAGCGCTTTGCGCGACCGCGAACGCCGCTTGCCACACGCCGAACTGGGGCTGTTCAGCCGCTCCGGCCTTTGGGGCATCAGCGTACCCAAGGCATTTGGCGGCGCCGGGGTGTCCAACGTCACCCTGGCCCAGGTCGTCGCCCGCATCGCCCAGGCGGACGCTGCCCTCGGGCAGATCCCGCAGAATCACTTCTATGCCCTGGAAGTGCTACGCGTGAACGGCAGTCCCGAGCAGCAAAAACGCCTCTACCAGGAAGTCCTGGCCGGACGGCGCCTGGGCAACGCCCTCGCCGAACTCGGCACCAAGACCGCCCACGACCGCACCACCCGCCTGACCCGCGACGCTGACGGCTATCGCATCGACGGCCGCAAGTTCTACGCCACCGGCGCGCTGTACGCCCAGCGTATCCCCACTTCCGTCATAGACGAGCAAGGCGTGCAACACCTCGCCTTCGTCCCGGCCGACAGCCCAGGCCTGCAGGTGATCGACGACTGGAGCGGCTTCGGCCAACGCACGACCGGCAGCGGTTCGGTAGTCTTCGACAGGGTGCACGTCCGCGCCGAAGACGTGGTGCCCTTCCAGAGCGCCTTCGAGCGCCCGACCCCAGTCGGCCCGCTGGCGCAGATTCTCCACGCCGCGATCGACACCGGTATCGCCCGCGCCGCCTATGAAGATGCCCTGCACTTCGTGCGCACCCGCAGCCGACCCTGGATCGACTCCGGTGTCGACAAGGCCAGCGACGACCCGCTGACACTGAAGAGCGTCGGCCACCTGGCGATCCGCCTGCATGCCAGCGAAGCCCTGCTAGAACGCGCTGGGCAGTATCTGGACCTGGCCCAGCAGGACAGCACAGAGAGCAGCGTTGCCGCCGCCTCCATCGCCGTCGCCGAAGCCCGCGCCATCAGCACCGAAATCGCCCTTGCCGCCGGTACCACGTTGTTCGAGCTGGCCGGCAGTCAGGCCACCCTGGCCGAGCACAACCTCGACCGCCACTGGCGCAACGCCCGCGTTCACACCCTGCACGACCCGGTGCGCTGGAAGTACCACGCCATCGGCAACTACTACCTCAACGACCAAAACCCTCCGCGCCGGGGGACCATCTGATGGCCAGGGAAATCCTCCTCAACGCCTTCAACATGAACTGCATCGGGCATATCAACCACGGGCTATGGACCCACCCACGGGACACCTCGACGCAGTACAAGACCCTGGCCTACTGGACCGACCTGGCACAGCTACTGGAGCGTGGGCTGTTCGATGGCCTGTTCATCGCCGACATCGTCGGCACCTACGACGTCTACGGCCAGTCGCTGGACGTGACCCTGAAAGAATCGATCCAACTGCCGGTCAACGACCCACTGCTGCTCGTCTCGGCCATGGCTGCGGTTACCCGCAACCTGGGCTTCGGCCTGACCGCCAACCTGACCTACGAAGCGCCCTACCTGTTCGCCCGACGTCTTTCCACCCTCGACCACCTGACCGGCGGTCGGGTTGGCTGGAACATCGTCACCGGCTACCTGGACAGCGCCGCCCGGGCCATGGGCCTGGACCAACAGCCTGAGCACGACCGCCGCTATGACCAGGCCGACGAGTATCTGCAGGTGCTGTACAAGCTGCTCGAAGGTAGCTGGGCCGCCGATGCGGTGGTCGCCGACCGCGAGCGGCGGGTGTACGCGGAGCCTGGGAAAGTGCACAAAGTCCGCCACCAGGGCGAGTTCTATAAGGTCGAGGGCTACCATCTATGCGAACCCTCACCGCAACGTACGCCGGTCCTGTTCCAGGCCGGCAGTTCGTCGCGCGGCCTGGCCTTCGCCGGCAACCATGCCGAGTGCGTGTTCATCGGTGGCCGGGAAAAGGCCGCCACCCGCGCTCAGGTCGACAAGGTGCGCGCCGCGGCCAAAGCTGCAGGTCGCGATCCACAAGCGATCAAGGTATTCATGGGCATCACGGTGATCGTCGCGCCCACCGAACAAGCTGCCCTGGCCAAACACGCCGAATACCTGCGTCACGCCAGCCCCGAGGCGGGCGTTGCGCATTTCGCCGCGTCCACCGGGATCGACTTCGCAGCCTACGGCTTGGACGAGCCGATCGACGCCAGCCCCGGTAATGCCATCCAGTCGGCCACGCGCCAGCTGCAGGACAACGCTTGGACCCGCCGCCGTCTGCTGGAGCAGCACGCACTCGGCGGGCGCTACGCGACCGTGATCGGCTCGCCCGAGCAGGTCGCCGATGAGTTGATCGCCTGGATCGACGAAACCGGCCTGGACGGCTTCAACCTGACGCGTACGGTGACCCCGGAAAGTTTCGAGGACTTCATCGACCTGGTGATCCCGCGCCTGCAACAGCGTGGCCGCTACAAGACCGCCTACGCCCAGGGCACGCTGCGCGAAAAGCTGTTCGCCAGCGACCAGCCACAGCTGCCCGCCGACCACCCAGGTTCGGCCTATCGCCACCCCACCCCCGCCCCGACTGGAGCCCTGCACCATGCTTGAGAAACTGTTCCGGCCCGTTGCGGCCATTGCCCTGGGCCTCGGTTTGAGCGCCACTGCGCTGGCCGCCGAGCCATTGAAGATCGGCACCACCTCGGCCTTTGCCATCCCGCTGGAAGCAGCCGTCGAAGAAGCCCACAAGCAGGGGCTGGAAGTCAAACTGATCGAGTTCAGCGATTGGATCGCGCCGAACGTCAGCCTCAACAGCGGCGACATCGACGTGAACTACTTCCAGCACATCCCGTTCCTGGAGAATGCCAAAGCCGCCGCCGGCTTCGACCTGGTGCCCTACGCCCCTGGCATCATCAACAACGTCGGGCTCTACTCCAAACGCTACAAGCGTTTCGACGATCTGCCCGAAGGTGCCAGCGTGGCCATCGCCAACGACCCAATCAACAGTGGTCGGGGCCTACAACTGCTGGCCAAGGCCGGGTTGATCACGCTCAAGCCTGGCGTGGGCTACAAGGCCACCGAAGACGACATCGTCGCCAACCCGAAGAAGATCAGGATCCTCCAGGTTGAAGCCGTGCAGCTGGTGCGTGCCTACGACGACGCCGACCTGGTGCAGGGCTATCCCGCCTACATCCGTCTGGCCAAGACCTTCGATCCGGCTTCGGCACTGCTGTTCGACGGGCTGGAAAACAAGGAATACGTGATCCAGTTCGTCATCCGCCCACAAAGCAAGGCCGACCCGCGTCTGGCCAAGTTCGTCGACATCTACCAGCACTCGCCGGTGGTGCGCGAGGCGCTGAACAAGGCCCATGGCAACCTCTACCAAGCCGGTTGGGAAGGCTGACATGGGCCAGGCCAACGCCTTCCAGGCGTATACCGCGAACACCGCACCGGTTCCCGGCGGCGAACAGGCCTTGCGCCCGGAGGTGAATCAAGCCCACGTTCGCTTCATCGGCCTGGGCAAGACTTACCCAGGCCAAGTGCAACCGGCCTTGCAAGGCATCGACCTGAATATCCGCCGTGGCGAGATCTTCGGCATCATCGGCCGCAGCGGCGCCGGCAAATCGTCGCTGCTGCGCACCATCAATCGTCTGGAGCGACCAAGCCAGGGCCGGGTGCTGATCGACCAGGTAGACATCGCTCCGTTCGACGAGGATCGCTTGGTCGCCCTGCGCCGGCGTATCGGTATGATCTTCCAGCACTTCAACCTGATGTCGGCCAAGACCGTTTGGCAGAACGTCGAACTGCCGCTCAAGGTCGCCGGCATCGCCAAGCCCGAGCGCCAGCGCAAGGTGCGCGAACTGCTGGAGCTGGTCGGGCTTGAGGAAAAACACCATGTCTACCCGACGCAACTTTCCGGTGGGCAGAAGCAGCGGGTCGGCATCGCCCGCGCTCTGGTGCACGACCCCGAGATCCTGCTGTGCGACGAGGCGACCTCGGCGCTGGATCCGGAGACCACCGCCTCGATCCTCGAACTGCTGCGCGACATCAACCAGCGGCTCGGCTTGACCATCGTGTTGATCACCCACGAGATGGCGGTGATACGCGAAATCTGCCATCAGGTGGTGGTGCTCGAACGTGGCGAGGCGGTCGAACAGGGTGAGGTCTGGCGGGTGTTCGGCGCACCACGCCACGCGGTGACCCGGACACTGCTCGCGCCGTTGCAGGCCAAGTTGCCCGCAGTCTTGCAGGCAAGCCTGCGGGCCAGCCCGGCAGGCCACGACAGCGCCGTGGTGCTCAAGCTCAACGTGCTCGGCGAGCCGGCGCTGTCGGACCTGTTCGAGGATCTCGGCGGGCGTGTGCGTCTGCTGCAGGGTGGCGTCGAAACCATCGGCGCGCACGCCTTGGGCCAGTTGATCCTGGCTGTGCAGGGCTCGCCGCACGATACCCATCAACTGCTCGAACGAGCCCGGCGCTGGGCCGAGAACGTGGAGGTGCTGGGCCATGTGGTTTGATCGCTTGCTCGAAGGCTTGCTCGACACCCTGCTGATGGTTGGCGTGTCGTCGTTGATCGCGCTGCTGCTGGGGGTGCCGATGGCGGTGCTGCTGGTTACCAGTGACAAGGGCGGGATCTTCCAGGCGCCGCTGCTCAACCGGGTGTTGGGCGCCGGCGTCAACCTGTTCCGCTCGGTCCCTTTCCTGATCCTGATGGTCGCGCTGATCCCCTTCACCCGTCTGGTGGTCGGCACCACCTATGGCGTATGGGCGGCGGTGGTGCCGCTGACCATCGCCGCCACACCGTTTTTCGCGCGCATCGCCGAGGTCAGCCTGCGCGAGGTCGACCACGGCCTGGTGGAAGCGGCTCAAGCCATGGGATGCCGGCGTTGGCACATCGTCTGGCATGTGCTGCTGCCCGAGGCGCTGCCAGGGATCGTCGGTGGTTTCACGATTACCCTGGTCACCTTGATCAACTCGTCGGCCATGGCCGGGGCGATCGGTGCGGGCGGGCTGGGTGATATCGCCTATCGCTATGGATATCAGCGCTTCGACAGCCAGATCATGCTCACCGTGATCGCCATACTGGTGGCGTTGGTGGCATTGATCCAGCTGGGAGGCGATCGGTTGGCGAAGGGGTTGAACAAGCGGTGAGCTTTTAGGGTTCGTCGGGCAATTTGCAGTGACGCGGATATCGAGCGCCGCGCGGGCGGCGCTCGATATCCGCCCCCCACAAATCCCCAGCCACCCTCCTTAGCCCCAGCACAACTCCCCAGCCGGCGCCGGCCGCCCGAACCAGTACCCCTGTCCCAACTGACAATGCTGCTCCAGCAGGAACCTCGCCTGCTCGGCCTGCTCGACCCCTTCGGCATGCACCTGCAAACCCATGCTTCGGGCCAGGGCGATGATGACCTGCACGATCGCGATATCATCGTCGTCCAGCGGCAAGCCGGCAACGAAGCCCTGATCGATCTTCAACTTCTGCACCGGCAGGCGCTTGAGCCTGAGCAGCGATGAGTAACCCGTGCCGAAATCGTCGATCGCCAGGTTCAGGCCCAGTTCTCGCAGGCGGTGGAGCTGTTCCAGCGCGACCTCCGGGTCTTCCATCACCGCGCTTTCGGTCACCTCCAGCTCCAGCAGCGCAGGATCCAGGCCAGTGTCGTGCAACACGTCGGCGACCTGCCGATACAACTCAGGCTGGCCGAAAAGACGGCTGGAAATGTTCACCGCGACGAATTCGAGCCTGTGCCCTTCCCGCTGCCACTGAATCATCTGCGCGCACGACTGGCGCAGTACCCAGGCATCGATATCGGCGATCAATCCGGTGCGCTCGGCAATCGGGATGAACTCGCTTGGCGGCACCAGCCCGCGTTGAGGATGCTGCCAGCGCACCAGCGCCTCGACGCCGACCATCCGCGCCTGCATCAGATCGTGCACCGGCTGGAAGAACACCCGCAGCTCGCCCTGGGCCAGGGCACGGCGCAACTCGCCCGCGGTCTCCACCCGCTGCTGGGCATGGGCGGTCAGTTCCTCGGTATACAGTGCGTAGCAGGTTCGTCCGTTGCCCTTGGCCTTGAACAGCGCGGCATCGGCATTGCGCAGCAACTGTTCGGCGCTCAAGGCATCGGCCGGGAACAGGCTGATGCCGACGCTGGCGCTGATGAACAATCGGTGGCCGTCGAATTCGAACGGCTCGCGCATGCGCTCGATGATGGCCTGGGCCAGCTTGCCCGCCTCGCCTGCCTGCTGGCAGTTTTCCGCCAGCACGCCAAACTCGTCGCCGCCCAGGCGCGCCAAGGTCACGCCAGTGCCGAGCAGCTCGCGCAAACGCTCGCCCACCAGCCGCAGCAACTGGTCGCCGATGGTATGGCCAAGGCCATCGTTGATGCTCTGGAAATGGTCCAGGTCGAGCAGCAGCAAGGCGCAACCGCGCTTGTTGGACTGGGCCGCCGCCAGCGCCTGCTCGGCACGGTCGCTGAACAGCAGGCGGTTGGGCAGGCCGGTCAACGGGTCATGGTGAGCCAGGTAGGCCAGTTCGCGTTCGGAATGCTTGATCGCGCTGATGTCGCTGAACACCGCTACGTAGTGGCTGAGGTCACCGATGTCGTCATGAATCGCGCAGATGGTCTGCCACTGTGGATAGATCTCGCCGCTCTTGCGGCGGTTCCAGATCTCCCCGCTCCATTCGCCTTTCTGGGCCAAGGCGGCGTAGATGGTCTGGTAGAAATCGACACCATGGCGCCCCGACTTGAACTTGCTCGGACGTTCGCCGAGCACTTCATCCTGCTGGTAGCCGGTAATGCGCATGAACGCCCGGTTGACGTGCACGATCAGGCCGTGGCGATCGGTCACCAGCACCCCCTCCTGGGTGCTGTCGAACACCGCCGCAGCCATGCGCAGGCGCTCGCGATCCTCGCTGCGCAGGCGCGCGCCGATGCCAATGAAGTTGAGCAACCGGGCCCTGGACACGAAAATCAGCAAGGCACTGACCAGCACCCAGACCACCACGTTGATCTGCCGACCCACGGTCAACGCCAACGGGTCTTCGGCCATGCTGCGCAATACCGCCTCTGCCAGCACCAGCCAGAGAATCGAGAGCACCACATAGAGCGCGGCCATGCGCAAGGCGTCGCGAACGGAAACAGACATGTCGGAAAGCAAAACCCCTGGAAATGGTCGGGGCATTATAAAGGCTGAAACATGCCGTGACTTCCTATCTGAACGGCTGACTGGTTTTATTTGCTCACCCAGGGATAATCGGACCTTTCCCTGTTTTCCCGAGGGTTTATACGCCTATGTGGTACAACGGCCTGCTCGACTTGTCGGCCTGGCAACTGGTCGCGGTCACGTTGCTGATGACCCACCTGACCATCGTCAGCGTCACCATCTACCTGCACCGCTACTCGGCGCACCGCGCCCTTGAACTCAATGGCGCGCTCAAGCATGTCTTCCGCTTCTGGCTGTGGCTGACCACGGCGCAGAACACCCGCGAGTGGACTGCGGTCCACCGCAAGCATCACGCCAAATGCGAAACCCCGGACGACCCACACAGCCCCCTGCACAAGGGCCTGGGCACGGTGCTGCGCAAAGGCGCCGAGCTCTACCGCGAAGAAGCGCGCAACCCCGAAACCCTGCGCATCTACGGCAAGAACTGCCCTGACGACTGGATCGAGCGCAACGTTTATTCACGTTACAAGCTCGGCGGCATAGCCTTGATGGCAGTCATCGACCTGATGCTGTTCGGCACCATCGGCATCACCATCTGGGCGATCCAGATGATGTGGATTCCGTTCTGGGCCGCAGGTGTGGTCAACGGCCTGGGTCACGCCATCGGCTACCGCAATTTCGAATGCCGTGATGCGGCCACCAATCTGGTGCCCTGGGGCATCGTCATCGGCGGCGAAGAACTGCACAACAACCACCATACCTACCCGAACTCGGCCAAGCTGTCGGTCAAGCGCTGGGAGTTCGACATGGGCTGGGCCTGGATCCGCCTGCTCAGTCTGCTGGGTCTGGCCAAGGTGCAACGGGTGGCGCCGATCGCCCACCGCGTCGAAGGCAAGGCCAACCTGGACATGGACACCGCCATGGCGATCCTCAACAACCGCTTCCAGATCATGGCCCAGTACCGCAAGCTGGTGATCGCCCCATTGGTGACCCAGGAGCTGGGCCGCGCCGATACCTCGGTGCGCCACAGCCTGCGCCGTGCCAAGCGCCTGCTGTCCCGTGAAACCAGCCTGTTGCAGGATCGTCACCACCTGCGTATCGAAAACATGCTCGCCCATAGCCAAGCGCTGAAAACCATCTACGAGAAGCGTCTGGCACTGCAACAGATCTGGGCCCGCACCAGCGCCAACGGCCACGACATGTTGGCAGCGATGAAGGACTGGGTGCACGAGGCCGAAGCCAGTGGCATCCAGGCGCTGCGTGACTTCGCCGCCCAGCTCAAGACCTACTCGCTGCGCCCCACCGGGGCCTGATCGCCGCTGATCGGCACGCCCGTTGACAGGGCGTGCCGAGCGGAACTTCGCACCTGTTTGTCCACTCGAAATCAGCATATTGCCCGCGTGGCGGGCCGCATGTTGGCCGCACGCTCTCCCGTCGAGACTCGCTCCGTGCACATGGCCAACGATACCCCCCCCACCCTTTCCGGCAACGCCCCGCCTGAAGGCGCGCAGACACTACTCGCCTTGCTTCATGCCCAAGGCGAAGTCGCTCGCCTGAGCGAGCGCGAGCAGCTCTATAGCGCGCTGCTCGATAGCGTCAATGCGGTGCTTTGGGCGTTCGACTGGGAGACCCGCCAGGTGCTGTATGTCAGCCCTGCCTACGAGCGCATCTTTGGCAAGCCGGTCAGCCTGGTCCTGGCCGACTACAACGAGTGGCGCGACAGCATCTACCCCGACGACCTCGAGTTCGCCGAGCGCAGCCTTGCCCAGGTGCTGCTCGAAGGCGCCGTGGAGGATCGCGAGTACCGCATTCTCAATGCCAACGGCGAGGTTCGCTGGCTCAGCGACAAGTGCTACATCAATCAGCAGCGAGGCGAGCGCGTCATCATCGTCGGGATCGCCGAGGACATTACCGAAAAGAAGCAGCTCGAAGGCGAGCTCCAGCGCCTGGCCACCACCGACGTACTGACCCAGAGCAGCAACCGTCGACACTTCTTCGAATGCGCCCGCCAGGCCTTCGAGGAGGCCCGCGACAACGGCAGCCCACTGGCCTTCCTGCTGTTGGACATCGACGACTTCAAGCGCATCAACGATAGCTACGGTCATCAGGAAGGCGACCAGGTGCTGCAGCGTATCGCTGACAGTGGCAAGGCCGCCTTGCGTCGCGGAGACCTGTTCGGGCGCATTGGCGGCGAGGAGTTCGCCGCCGTGTTTCCGGGTTGCACGGCACAGCTCGCCGAGCAGATTGCCGAGCGGTTGCAACGCGAGATCCAACGCCAGAGCTTCAGCCATGGCGACCAGACCTACGGGGTGACGGTGAGTCAGGGACTGACCGGCCTGACCGAGCAGGACGAAACCCTCGATACCCTGTTCGCGAGGGCCGACGCGGCGATGTACCGGGCCAAGCGCCAGGGCAAGAACCAGATCGTCAGGGGATAGCGAGTCCGCGCTCCCACAGCATCAGCTTCGTTATCATTCCACCTTGCGCAGGCGGCTCAACGCCGGCAGGCCAAGCTTGAGCAGGCGTGCGGTCTTGCCTTCGGCAAGCTTTTCAAGGCCCTGGTCCGCCGGCAAGCGTGCCAGTTGCCCAGCCAGGTTCATGACCAGGATCTCCCGCGAATACACACCACCGCCCAATTGGTAGATCGCCGCGATCAGTTCGCGCAAGCTCAACGGCAGGCGCCAGCGGGTCCGCAGCGCCGAGCCGAAGGCCGCGCCGAAGTCGTCCAGCGAGCGGCGTACCTGCCCCTCATCCAGCTCTCCCCCCGCCAGCCGCCACTCCTGCAGGCAGCGCAGCACCGCCAGGTCACCCAGGCAATGCAGCAGCCCGGCGCAGTAACACCACTCGGCATCGACCTCGAGCAGTCGCGCCAAGCTGCGGGCATATTCGGCGGTGTGCAGTGACTGGTGCCAGTAACGGGCGGCAGGCTCGGCGAGCAATGGATCGCTCAGCCGTGCGCTGCGCTTGAGCGTAAGGCCGAGGATCAGGTTCATGCTCTGGGTACTGCCCAGCTTGTTCAATGCCTGCAGCAAGGTCTGCACCGGCGCCTCACGGTGCAGCCCGGCGCTGTTGGCCGCGGCGATCAATACGCCGGTGATCTGCGGGTCGTTGCGCACTTCCTGTTCGAGCAGGTTGAGGTTCAGACCCTGAGGGTTCAGAGCGCGCTTGATCGCGACCTGGACATCGGCGAACAGAGGTCCGCCATCGGCACTGGCACGGCGCTGTTCGAGGTAGTTCGGCAGCGAAGCGCCTGGCTGCAGGGGCGGTGTCGGGCAGGCCACCTGCTCACCCTCGGCCACCAGCAGCACCTCCAACCGACGGCGCAGCTTGTCGAGGTCCAACGGCTTGCCAAGATACTCGGTGGGGTGCAACGGCAGGGTTTCCCTGACACTGGCAGCGTCGATGCGGTTGCTCAGCAGGATGAACGGCAGCCCCGGCTTTTCGCGCCTGGAGCGGACCCGGCGCAACAGGTCCAGGCCATCGCCACCAGGCAGTTCGCGAGCGGCAATGATCAGGTCGGGCTCGCTCGCCAACGCATTCAAGGCCTCGACACCATCGCCGCACACCTGCAAGCGTGCATCGCAGCGCACGCTGAGCAGGGTTTCGCGCAGCATGTCGCGTACCCACGGATCACCTTCGGCAATCAGTACGCAAGGGGGGATGGGGTCTGCAGCGCTCATGGCCAACTCCTGAGTAATCCTGACATGCGCATCCATCGCAGCTTCCAGGGCGAATCCTTCCACAACCATAGCGTCAAGCCGCTTTCGTGGGCACAAAAAAAACCCGCCGAAGCGGGTTTTTTCTGAAGCAGGTCACATCAGGCGAGTTCAGCGAAGCACTCTTCGATGATGGCCAGGCCTTTGTCCAGCAGGGCGTCTTCGGCAGTCAGCGGCACCAGGATGCGCAGAACGTTGCCGTAGGTGCCGCAGGACAGCAGGATCAGACCCTTGTCACGCGCCTTGGCCACGACCTGGGCAACGGCAGCGGCGTTCGGGGTGTGGGTGCCTTTCTCGAAGACTTCCACGGCGATCATCGAACCCAGCCCACGGACGTCACCGATGATCGGGAACTTCTTCTGGATCTCACGCAGGCCAGTGGTCAGGCGCTCGCCGACAGCCTTGCTGCGATCCAGCAGTTTCTCTTCCTCGAACACGTCGATCACAGCCAGAGCCGCGGCACATGCGATTGGCGAACCGGCGTAGGTGCCGCCCAGGCCGCCTGGCGCGATGGCGTCCATGTACTCGGCCTTGCCGCACACACCGGCCAGCGGGAAGCCGCCAGCGATGGACTTGGCGAAGGTGGTCAGGTCAGGCGCGACGCCCATCTGTTCCATGGCGAAGAAGGTACCGGTACGGCCAGCGCCGGTCTGCACTTCGTCGGCGATCAGCAGGATGCCGTGCTGGTCGCACAGGGCACGCAGACGCTGCATCAGCTCTTTCGGCGCAGGCAGGAAGCCGCCTTCACCTTGTACCGGCTCGAGGATGATGGCGGCGATGTCACGCGGCTCGGCATCGTTTTTGAAGATGCGCTCGACCGAGGCAATCGCGTCATCGACGCTGACACCGTGCAGCTCGCTCGGGAACAGAGCGCGGAAGATGCCACCTGGCATCAGGCCCATGCCAGCGGAGTACGGTACGACTTTGCCGGTCAGGCCCAGGGTCATCATGGTACGGCCATGGTAGCCACCGGTGAAGGCGATCACGCCAGCGCGGCCAGTGGCGGCACGGGCGATCTTGACGGCGTTTTCAACGGCTTCGGAGCCGGTGGAAACCAGCAGGGTCTTCTTGGCGAAGTCGCCTGGGACCAGCTTGTTGATCTTTTCGCACAGCTCGACGTAAGGCTCGTAGGCCAACACCTGGAAGCAGGTGTGGCTGACCTTGGTCAGCTGCTCTTGGACGGCCGCGACCACCTTCGGGTGCAGGTGGCCGGTGTTCAGTACAGCGATGCCGCCGGCGAAGTCGATCAGTTCGCGGCCTTCAACGTCGATCACCGTCGAGTTCTTCGCGCTTTCGACGAAGATCGGGTGAATCTGGCCAACGCCACGTGGGACGGCGGCTACACGACGTTGCATCAAGGATTCGTTGGTCTTGCTCATAATGCCCTCATCCGCGCCGCTTCGAACGGCGCTTTTATTCGGGGGTGGCTGGGTAGGCCGTTGAACAGTATTCGTTGATCGACTGTCTCGGGCGCCCGGCCACCAGGTACTGCGATGTAAAAAAGGCCAGCGAGACGTCGCTCTCGCGCCCCGCTGGCAGAGGTAAAGCCTTTACCCGGCGATCAGACGCTGATGCACAGGTATTTGATTTCGAGGTAGTCCTCGATACCGTACTTGGAGCCTTCGCGGCCCAGGCCCGAAGCCTTGATGCCGCCGAATGGCGCGACTTCGTTGGAGATCAGGCCGGTGTTGATACCCACCATGCCGTATTCCAGGGCCTCGGCGACACGGAACACGCGGCTCATGTCACGGGCGTAGAAGTACGAGGCCAGGCCGAACTCGGTGTCGTTGGACATGGCGATGACTTCGGCTTCGTCTTTGAAGCGGAACAGCGGTGCCAACGGGCCGAAGGTTTCTTCCTTGGCGACGGCAGCGGTCTTCGGCACGTCGACCAGGATGGTCGGCTCGAAGAAGTTGCCTTCGATGATCTTGCCACCGGCCAGCACCTTGGCGCCTTTGCCAACGGCGTCGTCGATGTGTTCCTGAACCTTGGCGACAGCCTTGCCGTCGATCAGCGGGCCCGTGGTGGTGCCTTCTTCCAGGCCGTTACCGATCTTCAGCTTGGCCACGGCAGCGGCCAGCTTCTCGGCGAACGCGTCGTAGACGCCGTCCTGCACGTAGATACGGTTGGCGCAGACGCAGGTCTGGCCGTTGTTGCGGTACTTGGAGATGATCGCGCCCTCGACCGCCTTGTCCAGGTCGGCGTCGTCGAACACGATGAACGGGGCGTTGCCACCCAGCTCCAGGGAAACTTTCTTGATGTCCTTGGCGCATTCTTCCATCAGCTGGCGACCGATTTCGGTCGAGCCGGTGAAGGACAGCTTGCGCACCAGGGAGTTGCCGGTCAGCTCGCCGCCGACTTCGCCAGCGCTGCCGGTGACGACGCTCAGCACGCCAGCCGGGATACCGGCGCGGTTGGCCAGCTCGACCAGGGCCAGTGCCGAGTACGGGGTCTGCGAAGCAGGCTTGAGGACCATGGTGCAGCCAGCGGCCAGGGCCGGGCCGGCTTTACGGGTGATCATCGCGGCCGGGAAGTTCCACGGGGTGATGGCCGCGGTAACGCCGATCGGCTGCTTGATGACGATCAGGCGCTTGTCAGGCTGGTGGCCTGGGATGGTGTCACCGTAGACACGCTTGGCTTCTTCGGCGAACCACTCGATGAACGAGGCGGCATAGGCGATTTCGCCCTTGGCTTCGGCCAGTGGCTTACCCTGCTCGGTGGTCATCAGGCGAGCCAGGTCGTCCTGGTTCTCGATCATCAGTTCGAACCAGCGACGCAGCTTGGTCGAACGCTCTTTGGCAGTCAGCGCACGCCAGGCCGGCAGGGCCTTGTCGGCGGCTTCGATGGCGCGGCGGGTTTCCGCGGTGCCCATCTTCGGCACGGTACCGATGACTTCACCAGTGGCCGGGTTGGTCACATTGATGGTCTGGCCGCTGTCCGCATCCAGCCACTCACCGTTAATGAAGGCTTGCTGGCGGAACAACTGAGCGTCTTTGAGCTGCATGTCGGCTTCCCGAATTGTTGATTGTAGAAAAAGCGTTTGAAATCTCAAACGAATGCTAAGCGGCTGCTGGGGTGTTGGACAATAGGCTGTTCGAAAAAAAGAACGAATGGTTGAACACCCTATCCGAAATCGAGCCCTTTCCTGCGCCGGGCAGGTGTGGCCCATTCGCTACCCCCGCGTTCTCGAACAGCGTGGACCGTGAAAGGACCGGTACAGGTTAGACGATCGAACTCCAGGAAATGCGATCGAAGGACCAACGGACCTCTGCAAATGCTGAAAACGGCTACAGATCAATACGATGGACGCAACCGAATCAGATCGGTATCATGCCTGCGCGCCGCACTCGTAGCTCAGCTGGATAGAGTACTGCCCTCCGAAGGCAGGGGTCGTGGGTTCGAATCCCGCCGAGTGCGCCATCTTCAATCACAAAGCCCGCCATGAGCGGGCTTTGTCGTTTCTGCGCACTCACCTAATGACGTTTTTCAATCGCCTCGATGCCGTTTCCTGCATTGCCGTGCAAGGCGCCGTGCCGGATGCTTTATTTACTCCGACAGGTCGTACTTTTCACCCCGCAGAGGCCCTTATGAAGAACGTCGAACAATTGCTCAAGACCAAGTCCCAACATCAGACCGTGTACACCATCGGCCCTGAGGACTCGGTGCTGGAGGCGCTCAAGCTGCTGGCTGAAAAGAACATCGGTGCCCTGCCCGTGGTGGAAGACGGACAAGTGGTGGGCATCGTCAGTGAGCGCGACTACGCACGCAAGCTGGTGCTCAAGGGACGTTCATCGGCCGCCACCCCTGTGCGGGAAATCATGAGCGCACCGGTGATCACGGTTGAACCCCGCAAGAAGCTGGACGACTGCATGCAGTTGATGACCGACCGCCACCTGCGCCACCTGCCGGTGGTCGACGGCGGCAAACTGCTCGGTTTGCTGTCGATCGGCGACCTGGTCAAGGAAACCATCGCCGAACAGGCCGGGTTGATTCAGCAGCTGGAGCAGTACATCCGCGGCGAATGACCGAGCCTCAGTGGTAGGCACGCTCCAGTTCGTCGAGCTGATGATCGAAACTGCGCAGGCGTGCCGACCAGGTGTACACCAGTACCTCCAGATCACGGTTGAGCACGGCGGTGTTGCCCCGGTCGGTGCTCGAAGGCTCGCAAAGATCCAACTGGTAGCGTTCGCGCGCCATGGCCGTGGCCACGCTGGAGAGATCACGGGCATTGGCCAGCCACCGGTGGTGATGGTCGTGGACCTCACGGTCCAGCGCCCGACATTGACGTCTGAGGGCGTCCAGGCTTTGCTCCAGCGGTGTCCCCTTGAGCTCGCCCATGACTTCTTCGAACGTCCGTCCGGAGTGCCAATAGCTGCCCCAGAAGTAACGGTCGAACACTGTCTCGACCCGACGCAGGGCCACCTTGGTGTTCCAGATGGTCAGCAGCGTTCGACCCTGGCTCACTTCACGCTTGTTCAGGTGCCATTGCTGCCAGGCGATCCAGGTCAACGCCACCAACGTAACGGCAGCGGTCACGGCGGCTGCGGCGTAGAGAAACTGCACCGCCTGGCTCATCTGGTGCGTATGGCGGATGCCGTAGAAGTAACCGGCCGTCAGTGCGCCCAGGATCGTCACGGAGCACCAGAAACCTGGCGCGTAGGGATCTTTCATCGCCATATCCCCTTATTGTTTTCCTGAGCATAGCAACGGCCAAATCACTCACAGCTGCCGCTCGGCTTATTTTTTTTGCGGGTGCAGCGCCTCGTTGAGTTGGTCGATCATCGGTACCCAGTCGGCATCCTCGACGTAGCTCTCCTTGAGGAAAGCCCGCTGCGATTCGTTCCAAAAGGGTGCGTCGACCAGCTTGGTGCCGTCATCGAGCGGCGAGTGGGTGGTAATGAAGCGCTCGATGTCCGTCGGGTCGTCCGACAGCCCGAGTTGCTTGAAGATTTCGGAAAATTGATGGGTCGGTGCGTCCATGGTGCCTCCTAGGCGCCTGGGCGGTTGTCCACGACACCGCCCGGCATGGGTTGAAGAGCATCAGCACAATTCGCGCACTTCGGCGCGTGGTACCAATTTCAGGTATTGCTCCATGCTCATGTGGATGAGGTGATCGTGATCACCTGCCTCCAGGTAGACATCGCCCTGACGGGTAAGACTCGAATCGAGCAGCATGTTTATCTGATAGGCCTCACCCAAGGCCGGCACGGCACCGCGCTCGCAGTCGCCGAACAGGCTCGGCAGGCCACTTTCACGGGTCAGCTGCCAAGCCCCGGTCATCCGTACCTTGCTCATGTCCAGGTGGCGGTTGGCCGGCAGCACCGCCATGAGGTAATTGCCATGACGGTCGTCGAGCATCACCGACTTGGCGACCCGCTCGGCGGGCACGCCTGCGGTACGGGCCGACTCGAGGCTGGTGGCCGAATGAGGATGGGGAATGATGTCGTAGTCGCAGTTGGCCTGGTCCAGGCGTTGCTGCAGGGTCTTGGCCATACGCATGTTGCACCTCCGGATATCCCCCACTGTTCAATTTTAGGCCGTGCCCGGGCAGGCATGGCTAAACTTTGCTTAGAGACCTCGACGAGGTGACGACAGGTGTACACGCGATGTTGCCGCTGGTTGCTCCTGGCGCTGCTGGCGCTGACCCCGGCAGGTCATGCCGCGCCAGGCAGCGTCTGGGTGCTGGACATCGGCGATGCCATCGGCCCGGCCAGCGCCGATTACCTGGTACGCAGCCTGGAGCAGGCAGGGGATCAGGGAGCGCAGTTGGTGGTGATCCGCCTGGACACGCCCGGCGGGCTGGATACCGCCATGCGCCAGATGATCAAGGCGATCCTCGCCAGCCCGGTTCCGGTGGTCAGCTTCGTCGCGCCCAGCGGCGCCCGCGCCGCCAGCGCCGGCACCTACATTCTGTATGCAAGCCACGTCGCCGCCATGGCGCCGGGGACCAACCTGGGTGCCGCCACGCCCGTGCAGATCGGCGGCCCAGCCGGCTCTTCCCCAGACAAGGCACCAGATGACAAAGCCAATACCGCAGACGACGCCACCCTGGCGCGCAAGCAGGTCAACGATGCCGCCGCCTACATCCGAGGCCGAACGTGAACGGCGAGCCAAGGTGATCCATGCCGAAGGGGAACTGCAGGCGTCGGAAAAGCTCATGCAGGCCGCGCAGATGCTCGGCAAGGAGCCAGGCGCCATGCAGCTGCGTTACATGCAGACGCTGGGGGCGATTGCCGGGGACAAGAGCTCGACCATCGTCTTCCCGTTGCCGCTGGATCTATTCAAAGGGTTGGCGGACAAGCCGAATTGAGGCGGGGGCGTCCTGCGCCCCCTGGCTCGGTCAGACTGGTGCGCGGCGCAAGGTCGCGAGGAAGGTTGCAGCACCGAGGAACAAGCCGGCGAACGTGCGGTTCAGACGCTTTTGCTGCTTGGGCGTGCGCAATACCCGCAAGACCCGGGCTGCGAGCCCGGTGTAGCCTGCCATCACCAACAGGTCGACGGTCACCATGGTCACCGCGATCGCCACATACTGCGCCAGCAGCGGCTCGTGCGGGTTGATGAACTGCGGCAGCACGGCGAGCATGAACACCAGCGCCTTGGGGTTACTGACGTTGACCAGGAATCCGCGGAACACCAGGCTCAGCGGCTTGCCGATCGGGCGGATGCCGGACTCATCGGTCATGTCCATCGGCAAGGCACGCCACTGTTTGTAGGCCAGGTACACGAGATAGGCGACACCGAACCACTTGATCAGCTGGAAGGCGGTGGCCGACGCGGCGAGCACGGCGCCGACACCGGCAGCGATGATGGCGATCTGCAGGATCAGGCCCAGTTGCAGGCCCAGGGCATTCCAATAACCCCGCCAGAAGCCATACTGCAGCCCGCTGGACATCGAGGCGATGGCCCCGGCACCCGGCGACAGGCTGATGACCCAGCACGCGGCAAAGAAGCCTAACCACACGTCCATCGACATCACACACCTCACTTCACTCGAACAAATGTTGCAAAACGTTAAGCTAAGCGGTTGGTGAAAAAATGACCAGCGAATTTTGCGTGATCAGGACAGCGCCTCGAGCTCGGCCTGCATGCTCTCCAGGGTTTCCAGCGCTTCCATCCAGGCTTCTTCCAGTTCGGCTTCGCGCTGCTTGAACTTCGTCTGCCGCGCCAGCAGATCCCGCAACTCATCTTTGCGCGCCGCTTCGTAGACTCCGCTGTCGCCCAACGCGGCCTCGACCTCGGCCAGTTGCCCATGCAACTGGTTGAGTTCGGCCTCCAGCTTGTCGGCAGCCTTTTTATGCGGGGCCAACTGCTGGCGCAAGGCTGCAGCAGCCTGGCGCTGGGCCTTCTTGTCGGTCTTGTCCGGGTTGACCGGCGCATTGCTGGCGGGTGCGCTGCGCTGGCGGTAGTCGACCAACCAACGGCTGTAATCGTCGAGATCGCCGTCGAAGGTGTCGACCTTGCCGTCGGCCACCAGGAGGAAGTCGTTGGTGGTGCTCTTGAGCAGGTGACGATCGTGGGAAACCACGACCACGGCACCGGCGAATTCCTGCAGGGCCATGGTCAGCGCCAGACGCATTTCCAAGTCCAGGTGGTTGGTCGGCTCGTCGAGCAGCAGCAGGTTGGGCCGCTCCCAGGCGATCAGTGCCAGAGCCAGGCGGGCCTTTTCGCCGCCGGAGAAATTGACCACCGGTTCGTCGACGCGATCGCCATGGAAATCGAAGCCGCCGAGGAAGTCACGCAGGGTCTGCTCGCGCTCGGTCGGGGCAATGCGCTGCAGGTGCAGCAACGGACTGGCTTTGTCGTCGAGCGAGTCGAGCTGGTGCTGGGCGAAATAGCCCACTGCCAGGTTTTCGCCACGCACCAGGCGCCCGGAAAGCGGCTCGAGTTCACCGGCGAGGTTCTTGATCAGGGTCGACTTGCCTGCGCCGTTGGGGCCCAGCAGACCGATCCGTGCGCCGGGAGCCAACTGCAGTTTGACCTTGTCGAGAATGGCCTTGTCGCCATATCCCAGGCGTCCCTCGGACAGGTCGAGCAGCGGGCTGGAAATCTTCTGCGACTCGCGGAAGACGAAATCGAACGGCGAATCGACATGGGCCGCCGACAGCTCCTCCATGCGCTCCAGAGCCTTGATCCGGCTTTGCGCCTGACGGGCCTTGGTGGCCTGGGCCTTGAACCGGGCGATGTACTTTTCCATGTGCGCACGTTGCGCCTGCTGCTTCTCGTAGGCCTGCTGCTGCTGCGCCAGGCGCTCGGCCCGGGTACGCTCGAAGGCGCTGTAACCGCCCTTGTACAGATTGAGCTTGCGCTGTTCGACGTGCAGCACATGGTCGACCACGGCATCGAGGAAATCGCGGTCATGGGAGATCAGCAGCAGCGTGCCGGGGTAGCCCTTGAGCCAGTCTTCCAACCACAGGATGGCATCGAGGTCGAGGTGGTTGGTGGGCTCGTCGAGCAACAGCAGGTCGGATGGGCACATCAGTGCCTGGGCCAGGTTCAGACGCATGCGCCAGCCACCGGAGAAGTCGCCGACGCGGCGATCCATCTGCTCGTTGGTGAAGCCCAAGCCCGCCAGCAGCTTGCGCGCACGGGCGTCGGCGGTATAGCCGTCGGCACTTTCCAGTTCACTGTGCAAACGGGCCAGGGCAGTGCCGTCATGGGCGGCCTCGGCCACCGCCAGCTCGGCCTGGACCTTGCGCAGACGTGCGTCGCCATCGAGCACGTAGTCCACGGCCAGGCGATCGAGGGTATCGACCTCCTGGCGCATGTGCGCGATGCGCCAGTCGCCAGGCAACTGACAATCGCCGGCATCGGGCGTCAGCTCGCCGCGCAGGAGGGCGAACAGGCTGGATTTTCCGGCGCCGTTGGCGCCGATCAGGCCGGCCTTGTGACCGGCGTGCAGGGTCATCTCGGCGCCTTCTAGCAAGCGCTGCGGACCACGCTGTAAAGTGAGGTTGGATAGTCTGATCATGATGGTCGCGGAGTCTACCAGCTTCCTCGGCCCGTAGCGTGAGTGGAATGATGCACACCGACCTGTGGAATCACGCCCTGGCCCTCTATGGGCGACCTGGCGTGGAAACCGCCTGCCTGGCACTGCAAGACCTGGGCGGCGACGTTTGCCTGTTGCTCTGCGCCACGTGGCTGCAAGCCCGCAGGGTGGCCGTGGACGAAGCGCGCATCAAAGCCTTGCGAGGCCTTGCCGAGCCCTGGCAAGGCCAAGTGGTCGGCCCATTGCGGGAGCTGCGTCAGCGCTGGCGTAACCAGGCGCACGACGATAGCGCCCTGGCGACGCTACGGATGCAGGTGAAGGCCATGGAACTGGAAGCAGAGAAGGTGTTGCTGACGCGGCTGCAAGCCTGCTCGCAACTGTGGCCCGCAGACCCGGGTGGCGCCTCGGGCGACTGGCTGGACGCATTGGCGCCGGCCAACGCCCTGGGCCACGGCGCGCTGTTGCGATTGCGCGCCGCAGCCAGGGGGCTTCAGGAAGCCGAGGACGGCGTCTGAGCTGGGGTGCTGGCAGATGCTGCCGATGGCGAGGCCGGGGCGGGCGAGTTGGTCACCGGTGCACTGGCGGCCGGTGTAGTCGCTGGCTTGGTTTCGGCCGGTTTGGCGGCTACCGGCTTGGCAGCGGCAGGTTTGGCCGGCGCCTTGGCAGCGGGCTTGGCGGCAGGCTTTGCAGCTGGCTTGGTAGCGGATGCCTTGGCAGCCGGCTTCGTCGCAGCGGGCTTGGCAGCGGCTGGTGTGGCCGCAGTCTTGGCAGCAGGTTTCGCCGCGGCTGGCTTGGCCGAGGCCTTGGCAGCAGTTGGTTTGGCTGCGGCAGCACGTGTCGCAGGCTTGGCCGCAGCGGCCTTGGCTGGCGCCTTGGTAGCCGCAGGTTTGGCTGCAGCAGTACGAGCCGGGGCTTTGCTGGCGGCCGGCTTAGCGGCTGTCTTGTTCACTGCAGGCTTGGCAGCGGCCTTGCTCGTGGCGGGCTTGGCAGCAGCGACTTTGGCTGGTGCTTTTGCGGCAGCAGGTTTGGCCGCAGCACGGGCGGGTGCCTTGGCAGCTGCAGGCTTGGCCGCAGCACGGGCTGGCGCCTTGGCAGCTGCAGGCTTGGCCGCAGCACGAGCGGGTGCCTTGGCAGTTGCAGGTTTGGCCGCAGCGCGAGTGGGTGCCTTGGCAACAGCCGGTTTGGCCGCACGTTGATCGAGCGCTTTGGTGGCTGCCTCACGCACCTTGCCAACACCCTGGGCTAGCTTCAGGCTTTCCTGGGCGTCACGTTTGAGTTGCTGAATATATCCGCGGGTCTGGGTCTGGCGATCCTTGAGGGAGTCGAGCACTTCCTCCAATTCGCCGATGGCTTTTTGCGCTTTGCTCTGCGCCTTGGCTTTACCCGCCTTGGCCGCATCCTGCAACTTCAGGCGACCGGTGTGCAGTTTTTCCTGAGCCTTGCCACGCTGCTTTTCCAACTTGGCCAGGAGTTTCTCCGCGTCCGCCAGTGCTTGGGAGCAGGCATCTTCCAAATGTTCGAGCAGGCTGCTCGAAAGTTGCTGGAGCAGGTGTAACGGCGTACTTACTGGCTTCTTCTTGGCCGACATGGTTTACCTCCTGGCTGACGAGATTGCGGCTCATACTATGCTTCTGCTGCTACCGCCGCTAGGGCATGTGGACAGTATTGTTTGCGCCGCGTTGCATGCCTGGGCAAAGTTGTTATCTTGCAGCTCCGAGCAAGTGTAGTTGCTTAACTCATCATTGCCGATATTTGGCCCAATCACTTTATTGCGCGCATCCTTCAATTGCCTGGAGTTGTCATGCCCCGTTCTCTGGTTCTCGGCCTGTGCCTGATGGCGCCCTCCGCACTGGCCAACCCCGATGCCGCCCCTGCCAACGACCACGACCTGGCCTACAGCCTCGGCGCAAGCCTGGGAGAGCGCCTGCGCCAGGACATGCCCGGGCTGCAATTGGACGTGTTGGTGGAGGGGCTGCGCCAGGCCTACCTGGGCCAGCCGCTGAAACTCGACGACGCCCGCATGCAAGCCATCCTGCAGGCGCACGATGCCCAGGCCGGCAGCCCCGTGGGGCAGGAAGACATGTTGAAGCTGCAAGCGGCCGAGACCCGCTTCATGGCCAACGAAAGGGCCCGCGCCGGCATGCACGAGCTTGCCGAAGGCGTGCTTTACAGTGAACTGGCCAGTGGCTCCGGCGCGCAACCGAGAGCCGATGGCAAGGTGCAGGTGCGGTATGTGGGCAAGCTGCCGGATGGCTCGGTATTCGACCAAAGCCAGCAACCGCAGTGGTTCAGCCTGAATTCGGTAATCGAAGGCTGGAAAGTGGCTTTGCCACATATGAAAACCGGCGCCAAGTGGCGCCTGGTCATTCCTTCGGCACAGGCCTATGGCGCACAGGGGGCGGGCGACCTGATCGCGCCGTATACCCCACTGGTGTTCGAGATCGAACTGCTGCCGGTCAGCGATTAGTCCAGCGCCGGAACTTGCTCGGCACTTTCTTCCTGATGGGCATTGTGTAGGACTTCGATCAGGCAGTCTTCCAGCTCGAAGCGCTCGTGCAACAGGCCACCCAATTTGCCAAGTTTTTCGGCGAATCGTTCGGGATCGGTGCAACCACTCTTCTCGCAATGGTCGTTGAAGGCCAGGGCGATCTGGGTGATGTCATTGATGCGCGGGTTGATCTCCTCCGCCAGCACCAAGGCCTTTTCGTCGCCGAATGCCTTTGCCTCGCTGACCAGTTGCTCGCAGACCTCGAAATGCCACGCCGACACGTAATCGACGAGAACCTCGCAGAATCCCCCGTTGTGCTCCCGATCGGCAAAGGCCGGCTTGGCATCGCGCAAGGCGCGGAAAGCCTGCACCAGCTCCTGGCGCTCCTTCAGCCAACGGTCGATCAGCTTGTGAACCCCACCCCAGCGTTCCTGGGCGTTCTGGCAACTATCGAGCATGGCGATCTCATCCCTTCTGGGTTGATGCCGTTGCACCTCGTAGCACAATCGTGCAGCACAAAGGTGACATCAGCAGGACGGCATCGAGCAGTTGTAATTTCGGTATACGTGCTGCGAGATTATTCCCGCGCGTGCAGGCCTTCAAGGTACGCAGCAGACAAAGTTCATACAAGCGTTTAATACTTTTTCTGTTCACCACTGGTCGCGCAATGCTTTGGCATTGCTATAGATCAAGCATTGGCCAAGACACGCAACCGATAAGCGAACAGACAGGACAAGGGCACCGAGGCCAACAACAGGAACGCCACCAGGCTCCACTCCGGAAGCGTCAGGTCGATGAAGCTCCAGGTCAGCGAGCCGCAATCCGAGCCGCTCCACAACAGGGACCGGACGATTTCATACCAGGGCTGCTCGAACACTCGTGACATGGGCTGGGGACACGAGCTGCCGGCCACGCCCTGCACCCACACATGCCGCGCCGCCAGCATCGCGCCCACCAGCGCGCAGACCAGGGCAGCCACCATGTAGCGATAGATGCCACGCACTCCGGGGCCATGCAGCCAGGCCACGAAACAGACAAGGGTGTATCCGGCCAGTGCCACGCGCTGGCTGAAGCAGAGCGCACACGGCATCAGACCCAGTACGCTTTCGAGGTAGAAAGACGCTGCCAGTATCGCCAGAGAGGCAAGCCAGGCGGGAAGAAACGGAGTACGAAAGCGGGCCGGCAACATGGTCGGAATGGGTCCGGGGATGGAAGATTGGCCTGAGACGGTAGAGGATACCTATGCTTTGTTTCAAGGCACTACGGGAACGGGAAGTCGATTCGAACTGAAGGAAAATTCCGAGCTCGATGTAGGATCCCCCCAAGGAACAATCTCGCAGAACTCCCCGTTTTCACTGGATAAATTACCCGCCCAGCAGCCCGGGCCACGCCACGGGCTGCTTGGGTACATCAAGCTCTGACGCTTTCCGGCAGCGGCAGCGCCAACAGGCGCTCATCCAACAGACCGAGCCCCTCCTGGAACAGCTGGTTGCTGCGTTCGGTCTCGCCGAGGCCGGCCAGCAGGCGGGCGAGCTCGGCACAGGCTTCGGGATTGCGCTCCATGCGCAAGCTGCTTTCGAGGTAGTCACGGGCCTTGCCCCACAAGCGGTTCTGCAGGCTCAGACGGCCAAGGGTCAAGAGCAGGCTGGGGTCTTGCGGATGGGCCTTGAGCCAGCCTTCGGCGGTCTGCAGCTGGCGCGCCGGGTCATCGCCCCGCACCAGACCGTACAGACGCGCCAGATGGCTTTCGTACTCACGCTTGAGCGCCGTGCGCAACACCTGCTCTGCCTCGCCCTGGGCGCCCACCTGGCGCAGTTGCTCAGCGTAGGCCAGGACCAACTGCGGCTCCTGTCGCTGGGCAGCGCTTAGTTGCTGCCAGGCCCTTTCCAGGGCCTGCCGCGCGGTCTGGGCGTCTTCGCCACGGGTAGCCGCCAGGCTCAGATTCTGGCCCCATGCGCGCTGTTCCAGAGCAGCCAGCTCCTTGGCCGGTAGCACCTTGTGCTTGCGCAGGTCGGGTAGCAGACGGATCAACGCCGACCAATCGCCGCGTTCCAGGTACAGGCGCTGCAGCAGGCGCAGCACCTGGCCGTTGTGCGGGTGACGTTCCTGCATCGCCAGCAACGTTTCAAGGGCGCCGTCGGATTCGCCACGATCCATCTGTAACTGGGCATGGGTCAGGGCGATGGCCAACTCGGCCTGAGGCTGGCGTTCCAGCGCACGCTCAAGCAGGTTGTCGCTGTCCTCGCTGCGCCCCTGTTCGTTGGCCGCTCGGGCAGCGCCGAGGTAGTAGAGCAGCGGCTGGCGCTCGGCTTCGGCAGCGCGATGCAGGTGGCGCTGGGCGCTGGCCCAGCGTCCTTCGGCGAGATCCAGTTGACCCTGCTCGATGGCCACGCGCACGCGGCGAGTACGATTACGCCGCGACCAGGGATTGACTACGCCGCTGGAGGTGAGCACCAAGCCCACCAGGTAGCGTACCAGCCACAACAGCAGCACGATCGCCACCAGTGCTGCCAGAGCCGCCCACAAACCTGACTGATAGCGGAAGCCGCCATAGGCGATCATCACGTAGCCACTGTGCTTGGCCACGGCGATGCCGAGCGCTGCGGCGACGACGATCGCCAGCACCGCCAACAGGTAGACACGTTTCATGGTTTGGCCCCCTCGCCTTCGACCGGCAGGTGGCGACGCTGGATATAGGCCTGCACCGCAGCCAGGCTGTCGCTCAGGTCAGGGGTGACCACCGACACCGGCTGCTCGGCCAGCGCATTGAGGCTTTCGAGCATGGCCTGGCTTTGCGGGTTGTCGGCGTTGAAGTTGGCCAGCAGCACGCTGCGGGCATCGTCCAGGGCTTGGGTGTAGACCTTGGCCTGCCCATTGAGCGCCGCCCACTGGGCCTGCTCGATGGTCAGGCTCAGCGCCAGCCGCAGTTGGTTGAGCGATTGCCCGGCCAGCAGCGGCCGAACGTTGTCATCGGCATTGAAATCGATCTGGAAGTACTTGCCGATTTCCGCCCACCACTGTGACCAACGACTGGCGCCGTCACCGTCGGAGGTCAGCGCCCCCATGGGATCGGCGTTGCTGTCGAACTCCGGCGACCGGGCGCTGAGCTGCTGCACCAGCTCGCGCTGGGCCGCAAGCTTGAGGAACAGCCCGGTACGATCCGGCTGCTCGGTGCTGTTGAGCGTAGCCAGGCTGCGGGCCAATGCTTCACGGGCGGCGAAGGCGCCGGGGTCGCTCTGCTCGCGGAGAATTTCATCGGCACCTTCGACCAGGGCCTTGGCGCTGGTGATGTCCTGCAGCGCCGACAGGCGCAGGGTGGCCAGTCGCAGCAGGTGCTCGGCCTCGGCCAGCCGCCATTCCTTGCGGCTCTCGCCCAGCACGGTTTCCAGGCGTTGGCTCAAACGTTGCTGATCGCCCTGCAACTGCGCCACCAGCCGGCGACGGTCTTCAAGCTCGCTGGCAGCCGGCAAACTGGCCAGTTGCTCGCTGATCTGCTGTTCGCGCTGCTGCAGAGCTGCGGCACGTTGGCTCAACGTTTCAAGGTGCTGACCCTGGCTCAGTTCGCTGCCTTGCAGTTGCCGCACTTGCCAGACGCCCCAGCCGCCGACCGCGACCCCCGCCGCGCCAACCAACAGGGCCAGTAAGGCCAGGCCGCTGCCGGTACGCTTGGCGGGCGCGGCGGTATCGGATTGCGCCGGCTCCTGGGCCGACGGCTGTTCATTGTTGGGCAAGACAGTTTCGCTCACGTATCCATCCTTTGCATGGGAGGCGCATCGCCCTAGCTTAGCGCCTTAGGAGGCAGGTGCAGCGCTGCGCTGCACGGCTGCCAGCAAGGCCGCGGCGCTGGCGCCACGGCAATCCACAACCTGTTGAGCCCCAGCGGACCTGGCCTGTTCGGCCACCCGTGGGCTCGGCACGAACACTGTCAGGCGCGCCACCCGCGGCCAGTCGTCCCCGGCCATCTGCCGCAAGTGTTCAAAGCCCTGCCCACTGCTGACCACCAGGCCATTGAGGCGTTCCGCTTCGATGCATTGCATCAGCGTGCCGGCCGGATACTCCGGCAGACGGCGGCGATACAGTTCCAGATAATCGACACTAGCACCTTGCTCTCCAAGACGCTCTGCCAGCAGTTCGCGACCTCCGATGCCGCGCACGATCAGTACACGTGCTGCGGGCACGGCGACAGCCTGGCGCAGTAACGGGCTGGCGAGCAAGGCCTCGCTGTCGTCGCCCTGGACGGGGCAGGTCACTTCCAGGCCCGCGGCCTGGAGTACCCCTGCGGTCGCCCCGCCGACACTGAACCAGCCCGTGGGTGGCGCCGGTAAGCCTGCTTTGGCTAGAGATCCAAGCAACAACCTGGCCGCCGGCTTGCTGACCACGATAATCGCCTGGTAGCTCGCCAGCGCTGCCAGCAGGCTACGCCGTGGCGCATCCAGGGGCTCTGGCTCGATGGCCAGCAGGGGCAGGCTCGCGTTGGCCACGCCCTGTGCCGCGAGGTACTGCGCCAGTGCCGCGCAGTCCTCTTCGGGCCGGGTCAGCAGCAGACGCCAGGGGCTCACGGATGTCCAGCCTCGCCATAGACTTCCTTGAGGATAGCCTCGGCGCCCTGCCCCAGCAGGTCCTCCGCCACCCGCACGCCGAGGGCTTCGGCGGCCGTACGCGGGGCCCGGGCATCGGCGACCAGCAACGTGCCGCCACTCGGCTGGCCGACCAGGCCACGCAGCCACAGCTGGTCGCCGTCGAGCACGGCATAACAGGCGATGGGCACCTGGCAACCACCATTCAGGCGCTTGTTCAGTGCGCGTTCGGCGATTACCCGGTCGGCGGTGTCGACATGGTTCAGCGGTGCCAGCAGTGCGTGAATCTCGTGATCGGCGCTGCGGCACTCGATGCCCACCGCACCCTGGCCTCCTGCCGGAAGGCTGTCGTCGACGCTGATGCTGGAGGTGATGCGTTGCTCGAAACCGAGGCGGATCAGACCGGCCGCAGCGAGGATGATCGCGTCGTATTCGCCCGCATCGAGCTTGGCCAGGCGGGTATTGACGTTGCCCCGCAGGAAGCGAATCTGCAGGTCAGGCCTGCGTGCCAGCAACTGGGCCTGACGGCGCAGGCTGGAGGTGCCGACGATGCTGCCGGCGGGCAGCGCGTCGAGGCTGGGGAAACGATTGGACACAAAAGCGTCGCGCGGATCTTCGCGCTCGCAGATGCAGTACAGACCCAGTCCCTCAGGGAAGTCCATGGGCACGTCCTTCATCGAGTGCACAGCGATGTCGGCTTCGTTGTCGAGCAAGGCGGTTTCGAGTTCCTTGACGAACAGCCCCTTGCCGCCAATCTTCGCCAAGGGAGCATCGAGCAATTTGTCGCCGCGGCTGACCATGGGCACCAGGGTCACCTGCAGCCCCGGATGCGCTTGCTCGAGTCGGGCCTTGACGTATTCGGCCTGCCACAGGGCCAGGGCACTTTTACGGGTGGCAATGCGGATTTCGCGAGTGGACATGGAACGCCCCGATGCAGAGAAATGCCGCCGATGATAACAGCTCCGTCGGCATCGCTAGCAGATGTGGGTCATGATCCTGCTCAGGCTGCGGCCGATCCGGCACCGCGTTTGCGGCACCGGACCGGCCGGCCAACTTTGGCTACTGCGTCGTCACAGCGTCTGCATCATCTTGCGCACACCCGCGACATGCCGCCGGCTGACGGTCAAGGCATCGCCATCGAGGCCCTTGAGGAACAGCTGGAAATGCCCCAACGGCGTGCGCTGCAAGCGTTCGATGCGCGCACGGGCCACGAGCGCATTGCGGTGGATACGCACGAAGCGTTCACCGAATTCATCTTCCAGGGCCTTGAGCGGCTCGTCCAACAGGACTTCACCGGTCTCGTGGCGCAGCGTGACGTACTTGTGGTCGGCAATGAAGTAGATGACCTGGTCCAAGGGAATCAGCTCGATGCCCTTGCGCGTCCGGGCGCTGATATGACTACGCGGGCCACCGCCTTCATTGGCTGGCCGGGTCAGCGCGGCCAACTGCGCGCGGTTGGGCTTCTCCGCCTTGCGCAGGGCATCACGCAGGGCCTGGGGTTGGATAGGTTTGGACACATGGCTGAGGGTACTGTCCCCGAAGGCTTCGCTGCCGTATTCATCATCCCCGGTGCAGAACACCACTGCCGGGGGCGCCTCACGCTCGCACAGGCGTGCGGCGACTTGCAGGCCATCCAGGCCTTTCATGCCGATGTCCAGCAGGACGATATCGGGCTTGAGGCTTTCGATCAGGGCCAAGGCCTCCTCGCCGTTGGTGGCGCTGGGCTCCAGCACGGTGTACCCCTCCAGCTCCGCCAGCAGCCGCGTCAGGCGTTCGCGGGCCTGGGGTTCATCATCAACGATCAGGACATTCATAGTTGCTCTGGATTCCTGAGTGAGTCTCGCACAAGGTTTAGCGTAGACAGATGCAGGTCGAGCGACACTGCGGTCACGCTCTAGACCGGTGCGAAGGCCAAAGATTCACTGTGCTGGCAGATTCATCGCCAGTCCTTTGTCCAACTGTAGACGGTCCGTGGAACACTGCCGTTCAATCGGTAAATATCCCTGGTACCCGTTCACACTGGATTTTCCGACCGTTTCTGGCGACCGGCGCCCTGCGGCCGGGCCCTCAATCCTGTTATCATCGGCGACACTTTTTCGTTCACGCCTTCAAAGAGTGAATCCATGAGCACCGACAAGACCAATCAGTCCTGGGGCGGCCGCTTCAGTGAGCCCGTCGACGCCTTCGTCGCCCGCTTCACCGCCTCGGTCGACTTCGACAAGCGCCTGTACCGCCACGACATCATGGGTTCGATCGCCCACGCCACCATGCTGGCGCAGGTCGGCGTTCTCAGCGATGCCGAGCGCGACACCATCATCGATGGCCTGAACACCATCCAGGCCGAGATCGAGGCAGGCACCTTCGAGTGGCGCGTCGACCTCGAGGACGTGCACATGAACATCGAGGCACGCCTGACCGACCGCATCGGTATCACCGGCAAGAAGCTGCATACCGGCCGCAGCCGCAACGACCAGGTCGCCACCGACATCCGCCTGTGGCTGCGCGACGAGATCGATCTGATCCTCGCCGAGATCACCCGCCTGCAGGAAGGCCTGCTGGAGCAGGCCGAGCGCGAAGCCGCAACCATCATGCCCGGCTTCACTCACCTGCAGACTGCCCAGCCGGTCACCTTCGGCCATCACCTGCTGGCCTGGTTCGAAATGCTCAGCCGCGACTACGAGCGCCTGGTCGACTGCCGCAAGCGCACCAACCGCATGCCCCTGGGCAGTGCCGCGCTGGCCGGCACCACCTACCCGATCGACCGCGAGCTGACCTGCCAGCTGCTGGGCTTCGAAGCCGTGGGCGGCAACTCGCTGGACAGCGTCTCGGACCGCGACTTCGCCATCGAATTCTGCGCGGCGGCGAGCGTGGCGATGATGCACCTGTCGCGCTTCTCCGAAGAGCTGGTGCTGTGGACCAGCGCCCAATTCCAGTTCATCGACCTGCCCGATCGCTTCTGCACCGGCAGCTCGATCATGCCGCAAAAGAAGAACCCGGACGTGCCGGAGCTGGTCCGGGGCAAGAGTGGCCGCGTATTCGGTGCTCTCACCGGCCTGCTGACCCTGATGAAAGGCCAACCGCTGGCCTACAACAAGGACAACCAGGAAGACAAGGAGCCGCTGTTCGACGCCGCCGACACCCTACGTGATTCGCTGCGCGCCTTCGCCGATATGATCCCAGCCATCAAGCCGCGTCATGCGATCATGCGTGAAGCGGCGCTGCGCGGCTTCTCCACCGCTACCGATCTGGCCGACTACCTCGTGCGCCGTGGCTTGCCGTTCCGTGACTGCCACGAAATCGTCGGCCATGCCGTGAAGTATGGTGTCGATACCGGCAAGGACCTGGCCGAGATGAGCCTGGAAGAGCTGCGCCAGTTCAGCGACCAGATCGACCAGGATGTGTTCGAAGTGCTGACCCTGGAAGGTTCGGTGAATGCCCGCGACCACGTCGGCGGTACCGCTCCTGCGCAGGTGCTGACCGCGGTGGTGCGAGGCAAGGCGTTGCTGGCTTCGCGCTGATCGGCAAATCTAGGGCGTATCCTCTGGGGTACGCCCGGCCGCATCCTTCCAACCCCCACCCAACGCCAGAAACACCCCAACCTGCCCCATCGCCACCTGGCTGTTCGCTGCCGCCAACTGCGCACGCATGTCGGTGTACGCGCGGGTCGCCTGCAGGTCCGCCAGGAATGATTCCCGCCCGGCCTGGAAGTACCGGTGGGTCTGCTCCGCAGCCAGCTTGGCCGACTGCTCGGCTTCAGCCAGGGCATCACGGCGATCGAGCAGAGCGCTGTACTGCGCGAGTCGGGTCTGGGTCTCGCGGATAGCGTTGAGCACCACCCCGTCGAAATGCGCCAGGGCCGCCTGGGTCGAGGCTTCGGCCATGCGAATTCGCGCGCGGGTACCATTGGTGGGGATGGTCCAACTGATCTGCGGGCCGAACCCCCAGCGGTTGGTCGCCGGCTCACCGAGGTTTTCCAGGATACCAATGGTGCCCACCTGGGCGCCGATGCTGATGTCTGGATACAACGCGCCAGTGGCTACGCCGATATTCGCCGTGGCCGCTGCCAGCTGACGTTCGGCCTGGCGCACGTCCGGGCGACGCTTGAGCAGGGCGGCACCGTCGCCGACCGGCACCAGCTGCGCCAGGTGTGGCAGCTCGGCGCAATCGGCGGTGCCCGCCGGCAGTTGATCGACCGGCTTGGCCAACAACGCGGCCAAGGCATACAACCCCGTTTCGCGCTCGGCCTTGAAGCGTGGCAGCTCGGCCCGCAACGACTTGAACTGGGTCTGCGAGCGAGTGACCTGGGTCTCATTACCGCGACCGGCATCGCGCAGGCGCTGGGTCAGTTGCACGCTCTGTTCCTGCAAGTCGAGTGACTCGCGGGCAATATGGTATTCCTCGTTGGCCGAACACACCTGGGTGTAGGCCTTGACCACGTCGGCCACCAGGGTGATGCGTGCCGTGTCGGCAGCGGCCTGGACCGCATCGGCATTGGCCTTGGCGGCCTCGGTGCCGCGCTTGAAGGTGCCCCACAGGTCGAACTGATACGACGCACTGATGATCGCCTCGCCAATGTTGGCCACTGGCACCTTCTCGCTCAGCAGAAACGCCTCGCCGGACTCCTGCAAACGCTGGGCACCGAGTTTCACGCCACCATTGAAACCGCCCTGCGACTGCGCCACCTCGACCTGGGCGCGGGCTTTGGCGATGTTGGCGGCAGCCACGCGCAGTTCGGTGTTGGCACCCAACGCCTGGCGCACCAGCTCGTTCAAACGTTGATCCTGATACAGCTGCCACCAATCCTCGGGCACGGGCGCAGACACCACGCTGTCTGCATCCTGGCGCAGCGGACCGTTGAGGTCACTGCGCTGCACCGCCGCTTCCTTGGGCACTTCATAGTCGGGACCGACCATCATGCAGGCCCCCAACGACAGGCATACACCGGCCAGGATCAGATGCTTCATGGGCGCTGGTCCTCGATGATCGAGACCGTGGCGGTACGTCCGGCGATCATCCGAAAGTCCTGCGGCACGTCGTCGAAGGCGATGCGCACCGGGATGCGCTGGGCCAGGCGCACCCAGCTGAACGCCGGGTTGACGTTGGGCAGCAGGTTGGCGCCACTGACCCGGTCGCGGTCCTCGATGCCGGCGGCGAAACTCTGCACGTGACCGCGCAGGCGGGTGTTGTCGCCCATCACGCGGATGTCCACGGCATCGCCGATGTGGATGCCGCCCAGCTTGGTTTCCTCGAAGTAGCCATCGACGTGGTACGACGCACTGTCGACCACCGACAGCACCGGCCGGCCAGCGGTGACGAACTCATGGTTACGCGGTGCGCGGTCGTTGAGGTAGCCATCCACCGGGCTGCGGATCACCGAGCGGTCGAGGTTGAGCTGGGCGGCATCGACCGCCACCTGCGCCTCGTTGGCCGCCGAGCGAGCTCGGGCTTCGCGGGACTGGCTCTCTTCGAGCTGCTCGGCTGCCACCAGGTTGCCCAGCTTGCGGTTGCGCTGCGCTTCACGCGAAGCCTGGGCCAAGGTTTCCTGGCGCTCGGCCAGGGTCGCCTTGGCCTGGCGCAAGGCCAGGGTGAAGCGGTCCTGGTCGATGGTGAACAGCACGTCGCCACGCTTGACCACTTGGTTGTCGCGCACCTCGACCTTCTGGATCAGGCCGGAGACGTCCGGGGCGATCTGGATCACGTCGGCGCGGATGTGGCCGTCGCGGGTCCAAGGCGCGAACAGGTAGTACACCACCATCTGCCATACGAGCACGGCGGCGAAACTCACGACCAGCAAGGTCAGGACCACACGGCCCAAGGTCAACAAAGGTTTTTTCATGGCAGCATCAGGTTTCGGCAAAAGTGGTCGACCGCGCCCAGCATCACGGCGTACAGGGCGACGTTGAACAACGCCCGGTGCCAGACCAGGCGATAGAAATTCAGGCGCACGAGCACGGCGTGCACGCCCAGGAACAGCAGGTAGGTGAACACCATCATCACCAACAGCGTGGGCAGGAACACCCCGCTGATATCCAGATCACCAATCACAGTGGCGCTCCATCGATGCCGTGGGGCAGTTGCGGTTGTTCGCTGGGTTCGAGCATCACCTCGACACCCGGCAGCAGGGCCAGACGCAGGCCGCTAAGGGCATGCAGCAGGTGCAGGCGGGCATCGCCACGGTCATGGCCCTGGTCCAGCGCCAGACCCTGACGCGCCCGCTCCATGCTGCGCAGCAGATCGGCCGGCGCGTGCAAGCGCTGGTTGGCGTGCAGGCAGGCCGAATAATGGCTGCCGACTTCGGCAATGACCGTGTCCAGTCGCTCGCGGGCCGACAAGCCGACACGCGGCATGTACGCCTGCAGGTCGAGGAGGTTCAAGCCCACGCGCAGGTCGCGCAGGGCCGCGCCGCTGTCCTGGCCAGTCTGCGACAGACGCGGCAGGTGCTGCATCAACCGGTCGAGCATCTGCACGCCAAGCTGGCGGTGCTCGGCAAGGCTCGCCGGATGGGTGATGTCGACGATGTCGCGCCAGGCGAAACGGGTCATGCGCTTGGCGGCCAACTCGACGCCGAAGGGGCGCAGGAGCAGGGTCCAGATGAAAGCGAACAGCAAGCCTACGGGGCCGGCCAGATTGGCATTGATGAAGGTCAGGAAATCGGCATCGTAGGCGCCCTGGATGCTGATGAAGGTTGCCGTGTTGACGATCGTCAGCAAGGTACCGAGGTAGAAGCGCGGCTGTACGGTCAAGGTGCCGACGCAGATGAACGGCACGGCGAAAGCCAGCACCAGCATGGGGAAGTCATGCAGGTTGGGCAGCACCAGGAACAGATAGACGCTGGAGAAGATCACCGACAACAGCGTCCAGAAGAAGAAGCGGTAGATCTGCGGCGCCGGGTCGTCCATGGCGGCGAAGAAGCTGCAGGCCACGGCGGCGAGGATCACCGCACTGCCGCCGTCGTTCCAGCCGAGCAGGATCCACAGGCCGCTGGCGACGATGATCGCGGTGACCGTGGAGAACACCGAGTACAGCATCAGGCCGCGGTCGAAGAATGGCGTCAGACGGCCCAGGCGCCAGTGTCGGTAGACGGCCCGCCATGGCGTGGCATCGTCCTGGCGCAAGGCATGCTGCAAGGTGCAGCAGTCCTGCCAGAGGTCGACCCATTCAGCAAGACGGTAGAGGGCATTGGACAGCAGCAGCTCGCCGCGCTGGTCCAGCGCGGCGGCGCTGGGCTGCTGCCGGTCGATCTGTTCGCGCAAGGCGCTCCAACGTGTCAGCGAAGCATCCTTGGCAGTGCCCTCGAGCCATTCCCGCGCAGCCTCGAGCAGCGGCTGCACCTGGGCGAACTGGGCCGGAGCACGGCCTTCGAGAGCGACCAGGGCGTCATCCAGCGCATCGACCACCGGCAGCAGGTGAATCATCCGCCCGCGCAGCTCACGGGCGTTTTTCACCGTGTGCGGGCCTGCGCCTTCATGACCGAGCTGACCGATCATCATTTCCAGGGTATTGAATGTGGCGACCATCGAGGCGCGCATACCGCCCACCTTGTCGGCGACAACGGCGCGGGCCAGGTAGGTATCGCTATAGCGGATCGCCTCGCTGAACCAGTTACCGGTGGAGCCGACCACCACCGGTGCCAGCCGGCGCGGCCAGAAGATTGCCCCTACCACGGCGGCGCAGACGATACCCAGGCAGATCTCCTGGGCCCGTGAGGACGCCACGTCGAACACTGCGGTCGGATTGTCGACCACCGCCAGGGCGATCATCGGCAGGGTGTAGCCGGCCAGCATCAGCACATAATTGTTGGCCGTGCGCAGGTTCAACGAGAGAAACAGCAAGGTGCCGGTCCAGAGGGCAATGGCCACCGACAGCAGCAGCGGCGATTGCACCAGCGGCGGCACCAGGAAGATTGCCCCACCGGCGCCCAGCAAGGTGCCCAGGGCCCGATACAAGGCCTTGGAGCTGGTCGGGCCGACGAATGGACTGGAGACGATGTACACCGTGGCCATCGCCCAGTACGGGCGTGGTAGCTGCATGAGCAGGGCGATGTAGAGGGCGATCATCGACGCGGCGAAGGTGCGCACCCCGTAGAACCAGTCACGGGCCGGCGGCACTGAGCTGAAGAAACCCTTCATTGCTCCCCACCGACGTTACCCAGGCCCGCAGCTTCGAAAGCGCGGAGCACGCGTAGGGTGGCCTGCAGGTCCGCTTCGCTGATGCCCTGGAGCACCTCATGGCGCACACGTACCAGCTCGGCCTCGATGGCTTCGGCCAAGGCGCGGCCCTCGGCGGTGAGGCTCAAGGCCTTGGCGCGACGGTCCAGTGGGTCTTCACTGCGGCACACCAGGCCGGCCCTGCACAGTTGGTCAAGCAGACGCACCAGCGACGGGCTTTCCAGACCTGCGGCCTGAGCCACTGCCACCTGGTGCACACCATCGCCCAGGCGCACGATCATCAACAGCGGCGCAGCACAGGCTTCGGAGATACCGTAGCCGGTCAACGCCGCATGGCAGATGCGTCGCCAGTGGCGAGCGGCAACGACCATGCCGCTGCTGACTTGAAGGCGCAGGGAGTCAAGGGACATTTGGATAACCAAGGATATTCATAGTTTGCTAACTATCAATATACGCCTTGCCCTCCCCCTGTCGTCAACAGCAGGCGACCAGTTGCCAGGATGAATTGTTGTTCATACTGCCATCACGCCCGCACCTCGGCCTCAAGGCTGGACCTGATCCTCGAGCTTCATGGCCAAGGCCAGCGAGCTGCCCAGTTGCACCGCCCGGTCGCGCCAATCCAGATAGCGCCCAGGGTCACGGCTGCTGAAATGCACCGCCAGTTCCTCGGCCGCCTGCATCACGCCCGTCGCCGCGGCCAGCTCCAACCAATACAGCCCGGCCTTGATGTCGGTAGCGACGTGAAGACCGTGGAGCAATCGATAGCCCACCTCGAATCGGCAGCGTGCCTCGCCCTGTTCGGCACCACGCAGGAACCATTCATAGGCGCACCCGACGTCGACCTGCCAAGCGAACTCGCCATCGCAGACTTCTTCTTCGTATAGATCGCCCAATGCCGCGGCCGCCTGCGCCATGCCGAGTTCGAAGGCCTGTCGATAGCATTCGGCGGCCTGGGTATAGGAAGGGCTGATGCCTTTGCCGAAATACAGTTGCTGCCCAAGATTGAACCAGGCCGCCGCATGCCCTTGCAGTGCAGCCATGCGCAGCAGGTGTCGGGCCAGTTCGGTATCGGCGCGCCAGTACTTGCCATTGAGCCAGATCCAGCCCAGGTCATTCAGCGCGCTGACGTTGCCTGCCAGCGCCTGACGCCGCAGGTCGGCGTACACCGCTTGCAGGTCCGGTGCCTCGTCCAGACGGCTGACCAGCAGCGCTCGCTGGCTGGGCAGGCCCACGCCGGCGAACTGTCGCTGGCGCTTGCCGGCGGGTATGGGAGCCGGAACGACCTGCTCGGGCAACAGCCGGGCAAGTAACGGGTGGATATTGCTGACAGCTGACATGTTCATCCTCATTGAACGGTCCACGACCCCGGGCACGGCGGCACGAGGCGTGATTCTGCGCGACGCCACGACAAAACCTGTCGCGAACGAACCGGTATGAGGCAACCAATTGCACATTCGTTGATCAGAGCGAGTTGTGGCAAATTGCCATGAGCCCGGACAATACCGCTTCAACCGATGTCGCAAAGCCTAGACAAGGACGTAATCTTTTGCCGTTCGCCACCACCCGCGCCACCCTCAGCCGACAATGGGCGTTGCTTCGCCAGCTGCCCAGCCGCCCCCCGGGCAATACCAGCGCAGAACTGGTGTGGCGCCTGCGCGATGTGGGCTTCACCGTCAGCAAGCGCACAGTCGAGCGTGACCTCAACGAGCTGTCGCTGATCTTTCCACTGGAGCGCAACGACAAGAGCATCCCGTTCGGCTGGCACTGGGCGGCCACAGCCGGTAGCGACCTGCGTGGAAACTTCGACCTGCAAGGCTACCTGCGTGCAGGCGCCGCGCAAGGCACTGGCGAGCAAGGCATCGGATTGCAGGCGTGGGTCAGCGACCGCCTCGCCCGGCAGTTGCGCGATGCGCCTTTGAGCGCTGACATGCAGTTGACCGCGCTGGAACGCGGGCACCGCCTGACCGCCACGGTGGATGCCGAATGGCCGGTGCGCTGGTGGGCATTGAGCCAGGGCGATGAGGTCGTCGTGGAGTTGCCCGAGGGGATGCGTGAGGACATCGCGCGGACCTTGGAGAATGCGGTGGCGCAGTACAGGAATTAGCTGGCTGTAACGGCCCTTTCGCGGGACGAGCCCGCTCCCACAGGCACACCACAGATCCGAAAAACTGTGGTGTGCCTGTGGGAGCGGGCTCGTCCCGCGAAAGGGCCGGTACAGACACACCCTACCGCTGCATCCCCCACCGCCGCACGGTCAACCGCTCCAGGGTATTGAACACCAACCCTTCGACCAGCAACCCGATGAGGATCACCACCGCCAGTCCGGCGAACACCTTGTCGGTATACAACTCGTTCCGGTTTTGGAAGATGTACCAGCCCAATCCGCCCTTGCCGCTGCTGGCACCGAACACCAACTCGGCGGCGATCAGCGTCCGCCAAGCGAACGCCCAGCCGATCTTCAGCCCCGACAGAATCGACGGCAATGCCGCTGGCACGAGAATATGCAGCACCAACCGCAGCCCCTTCAGGCCATAGTTGCGACCAGCCATGCGCAAAGTCTCGGAAACTCCCAGAAAGCCCGCATAGGTGTTGAGCGCCAGCGCCCACAGCACCGAATGCACCAGCACGAAGATCAGGCTGTTATCGCCAAGCCCGAACCACAGCAGCGCCAGCGGTAACAACGCGATGGCCGGCAACGGGTTGAACATTGAGGTCAAGGTGCCCAGCAGATCGCGCCCCAACTGGGTCGACACCGCCAGGCTGGTAAGGCCGAACGCCAGGGCGATGCCCAGCACATAACCCTTGAGCAGAATCACCAGCGACACGCCGACCTTGGCCGGCAACTCGCCACTGATCAGGCCGTCCCAGAGCGCGGCGGCGGTCTGCAGGAAACTTGGTAGCAGCAGGTCGTTGCCCTGGTAACGGGCAGCGCCCTCCCACAGAGCGGCGATCACCAGCAAGATCACGGTCTTGCGCAGCCAACCGTGTTGCCAGAGGCGTTGGGCCAACGGCAGTTGGCGTTCCACAGGCACAGAGAGCAACGGCTCCAGCTGCACCTCGTATTCCTGGCGTACAGGTGTAGTGGTCATGGCTCAAGCTCCTGTCAGTAGGCGATGCGGATGTCGTTGAAACCCAGTTCGGCGGCCTCGACCGGCGCCTCGGCCTCGTCGAACAGCAAGCGGTGGATGCGCCTCGCACTGGCCTGAAACTCGCTGCCGCCAAGGCTGCCCAGGTCGTACTGGTGGCTGTGTACCTCGGCCCGAACCCGCCCTGGGTGGGGCGACAGCAGCAGAATGCGATTGCCCACCACCAACGCCTCCTCAATAGAGTGGGTGACGAACAACAGGGTGAAACGCACCTCTTCCCACAACAGCAGCAACTCTTCCTGCATCTTACGCCGGGTCAGCGCGTCGAGCGCGGCGAACGGCTCGTCCATCAGCAGGATCTTCGGCTGGGTGGCCAGGGCCCGAGCAATTGAAACCCGAGCCTTCATGCCGCCCGACAGGGTATGCGGATACGCATCGGCAAAATTGGCCAGGCCGACCTTGTCCAGGTAGTGCAGGGCTCGCTCCTCGGCCTCCGCCCGCTTGAGCTGGCCGGACATCAGCAGCGGGAACATGATGTTCTGTTTCACCGTCTTCCACGGCGGCAACTGGTCGAACTCCTGGAACACCACGATGCGGTCAGGCCCAGGCCCGCGCACCGGCTCGCCTTGCAGGAGGATCTGCCCTTCCTGGGGCTCGATGAACCCGGCCACGGCCTTGAGCAGCGTGGACTTGCCGCAGCCGGAGGGGCCCAGCAAGACGAAACGGTCAGCGCGATCGATTTCGAAGCTGACCTGATGGGTGGCCCGCACCACGCGTTGCGAAGTACGGTATTCAAGGCTCAGGTTGTCCACCTTGAGCAGCGCGGGTGTAGCGACACGGCTCAGGTTGCTGACCGTGTGGCCTGGCAAGGGGGCGGTCATGGTCAATCAGCTCCCCTGCAGCGGGCGCTCATCCTGGAAGAAGTAATCCTTCCACGACGCTGGCTTGTTCTTGATTGCCCCGACCCTGTACAGGAAGTCGGCGAGTTTGTATGTGTTTTTCGGCGTGACAGTGAATTCGTACTGCGGGTTGTCGATCAGCTTGATCAGCGTGTCGCGATCAATCTTGGCTTTGGTCACACGGATATAGGTATCCGCTGCCGCGGCCTTGTCCTTCTGAGCGAAGTCCGCCGCTTCGGCCAACGCGTCGACGAAAGCCTTGTAGGTCTTGGGGTTGTCGTTGCGGAATTTTTCGGTGGTGAACAACAGCGTCGGCGAGTTGGGGCCGAGAAGGTCGTAGCTGTTGAGCACCACATGCACGTCCTTGTTGGCCAGTACCTGATCCTGGAACGGCGGGTTGGAGAAATGCCCGTTGAGCTCGGTGCCACCGGCCAGCAACGCAGCGGTGGCATCAGGATGCGGTACGGCCAGGGTATATTTGTCGAGGCGGTTGTATTCCTTGTCGCCCCACTGCTGGGCAGCGGCGTACTGCAGGAAGCGCGACTGCACCGAGACACCCACCGCCGGCACGGCGATGCGGTCCTTCTCGGAAATATCTGCGATGGTCTTCACATTAGGATTGCTGCTGACCAAGTAGTACGGAAAGTTGCCCAGCGAGGCCACGGCCTTGACGTTCTGCCGGCCCTTGGTGCGGTCCCAGACGGTAAGTAGCGGGCCAACGCCGGCCCCGGCGATGTCCACCGAGCCAGACAGCAGTGCGTCGTTGATCGCCGAGCCGCCGGACAACTGCGCCCAGTCGACCTCGATGTCGATGCCCTGTGCCTTGCCATGTTTCTCGATTAGGTGCTGATCGCGCACCACGTTGAGCAGCAGGTAGACGATGCCGAACTGCTCGGCGATGCGGATCTTGCCTTCGGCCTGGGCCACGCCTGGGGCGGCCAAGCTGCCGACGATCAGGCTCGCGCCCAGACCGATGCTTGCCGCCAGGCGGCTGATGGATTTACGCATGATGAGGTTCCTCAGTCGTCAGAATGGGGCATCGCCCTGAATGGTGGTGCGGTACAGCTTGCGGCGCAGGTGGGCGGGGCAGCCGGTGGCCAGGTGGATCAACGATCGGTTGTCCCAGAACACCAGGTCATGGGGCTGCCACTGGTGGCGGTAGATGTTCTGCTCGAGCACGCTCAGCGCATACAACTGCTGCAGGACATCGCGGCTTTCGTCGTCAGGCAGCCCGACAATACGGGTGGTGAAACCTTCGCTGACGAACAGCGCCTTGCGGCCATTTTCCGGGTGGGTTCGTACCACCGGGTGAATGACTTCCTGGACTTGGGCAAGCTGCTCGGCAGTGAGCGTCGGGCGCCAGTTGCCCTCGAACTTGGTCTCGGCGTAACGGGCGGTGTAGGAGTGCGCTGCACTGCGGTTCTCGACCACCTTGCGCAGGGCCTCGGGCACGGCGTCCCAGGCTTTGTGCATGTCGGCGAACAGCGTGTCGCCGCCTTCGCTGGGCAGTTCCTGGGCATGCAGCATAGAGCCCAAGCTCGGCAGTTCCTTGTAGGACAGGTCGGAATGCCAGAACTTGCCAGCATCGCCCAGACCGATGTTCTGACCGTTTTCGATGATGTTGGAGACGATCAGGATTTCCGGATGGCCGGCGAGCAGGAACTGCTTGAGCACGTGGATCTGCAGCTCGCCGAAACGGCGGCTAAAGGCAATCTGCTGTTCGGGGGTGATGCGCTGTTCACGCAAGACCAGCACATGATGTTCGAGGTGGGCGCGATGGATACGCTTGAAATCCTCGGCGTTGATCGGTTCGGCCAGGTCCAGACCGATGATCTCGGCGCCGACGGCACCGGAGAATGGGCGGATTTCAAAAACTTGCGGTTGCGCGCTGTCGATGGACGACAAAGCGTTAGAGGCGGCGGACATGGTTAACTCCCACGCAGTGCGCGACGTTCAATAGGCGCGCAACGATTAGAAACGCACGGGGATTTCCCGTGTGGGTTCACGTCGTGCGGCGCGCCGATTGGTCGGCAGGTACGCAGTGGAAGAAACTATAAATGCATAAGAAAAATAATTTAAATATCTTTATAGAATAAAGATATGAACGCTCTCCATCGCGTCAAGGCAACGGTAAATCATCGCTGTACGGCTTTTGCAGGTCGCGTTCGTTGATCTCCCAGATCAGCAATTGCGCCGGCGTCTGCTTGAAGGCCTCGCTGCCGAAATAGTCCTTCGCCGCACCACTGAATTCGCCACCATCCTTGGCGAAGTTGCCCACACTGGCACCTACGCCTTGCTCGAGGAACGGCACGAAGTTGCTGTTGCGTGAGAACGAGGTGCCGATCAGCGCGATGTTCGGCAGTTGGCTGTCACCGAACAAATCATCCTCGCTGCCGGCTGTGGCGCTGGCTTGCACCTCGAAGCGCGACGCAGTCACGGTTTCGCCGGCAGGCTGCAAAGCCTCGGGTAACCAGTCCAGCCCGGCCAGGCGCACCAGGTCGCCTGGGCGTCGTGCGGCCGGCAGCAAGGTACGTACCGAGGTCTGCTCGGGGGTTGGGGCGATCCCCGTTGCCAGCACTGCGGTCGCCAGCTGTCGCGCGGCGGCTTGCGCGCCCTGCTCGCTCCAATGCGTGTCGGTGCGCAGGAAGGCTGCGCTACCCAGTGCCTGCAAGGCCGCGGTCGGGTCGACGGTGGTGATGCCTGCCTGCTGCAAGCGCGCGTTCCACTGCTGCAGGCGCCCCTCCAATGCAGGCGCACGGTACACGCCGCACAACTGATCAGTGGCAATCCGACTCTTGTCCGGTACCAGCAACACCAACAGGCGAATGTGGCGCGCCGCCAACCAGTCGCGCACGGCCACCACTTTGTCCGCCCGCGCCTCGGCGTTGGCCTGTGCATGGGGATGGATTCGGGTTTCATCGGCCAGGAACAGCCACCCTGGGCAGCCACTGCGCACGCGCGGGCCGGTGTCGCCCACAGTGAGCCAACTGAAGCCGCGCTCCAGGTCGGCGGCGCGTTGCGCCAGCGACACGTGCGACAGCTCGTGGGCGATATGATGGGTGATTTCGCCATCGCGCACGCCCTGCCAGCCCAGGTGCTCCGGCCATAGGTCGACCTTGCCGATGAAAATCGCCCACAAGCAGGCAACCAGCCCCACCAGCATGAAAGCGAACATGCACAGGCCCGCCAACGGGCTGAGCCGGATCATCATCGGGCTGGGTGGCACCGGCGCCAGGGAAGGATCTTTCTTCGACATGGGCGCCCCTTAGAACTGGAAGTAGAGAAACGGCACGGTTTCACGGCTGGCGATCAGCGCGAACGACAGGGCGAAGCCCAGTACCGGCCACACCGCTCCCAGTACACGAAACACTCGGCGCTCGCCAAAGCGCTGCTCGGCGCGCCGTTGCCACAGTGGTAGCAACAGGCACAACGCGCCCAGGCCCGCCGCCAGACCATGCACTGGGCGCAAGGTGGCGGCCAGGGCATCGCCCAAGGCGAAGCCGTGCAGACCGAATTGGCCAGCGTACAGACTCAGTGCGGTGGCGAAGTCGGGAGCGCGGAACAGGGTCCAGGCCAGGCACACGAACAGCAGCGTCACGCTGTGTGCCAGCCATGCAGGCAAGTCGGGCAGGCCGGCACGGGTCCAGGCCCGGTCGATGCACAGGGCGATGCCATGGGCACAGCCCCACAGCAGGTAGTTCCAACTGTCGCCACCATGCCAAAGGCCGCCGATGGCCATGATCAGGAACAGATTGCGGTAAGTCTTCCACACTCCGTGGCGGTTGCCGCCCAAACCGATGTACAGGTAGTCGCGCAGCCAGCTCGACAACGAGATGTGCCAGCGTCGCCAGAAGTCCTGGATGTTGCGCGCCCAATAGGGATGGTTGAAGTTCTCCGGGAAGTGGAAGCCGAGCATCAGGCCCAGGCCGATGGCCATGGCGCTGTAGCCGGCGAAGTCGAAGAACAGCTGCAGCGAATAGGCCAGGCAACCGATCCAGGCGTCGATGAACGACGGATGCGCCTGCGTGAAGGCGACGCCCACCAGCGGCGACAGGCTGTCGGCCACCAGCACCTTCATGCTCATGCCGATCATGAAGCGGCGTGCGCCCAGGGCGAAGTTCAGCGGGTTGAAATAGCGCTGGCGTAGCTCCTGGCGCACCCAGTCGTAGCGAATGATCGGCCCGGCGATGGAGTGGCCGAACATGGCCAGGTAGGTGGCGAAGTTGGCGAAATTATGCTCGACCGGCACCACCTTGCGATGCACATCGACCAGGTAGGAAATGACCTGCAGGACGATGAACGAAAGCCCCGCCGGCAACGCCACCTTCTGCCACTCGAACGGCATCGCGCCATGGGCGCTTAGCAGCTCGTTGAAGCTGGCGACGACGATGTTGGCGTACTTGTACCAGCACAGCACCAGAGTGTTGACGACGATCAGCCCGGCCAGCCATCGCTTGCGCCGTGACGTCGTCTCGCCACTGCTCGCCACCAATAGCCCGCCCAACCAGCCACCGATCGTCAGCACGATGTGCAGCAAGAGGAAGGCCGGGCTCAGCCAGCCATAGAAGAACCAACTGCCCAGCAGCAGTACCAGGTTTCGCCCCGAAGGCCGCGCCAATGCATAGACCAGCATGAACGCAGGAAGAAACAGCAGCAGAAACTCGAGCGAGGCGAAGACCATGGTTGTCCGTCAATAGGCGTGTTGGCGAGGTTCAGTTGGCCAGCGTGTCTTGCGCCTGATACAGGCGCGGCCCTTGGGCACCGGGGGCGAGCAACACGGTGTAGCGCTGGCCGGCAGCCAACTGGCCGAGGTCCAGCGCATCGCCACGCGGTGCACCACCGCACGTCAATTGCACTGCCAGTTTGAGCGGATTGATCGAGCGCCGCTGGGCAGTGCCGTCGGCCACATCCTTGAAGATGGCAACGTTGCCGGCCGCAGAACGCAGGCTCGGCTGGGTACAGTTGGCGTCGAGGCTGTAGAACGCCAGCGAGGCCTTCAGGGCATTGAAGTCGTCCGGCTGCTCGCGCACGGTGACCAGGCGCAGGGCGTTGCCGTCAGGCACGCCGACCACGGTGGCGAACTCGCCCGGCTGGACACTGACGTCGAGCGCCTGCTGCTGGCCAGCGAGGGCCAGGGTGCCCTTGATCGGCTTGCCGGCAGGCACGGTGAGGAAGTTCGAGGCTGCGCCCGGCGCCAGGTCAAGCCCAGCGCCGTTGGCCGCGCTCAGGTGCAGTTGCCCACTGCCGACGTTGAAGAAACGCAGAAAGGCCGCGTCTTCGCTGGGCCCGGTCGGGTACAGCGGAATCTCGGCCGCGTGGGCAATGCCCAGACTCAGTAATGCGGCCAGGCCGCCAGCGATACGACGCATCATTTGTTCCCCTTGAGACTGCCGGCTGGAAGCTTGTCGATGGCATCGACGATGGCGCCGGCCCAGGACTTGTAACCGGCGACGGTGAAGTGCTGGCCATCGGTGGTGATCCATTGGCCGGGTTTGGACAGGGTCAGCGAATCGATGTAGCTGCACGGCGCGACGTTGGCGGCGAGGAACTGCGACATCAGCTGGGTGCGCTGGTCGTTTTTCTTGTACATGCCGCCGACCTTGCCCCAGGCCGGGCCGACCCAGACGCACTTGGTGCCGGTTTCGCTGATGGCCTTGGTCAGGCTGGTGACGCTCTGCCATGCCCAGGCCTTGGGGAAGGCCGGCTTGTCGTAACTGGCCATGGTGTCGCCGATCACCAGCACCACCACGTCGGGCTTGTGCTGGGCGATCAGTTCCTTGATAGGCGTGGTGGTGGCTTCACGGCCCTTGATCTGCAGCTTGCCGTTGTCCTGTTGCACGGCACCGCAGTCGACCTTCTTGGTCACCAGCCAGTCCGCCGCGCTGGCGCCGCAGGCGCCAATGGAATAGGCGTGGCCACCCTTGGCCACCACGGCAGCATTGAGGGGCTCGGTCAGGTGGTTGGCCAGGCTCATGTGGCTTTCGCCCAGCACCAGCAGGGACAGACCGGCAATCGCGGAAGCAGGCATGGTGATCTCCTAGAATCGGTTCAATTGGAATAGGGGGAACGGTAGGGGCTGACCGGCAGCGCCATCGGTCGGTACTGGTCCTCGAACATGTAACGCACGTACATGCCCCCGTTGAATTCGCGGTAGTCCTGGGCGTTGTTCAGGCCCATGTGGCCACCGAGGAAGAAGTTGCGTCCCAGCTGGTACTCGGCGGCGGCGGCGAGGTTGTAGCCGACACCGGTCTTGCTGTCGCTGGCGTATTCCCGCTGGGCAACATCGCGAGTGGGGAAGTAGCCGACGGCGTCCTGGTGGAAGGACTGCACGCCGACCGAGCCCTTGAGCGAGACGGTCAGCCGCTCGAAACGCCGGGCATAGCTGACCGGGACGCCCAGGGCGAAGAAGCTCTGCGGACTGAAGTAGCCGCCATGACCGTAGGTGTAGTACCCCTGGTTATCTTCATAACCCATGGCCATCAGGCTCAGGCCGGCGGTGAGCTGGGTGTCTTCGCTGTTCTGCAGGTACCAGTACATGCCGCTGCCCAGCTCGGCACGGGTGTTGTCTTCGACGTGATGCCCTTTGAGGCTGTGCATCGAGCCATATACGTAGGCGCCGAACTGGCGATCGTCGTAGCTCAGCTCCAGGCGGCCGCCATTGGCCGTGACGCCGCCCCACTTCAGGCCACTGCGCTTATCCTTGCTGCCGGCGAACGAAGTGACACTGTCAGTGACCGCCCGCCGCGATGCCGTGGCTTTCCAGTGCAAATCCGGATTGCCCGCCACCGGCCGCTCGACGGACACGCCGCCGACCAGGGTGCTGTAGAGGAAGCCCTGGGGCGTGATGCCGATATCGGCCTTGACTCCGCTGGGTTGGTTTTCGAACGCCACAGCCACACCTACGCCGGAGGCTTTCTGCGAGCCGACCGAGGCTGTGCCACCGCTGCCGAAGCGGGTGGCGGCTTCGCTGCTCGGACTGCCGGCATTGAGCGCGACCGGGGTCACGCGCAGCGCCACACGGCTGTCGCCAAGCGGCGCGCTGGCCTCCAACGGCGTCTGCACACTGCTCATGCGGCCCAGACCCGACTCGCTATCGTTACCGCTGACCTCCAGGCCCTGAACGACATAGGCACTGCGCTCCTGCTGGATATCGCTCAGGTCCCGGGCGGCCTGACTCATGCCTGCTCGCGGGTCAGGCTTGCCGGACTGGGTCGTGGTCAGGAAGGGGTTATTGGCGTCGCTGGCGCGGCTGGCCGGGGGCAGACGGGTCGGTTGCGCCGCGGCCAGGGTCGGCGCCAGCAACGCGTCCAAAGACTGCCCCGCGCGCGGCTGGTCGGCCCGGGCGAACGGATTGCTCGGCACGCCGACCGGCGCGGACGCCGCGTAGGTGCTGCTGTCCTGCTGGCGCTTTTCCTGATTGACCACCTTGCCGAGCAATGCAGCGGCTTCGCTGGTTCGGCCCTGGAAGCGGTAGATACGCGCCGCCACGGTCAGCACCTCGGGATCGTCGGGCGCCGCTTTCAACGCCTGCTCCAGGGCCTGGTTGGCGTAGCCGTCCTCGCGCAACTGCGCCGCGACATCGGCCGCCCCGACCAGCAACCGGGCATCTTCAGGGTTGCGTTGTACCAGGGGCTGATACAGCTCGAAGGCCTTCTGGGTGTCGCCGTTGGCCGCATACATGCGCGCCAGCGCGGCGCCGGCCAAGGGATCCTGCGGACGTTGCGCCAGGGCTGGCGACAGGGTGTCGTAGGCCGCTGCCAGGTCGCCCTGCTCACGCAACTGATCGGCCTTGCGCACGCGGTAGAGGAACAGCAGATCGTCATACTGGCGGCGCTGCTCCGGGGTCAGTGACTGGCCCTGAAGATCGCGAAGGATGCCGGCGACCTCAGGCTCCTGGCCGGCCTGCAGCAGCACGCCGGCGTAACGCAGCAACAGGCCGGTGTCCGCTTGCGGACTGGCGGCCATCACCCCGCGCAGCAGGCCCAGGGCACGCTGCGGGTCCTTGGCGTCGGCGTAGGCCGAAGCTAGTTGCGCCTGGTGCTCGGGCACACCGCGGGACAGTGGCTCGAGGCGCGACAGGAATATCCGCGCTTCCTGGTAGCTGCCACGTTTGTTGAGACGCTCGACTTCCTGCAGGCGCTGACGGAACTCGACGTCACTCAGCAATTGGTTGACTTCTGCGCTGCGCGCCTCGGCCGGGATGCTCGACAACTGCTCGCGGGCCTTGCCCCACTCGCCCTGCTGCATCGAGAACAACGCCGAGGTATAGAGCGCGTCCGGATCGTTGGGTTGCGCACGCAGCAGCCCGTTCATCAGGCTGCGGGCTTCGGCGCCAGCGCCCATGCCTTGGTACAGCCGGGCCAGGCCGTAACGGGCCCAGGCATTGTTCGGGTCGTTGCGCAGGGCCTCTTCCAGCGCTGCTCGCTGGCTGGCCGTGTCGCCACGCTGCTCCGCCAGTTGCGCCTGTTGCAACGCCAGGTCGGCACGCATGCGAGCCACGCCGCCCAGCTTGGCCTGTTCCTCGCCAGGCAGTTGCTGCACTTCACGCAGAGCTTGTTCCTGCTTGCCTTGCTGGACCAGCGCGCCGACCAGGCCGCGACGGGCGTCGGCATTGCCAGGCTGCTGCGCCAGCACCTGGCGATAGAGCGACTCTGCGGCTGCCGGGTTGCTGTTGGCAGCGTACACATCGGCCAGCGCCTGCGCGGCTTCCGGCGACTGCGGGCGCATGCGCCGGGCCTGTTCGAGCTGGACCTGGGCATCGCCCAGACGGCCTTGTGCCTGACTCTGCCGAGCCTGGTGCAGCAACGACCAGTAGCGCACCTCGTCGAGCGCCTTCTGCCACGAACGTCCCCCGGCCTTCACCGCCCGGCCCAGCAATACTTCGGCATCCTCGAACCGGTTTTGCTGCTGACGCAGCACGCCGAGGCCGCCGAGGGCATCGGCGTCGTTCGGAGCGGCTTTCAGGCGCGCGGAAAACTCACGTTCGGCGCCTGCCTGGTCGCCTTGCTCGAGGGCCCTCAGGCCACGCTGGACCTGGGGGGAGCGCTGCCACCCGGCGCGACCCGCAGCGCCGTCGGATCGCCCCTTGGCCAGTAGGGCACGGATCTCTTCATCGTCGGGATGGCTGGCCAGGAAGGCCTCGAACAACGACCGTTGGCCCGCATTCGGCGCCCCCAGCCAGGTCAGGGCCAGACGCCAGGTCTCGTCGGCGTCACCGCCGATGTCCTCGCGCTTGGCCAGGCGCTCCAGGGCACGGATACCTTCCTCACGGGTGTCTTCGCGGCGCACCAGGTGCTTGGCGAAGAACAGCGACACGTAAGGGTCATCCGGCTGCTCCTGGCGCAGGCGCTCGAAACCCTGCCGGGCCTCGGGCCAGTGGCCGTCGAGGAATCCCAGGTTGTTGTAGAACTCGCGACCGACCCGGCCTTGGGCCGGCTGGTTGCCCAGTGCCTTGCGGTACAGCTCGTCGGCCTGATCGCGTTGGTCGTTGTCCACCGCCAGACGCGCCTGTTCCAGCAACTTGGCGTTGGTCGGATCGGCCAGACGGATATCCTGGGCCAACTGACGAGCCTGACGCGGCTGCGGGTTCAGGGCGCGCAGGCGGGCCAGGTATTGGTTGGCCGTGGCCAGTTGCTTGTCGCCAACGGCGATCAGACCCAGGCCATACAGCGCGTCGGGCTGCTGGGCATCGAGCAGGAGCAGCTTGTTCCACACCTCGGCAGCGCGCTTGGGTTTGTCCTGGGCCTGCCAGAACAGACCCTGGTCTACCAGCAGATGCTTGGGGTCGCTGTTCTCGGCCAAGGCGGCGCCGTGTATCAGGACGGCCAGCAGACCCAGGGTCAGGGGGCTTTTGCGGAACATTCGGACTCCCAGAAGGGCTTCAATTGGCCGTTGGCGGCGAAGCGATAGCGGTGCTCGCTCCAGCCGAGGCCGAACAGGCTGAGCATGTAGTCGTAGTAAATCGAAGGCAGCTTGGGATCACGCGGACCTTGCAGGGCAGTTTCGAGCGCCTGGCGGGCGCGGCGCGCCTGCAGGTCGGCGAGCCAGGGTTGCTTGTTGGCCTGGAAGTACGGCACCAGGGCTGCGGAGAACCCGAACGGAGCGCTGCCTTCGCCATGGCCGCTGGCAAGCGCGACCTTCTCCGGCGGCACGCCGCTGACGGCGGTCAACCGGGCCATGCCCTGCAAGGCTGCCAGCACCGGCGCGGCCTGTGGATCGGCCGGGTCGGTCATGCCGGCCCACAGGTAAACGCGGATCGCATCGTAGCTGCCAAGATCGCCGGACGTCGCATCACGCACGAACAAACCCGCCTTGGCCGAGGTCGCCCGGTAGCCGACCCAATCGGCGGCCAAACCTTGACCGCCGCCCTCTCGCAAGAGCCTGACGCTGCTCTGCAGTACGCCCTTCCACGGCCCTTGGCCATCGAAGGCGGCCATCCGGCGCAACAGCGGCAGGGGCACATAGCTCGGGTTCAGGCGCCACAGGTGATCGGCCTGGGCAAAGCCGACCGGCCCCGGCAGCAAGGTCGGGCCGAGGCCCGGTAGTTCGGCCACTTCCTGCGCCTTGACCTGGCCCAACAGGGCCTGTGCATCGGCGCGATAGGCCGGCACCTGCCACAGGCGATCGGCCTCGATCAGTGCGTAGGCGAACCAAAGATCGGCATCGGACGCCGAGTTGCGGTCCTGGATCTGCCAGTTGCCGTCACTGCCCTGCCCCCACAACCAGCCAGGCAGCATGGCGCCGGGTTGATTGCCTGCAAGGTTCTCACGGCTCCAGCGCCAGATCTGCTGGAAGCGCGCACGGTCATTGGCCACCAGCGCGAAGAACAAGGCGTAGGCCTGCCCCTCGGAGGTGCTGTGATTGGCCTTGAGGCTGGACTCCAATACACGGCCGTCGGCCTGCACCCAGCGTTCGGCGAAAGCCGTCCACATCGGCCAGGCGACCTTGCAGGCCGGCTCGGCCGCCTGGGCGGACAACCCGGCGCACAGCGCCAGGGCCAGTAACGCACGTGACAGTAGACGGACCATGCTCAATCCTTCAACCGGTTGCGAGCCCGCGCGCGCAGGCTCAGGTACAGCAACACGCTGGCCAGTGCCACGCCCGCGGCAGTGAGCACCAAGGTGCCGCCCAGGTGGCGCGACAACCACCACTGCAGGTAACGGAAGGCGCCGAGGTCACCGACGTAGTACTGCTCGTCAGCCACCAGCGAGTTGACGCGGGTGCCATTGACCACCGCCAGGCTGCCCTGGATGGCATTGTCTTCGTCCTGCGCCGCAGCCATCGCTGCCGTGACTTCGCCCAGGCCCTGCGGGCTGCTGCCGGCGATGATCACCACGCTGCGGCCACTGTCCAGAGGCGATTCGAAACCGGTCAGGTAGTTGTCGACGGCACCTGCGCCCAGGGCCACGCTGCTGTTCGAGCGGCGCTGGTCGATGCGGTCGTCGCCGCTGACCCAGTCACGCATGCGATAGGCCAGGTCGGACAACTGGAAGTGCGATGGACCGCCGAGGCTGGCCGGCAGGTGCTCGGCCCAGCGCTGCAGCAGCGGCTGGTTGCCTCCCGAGGCGAACACCAGCAGGTCCTTGCCGCGCAACACGGCGTCATCGCCGGCCTGCACTACGCTGACCGCGGTGGCGGGCAAGCCGGTGGAGTCGCCGAAGTGCCCGAGCACATCGAGCAGTGCCGACACCTCGGCAGCGCCATAGCCGTCGGGCATGACCACCGCTGTCTCGGACAGATCGGCCATGCGCGTGAACGGGAAGCCGCTGTCACGGAATACGCCGAGATTGGGCAGGGCGATGAAGTGACGGTAGCCGCTCAGGTCGAGCGTCGAGGTGGGTTCGATGGTGCCGCGCATGTTGTCGATGATGATGTCGCGGCATTCGCCTTGCTTGATGTAGTCGTACATGAAGCGCAACTGCAGCGACGACTGTAGCGGGAAGCTGGCCAGCGGAATGGTCAGGTGGGCATCGCGCAGCAGGCTCTCGTCCTGTTTCAGGCGCGCCATCAGGGTCTGATCGTCCTTCAGGCGCTCTTGCGAGGGCAACGGAAACGACTTGAGGAACTTGCCGCTGATACTGACCAGCAGTGACGAATTGCTCGACACCGGTTGCGGCGTGTAGCGGTACTTCAGGTGCAGCGGCACACCAGGTTCACGCCAGGTGAACAGGTCCGGCGGCAAGCGCATCGGCAGGTTGATGGTGCCTGGGTCATAGCCGGCCACGCTCAAGCGTTTGGCTTCGGTCAACTCGCCGAGCTGCACAGGGCGATCACTGGGCAGCCAGTTGGGCGCGTCATAGGGTTTGCGTGGTTGCAACTGACTGACGCCATCGATGCTCGCCAGCTCGCCTTTCATCACGCCACTGCCACTGACCAGCGCAGCAGCGGCCTGCTTGAGCTGCCCGGCGTCGTGGCCGACGATCAGCAGCAGCTTACCGTTGGGGTCGTTGGGATTGGTGAGCATACGCACGCTGGGCTTGGCCGCAGGCTCGCCCTGGACGCCAGCCACGGACTGCCCCTCGGTCAGCAGCACCACGGCGTTGCCTTGGGCCGGCAGCTCACTGAACAGCACCGGGAAGTGCGCGCCGCGATAGCTGGCCTGGGCACCGAACCAGGACGCCACCGCGCCAGCGGCCTCCAGCTGGGCGTTGCCCGGTGTTTCGGCAAACACGAAGGGCAGCTCCAGACGCTGGGCATCGCGGCGATCGAAGAACGGCGCGGGCAGCAGGGCCAGGTCGTTGGGCAGGGTCAGCGGCGCAAACTGCAGTTGCAATTCGCTGCCGTTGCTGACCTTGGCCCACAGACTGGAGTGCTGGGGATCCTCGCACTGCATGGTGTAGTGGCCGATCAACTGCAAGGTGAGGCGGTTGAAGTCAGTGATCAGGTGTGGCGGGATTTCCACCACCTGTTTTTGCGGGCTGCCAGCGGTTTCCTTGGGCAGCGCGATGCTTGCTGCGACCTGGTCGTTGACCAGCACGTTGAGCTGCGACATCTCGGGAAGCAGCGCCGGCGAATAGCTGTATTCCAGGTTCAGTCGAGCCGCAGTCACCACCCGGTCGGCGCGCACGTCGAAGTTGACGCTGTCGCTGCCCTCGATGCCCCGCAGGTTCAAGGTGTAGCCCGCCCCCAGCTGCTTGAGGGTGGCGTTCTGCCCCGGCACGCTGGCCTCGGCAACGGACTCAGCTGCGGCCTGTTCGTCGGCACCGACGGAGCTTGCCGCGAGGCACAGCAGGGAGAACGGCAGCGCGAGTGCGAGCCGGCGTGTTGGCTTGCCGATGACAGAGAGGCTCATGGATTCCTCGGAGGATGATCGCCAGGCGAGAGAGATGAAGGACGTACCCGGTCAAGCGCCGCATCGAGGGTGGCGCGCGCCAGCTGAGCGATCCCGCGCAAGCCGATGCGTGATACCTCGCGCAGGGCCGACAGCGGTGTGTCGCTAGCCTGGCCCCAGGCGTTGGCCCAGGTGTCGGCACGGGAGAAGGTCAGTCGGGTCAGGTCGAACTGCTGTTGCAGGTTGAGCTCGTGGAAGGTCAGCCCAAGCGCCGTGCCGCGGCTGAAGACCACCTGGGCGGGCAATACGCACTCCTGTTCGTCGAGGAACAGCGAAACCTGCACCTGCTCGCCACGGGGGACGGAAACACCGTCGGGCAGGGTCAGCCCCACGCCGCGCTGGGAGAAGTCGTTGGTGGTGCAGACCACGGTCTTGCCATCAGCCAGGCCGATGGTCGCCGGCAATGTCGCGAACACCCGTGGTTCGGCGCGGATCTGCCGGGTTTCACTGGCCACGGCGACGGCGGCGGCACTGATGATGATGTTGTACAGCGTCCAGCCCAGGTTGATCAGCAATGTGGTGGCGCTGGCCTCGGGGTCGAAGGCCAGCTTGTACACGCCGAGCGCCGCACCCAGCAGGTTCAGGGTCAGCACCACGATATAGGGTCGCGCCAGCTTCCAGTCGAAGTAGCCTTTCTCGATCATGCCGCCCTTGGCCGTGACGTTGAAACCGCCAGCCTTGGGGTTGATCATCGCCATCAATACCGGACGCATGATGTACCAGGCCAGCACGGTCTCGTAGACCTCGTTCCAGAACGAATGGCGGAAACGGCCCTGGATAGTCGAGTTGGTGACGCTGGCGATGAGGATGTGCGGCAACGCGTAGGCCATGATCAGCAGCGCAGGCGCCTGGAATACCTGGGCCTCGAACAGCAGGTAGGCCAGCGGCGCGGTGAGGAACACGATGCGCGGCAGGCCATAGAAGAAGTGCAGCATGGCGTTGAGGTAGCACAAGCGCTGCCCCAGGTTGAGACCCTTGCCCAGCAATGGGTTGTCGGTACGGAAAATCTGGGCCATGCCCCGTGCCCAGCGGATACGCTGGCCGATATGCCCGGACAGGCTCTCGGTAGCCAGGCCCGCTGCCTGCGGCAGTGGCAGGTAGGCAGTGTTGTAGCCACGGCGGTTGAGCTTGAGCGCGGTGTGGGCGTCCTCGGTCACGGTCTCGACGGCGATGCCACCAATCTCCTCCAGTGGCTTGCGCCGAATCACTGCGCAGGAACCGCAGAAGAAGGTGGCATTCCACAGGTCGTTGCCATCCTGGATCAGGCCATAGAACAGCTCGCCTTCGTTGGGCACGCTGCGGAAGGTTTCGAGGTTCTTCTCGAACGGGTCGGGCGAGAAGAAATAATGCGGAGTCTGCAACAGCGCCAGCTTCGGGTCCTTGAGGAACCACCCCATGCACACCTGCAGGAACGAGCGGGTCGGCACATGGTCGGCGTCGAACATGGCGATGTATTCGCCGTGGGTGTGACGCAGGGCGTTGTTGAGGTTACCGGCCTTGGCATGAGTATTGTCGCCACGGGTGATGTAGCCGATGCCCGCGGTTTCGCAGAACCGGCGGAATTCGTCACGGCGGCCGTCATCGAGCACGTAGACATTGAGGCGGTCCCGAGGCCAGTCGATGGCCAGGGCAGCCAACGCGGTACGGCGGATGATTTCCAGCGGCTCGTTGTAGGTCGGGATGAACACGTCGACGCTCGGCCACTGCGCACTGTCGGCGGGCAGCGGATGGGGCTTGCGCTGCAGCGGCCAGGCGGTCTGCACGTAGCCAAGCAGCAGCACCAGCAGGGCATAGAGCTCGGCGGCGACCAGACCATAGCCGAAGAACATGTCCAGCGGACTCTCGAAACCCAGGGAGGACGTCAGCCGCCAGTACAAGTAACGCAGCGAGGCGATCACCGACATCACGGTCATGGCCAGCACCGCCAGTCGGCTGCCACGGCGGCGCAGCAACAGTGTGCCGCCAAGGCAGGCAGCGCAGAACAACATCTGCTCTTCAAGCTCGAATGGCACGGTGACCACGACCATCAGCATGATCAGCGCGGCTACACCGAGCAACAGGTCCCGGGCTTTGTGCGCACGCCAGCCCTCACCTGCCTTGAGCAGGTTTGTCCTGGGCTGATTCATTGTGCGGCTGCAGTGGCGACTGCCAACCGCCCGATCAACGCTTGCGCGCAGTCGAGAATGTCGTGGCAGCCGCGACCGTTGGGGTCGTAGCCCAGCACGTTGCGGTTATAGGCGAGCGCTTCGCTGATCGACTGGTCGCGGTGAACGATGCCGATCAAACGTTTGCCTAGCAGGCCGCGCAAAATCTGCGTGATGTCTTTGTTCAACTGGCGCGAATAGTCGATCTGATTGATGACATACGCAGCGCCGGTGAAGTCGTCGCGACCTTGGGTGTAGGCAGTGATCAACTTGTCGATCTGTGGCAGCGATGTGTACGACGCCGGATCCGCGAGGCTGACGACCATGGCCAGATTGGCAACCGACAGGGCCTGGCGCAGGTAGACCGAGGGCCCTGGTGGCGTATCGATGACCACGATGGCGCCATTGGCGATCTCCATCTCGGCCAGGTGGCGCGCCAACCACAGTGGATCATGTTGCAGGCTATGTTCGAACGCCGGACGCTGTTGTTCGTCGATAAGGCCATGGGCCACTACCAGCACGCCCTCCTCGCTGACCCGCCCCATGCTCTGCCACGGCTGGCCGGCCTGGACGACGCCGGCATCTTCCAGGACATTGGCCTGGGCATCGGCGGGCGTGAAGTGGTGATGCAGGGCATTCTGCGGGTCGAGATCGACGGCAACCACCTGGCGTCCGCTGCGGCGCAGCGCACTGGCGAGGTTGGCGGCCATGGTCGTCTTGCCAGCGCCACCTTTGGAGGACACCACCGCGATGACGCGCAGGTGAGCGAGATCGGGGCGAGCCTGGTCGATCAGCGGTGCGCTGACAGGCGTCGGGGTCGGTGCTTCGGCGAGCTTGGCCAACAGGTTGCGCAGCCCCGCGGGCGACCAGTCGGATGCCTCCGGCGCGACGTTTGCCAGGGTTTGCGGTACGCCAGCAGGTACTTCGGCCTGCGCGGGTGTAACCACCGGCGCGGCGCTCGATGCACTCACTGGGGATACGACAGGCGCAGGAGAGCCGGACAGCAATGGCCAGCGCCCGGAGGCTCCGCGTCCAGTGTCATCACGTGTGAACTCCTGATACTGCTCGGGTTGACCGCCAAACTGCTTGAACAAACTACGAATATCGTTCGAGGCACTCATCTGATACTACGCACTTAGTGATTAGTCAAAGTTCAGGCGTTCACGCGACAATCTTCTGTCAAAAAATCGTCGATTTTCGGTATGCCAAACGTGATCTGTCAATTTTACAACGCGCTTGCGCTGCGATGTCAAGGTGCCATTGCCAGGAGTTGATGGGCGGCATGTGGCAAAACGTCGCAGATCACGTTCACGGGGATCCGACCATCAGACGCTCGAGAGGCGCCTCGGGAGTCACTTCCTAGCTGAAAAGGCAGAAAAAAACAGCACGCAGGCCCAGCCACAGGCGCGTCGGGGGAACTTTGCCTAAGCTGCCCACACGGACTCATCGTAACGAGGATGGACACCATGTTTTACGTGCAACGTGACGAGCAGGGGCAGTTGCTACGTGTGGAAGCTGCTCCCTACGAAGGCTTCACGGACATCCTCGCGGCCGACCACGCGGACATTCAGGCCTGGCTTGCCGCAGATGCGGTCCAGAGCAGTCTGAAACAACTTGAGCAAAGCGACCTGGACATGATCCGTGTGCTCGAGGACCTGATCGAGGTGCTCACCACCAAGGGCGTGATCAGCATCACCGACCTGCCACCGGGAGCGCAGGCCAAATTGCTCAGCCGCTCCACCGCGCGCAAGGCACTGGGCGGCCTGAACAACCTGATTGCGGATGAAGACGAAGATCGCTTGATCTGACGATTGGGTTGCCTATGCCGACCCTATCCCAGGCAAGCCGGCCCCTACTCATCGGGCCAAGGCGCAGGCTCGCCCACCCAGCGCCCTTGCACGCCCTGCACGCCCATCTCCCGCAGTACCTGCCACTCGCCCTCGGTTTCCACCCGTTCGGCGATCAGCGGCAGGTCGATACTGTGCGCGGCGCGCTGAATGGCTTCGATGAACAGCCGCTTGTGCTGTTCGTGCTCGATATTGCGCACGTGACTGCCATCGATCTTCAGATAGGCCAGGCCCAGGTGCGCCAGGTTACCGATCATGCTGAAGCGCCCACCGAAACGCTGCAGTGCCAGGCTGAAGCCCAGGTCACGCAAGTGCCGGGTGAGTTGCTCCAGCACGGGCTGCTCGGGTAGTTGTTCTTCACCGAGCTCCAGCGTCAACCGCGACCCGAGCGCACCGTGCCGGGCCAACAGCTCGAACACCTGTTGAAGCGCTTTGGCGTCGGCCACGGTGGCGGCGGACAGGTTGAGCGCCAGCGCCTCGTCGTGCGAGCGCATGTGCGCGAGTACTTTCTCCAACATCAACAGATCCAGTCGCGGCATCCAGCCAAAGCGCTCCAACCAAGGCAGGAAGCGCCCGGCAGCCAGCGCTTCGCCGTGGTCGTCCTGGAGCCTGGAGATCACCTTGTAATGCAACACCCGAGCAGGCTCCTGGCTATCCGCCACCGGCTGGAAGAACAGCGCGAAGCGCCCTTGGATCAACGCCTGGTCAAGACGTTGGTGCCACGCGTGGCGGCTGTCGACCCGCTCGGCAACCGCACCTTGCTGCAGGCATACCCAGGTCGGCCGACCCTGGCTCTCGGCCCGCGACACGGCCTCATCGGCCAGCTCCAGCAGCGCATGTGGCGAATCGCCTGGCACGTATGGGGCCAGACCGATGCTCGCGACCGGGTCGACATCGCTGGCGCCGGTCTGATGAAGGCTGCGCAGACCCGTTTCCAGTGCCTGGGCCAAGTGCACGGCCTCCTCGAATACCAAGCCTGGGGCCAGCACCGCGAACTCACCGCCGCGAATGCGGGCAATCAAGTCATCGGTATGTGCTAGACCAGTACAGGCCTGGCGCAACTGGTCCGCCACGGCCTGCAACAACTCGTCAGCACGCTGGCCACCCAGACGCGCGTTGATGCCGGCCAGGTCATGCATGCGCACGACCAGCACGTAACCGGGCCGCACCTCTTCCTGGGTGCCCAGCCTGGCGTTGAGCTGCATCTCGAAGTAGCGCCGGTTGGCAAGGCCGGTAAGGTTGTCCTGGTATGACTCGGCGCGCAGTTGTTCACTGCGTTCGGCCTGCTCGCTGAACAGCTGCTTGAGCTTCTCTACCATCTGGTTCATCGCCTGCACCACTCTTCGCAGCTCGGGCGTGCGGGGCAACTTCGACTGGCTGAGAAACTCGCGCCGGGCAATGGCTTGGGATTGCTCGACCATGTAGTCCAGTGGGCGCAACTGACGGCGCAACAACAGCGCACCGAGGGCGGCACTTACGGCACCGCACAACAGCAGCCAGCCGAGGCTGCCCAAGGCGGCCTGCCATAGCTTGGCAAGGGCGAACATCGGATGGCTGACCACCTCGACCCGTGCGGCCTGCTGCCAACCCCGGCTGACGATGGCATCGCCGGCCGCCGGTTCCAGGCCGATCAGGCGAATGAACCAGGTCGGCACTTCACCGCTGTCAGGCTCTGCGTGCTGCTCGACCAGTACGGCGTTGGAGCCCACATCGAGAACCTTGATGCTGGAGTAGTAACCGCTGTCGAAGATCGAGCTGACCATCAACTCGACCATCGCCGGGTCGTCGATATTGGGCGTGAGCGACAAGGCCAGGGCGGTGGCGGCGTCCTGGGCATGGGAGCGCAACTGATTGACGTACTGGCTGCGAGAGGTTTCCAGGCTGACCACGAAGCTGCCTGTGAACGCGACCACCAGGAACAGACAAATAGCCAGCAGCAATTGTTTGAACAGTGACATCGACGCTCCTTCAATACACGGGTTCGCCGTCGAACCCTTCGGCCTGCATTTTTTTCAGCAACTCCTGCCAGCGCGACAACCGTTTGGTATCCCCCACCTTCTTGTTGCCGGCGGCATTGGCCAGCCACATACCCTCACCATTGAAGGCGTACACCGGGAGCAGGTCGTTACGCTGGCCCGCGGGCTGGATTGCGTTCATCAGGCTGTCGAGCACCAGGGGTTCGGACTGGGGGCTGGCGTAATAGGTCAGCACCATGTGCGCGCGGTTTTGGGTCAGCGCCTTGACGTAGGTGATGCGCAACTTTTCGCTGGGAATCCCCATGCGTCGCAGGCTGAAGTACTTGGCGATAGCATAGTCCTCGCAATCGCCGGCGCCCTTGACCAGCGACTGGATCGGCGTGGCCCAATAGTCCACTTCGTGCCACAGGTCGATGTCTTCCACATACCGCAGTTGCTGGTTGAAGAACTGGTTGACCACTTGCAGGCGCTGGATCTCGCTGCCTTGTGCCTGGGTCGACAGCAGGCGCTGCCAGGCATCGATGCGTTGCTTGCCCTGGCCGAGCGGCCCGTACAGGGCCTGGGCGCGCTGGCTGATCTGGGCGAAGTCCCAATCCGCGTGCAGGCCCATGACCATCGCGCCAAGCAGCACGGCCAAGGCCAGGCGTAGCACCGAAGGTTTCAAGGCTCGAATGGCCACCACTGCCGACACCTGTGCGAGCTGTTGCGAAACGCCGATGTTGCTCCCTGACGTGGGAAAACGCCAATGACCGCGAACGGCATCATCGCCAATGGTCGGCTCGACGAAACTTTCCATGGCTGGCACGGTGATCCAGCTTCCTTTGCACATAGACTTGATACACGATAGCCGCGTTTTCGCACGGCTTGACCCCGCTTCGGATGGCGACGGTTTGACAGGCTGGTCGGTCTGTCTCTAGGTTGATTGGATCCAATTACTGTTTTCGTCGAGGCGTAGTTCCGGGTGGCCGTAAAAATCAAACTGAGCAGTGTGTTCGGCCCCGAGCAGGTCCCGGCGCACGAGGCCCGTGGGGTGATTGAAGAGCGCCTGCGCAGTGCCATTCTCGATGGCCGGCTGGCTCCTGGCACCGCCGTGCGCCAACAGGAACTGGCGACCTTGTTCGGCGTCAGCCGCATGCCAGTGCGCGAGGCGCTACGCCAACTCGAGTCGCAGGGGTTGCTGCAGGTCGAAATGCACAAAGGGGCCGTGGTCGCGCCATTGATCGGCGAAGATGCGATGGATACCTACGCCCTGCGTGTACTGCTCGAATCCGAGGCGCTGCGCCAGTCGGTACCACGACTCACCCCAGAGGACATCGATCAGGCCCGTGATTACATCCGGCAACTGCAAGAGCAAACCGAGCACGCCGAGCTGGGCCGCCTCAATCGTCTGTTCCACATGACCTTGTACAGCAAGGCCAGTAACCAGAGGCTGCTGCGGTTGATCGAGCACGAGCTCAACCAAGAAGAGCGTTTCCTGCGCTTTCACCTCTCGTCCATGGGACTGGGCACACTGACCCAGGACGATCACCTGGCCTTGCTGGACGCTGCCAGTCAGCGCCAGGTAGAGACCGCGGTACAGGTTCTGGAGGCGCACTTGAACAAGGGAGCGCAAACCATTCGCGCGTATCTGGACCGCCAGCCTGCCAGCCACGGCTAGCACCGCCAGCCACGGTGGCAAATTCCGGTTGCAAATCTACGAGTCGCCGGCCAACAATGAGAGTCATTATCATTAGTAACATTGTCTGCCATGGCTCCCAACGACTCGGTGCACACGCTCTATAGCCATCATCACGGCTGGCTGCACAATTGGCTGCGCAGCAAGCTGGGCAATGCCGCCGATGCCGCGGACCTTGCCCAGGACACCTTCGTGCGCCTGCTGCAGCGCCGCGAAGCCCTGGAGCTCAGCGCCCCGCGGGCCTTTCTGCGAACCGTGGCACGCGGTCTGGTGATCGATCACTGGCGCCGTGAAGAACTGCACCGTGCCTACCTCGAAGCGCTGGCCCAGGTGCCCGAATACCAGGCGCCCTCCGTCGAGACCCGCGAGCTTTTGCTGGAACTGCTCGAACGCATCGCGCGCCTGCTCGATGGCCTCAAACCGAAAGTGCGCCGCGCCTTCCTCCTGGCTCAGTGCGATGGCCTGAGCCATAAGCAGATTGCCGAGCACATGGGCATTTCTCTGCGTTCGGTGGAGCGCTATGTCGCCGACGCGCTCTACCATTGCTATCTGCTGCGCTATGAAGACGAACGCTGAAGCGATGCGTGCAGCAGCCCCCTCGGCAAAGGCCGTCAGACAAGCCATCCAGTGGATGCTCAGGTTGCGCGAGAGCGGCGACAACCCTGCCCTGACTCGGCGCTGCGAGCAGTGGCGTAACGCTCAGCAAGAACATGAACAGGCCTGGCAACGGGTGATACGCCTGCACCAGGACCTAGACCTGCGTGCCGTACCCGGCGCCGGGTTGGCCTTGCAGACATTGGAGACCAGCCAGCGCCGGCTGCACCGACGCCAGGCCCTGAAATTGCTGGGCGGGATCGCGATGGTGGGTACGAGCGGCTGGTTGGCCAGGGATCTGGCGCCGGTCCGCGTCTGGACATCCGACTACGCCACGGCCACGGGCGAGCGGCGTAGCGTCGATCTGGCCGATGGCGGTTTGCTGCAAATCAACACGCGCAGCGTGGTGGATCTGGATTTCGACCTGACACGACGTCTGTTGCGGCTGAAGCAGGGTGAACTGCTGCTCACCTGCAGCGACCCCGCCGCCCCAGGTCGCCCACTGCTGGTGCAAACCCGTGAGGCATTGCTCGAGGGCTTCGCGGGCCGTTTCAATGTTCGCCAGGACGCCGACTGCACCCGTGTCACCGTCGGCCAGGGGCAGGTCGCACTGCATCGACCCGACGGCCAGTTGCAGTGGTTGGAGGGCTCCCAGGACTGGCGCATCGATGCCCAGGGCGCGCGGCGTCTGGAGCAGGTGGAAATGGATGGCATGGCCTGGAGTGAAGGCCTCATCGTCACCCGCGACATGCAACTGGTGGATTTCCTCGCTCAGATCAGCCGCTATCGCCACGGCTATCTGAGCTGTGCCGATGAAGTCGCCGGCTTGCGCCTCTCAGGTGTGTTTCGTCTCGAAGACCCCGAGGCCTTGCTGCAACTGCTGCCGCAGACGCTACCGGTGCAGTTGCGACAGCGGACGCGGTGGTGGACCCGGGTAGAGCGACTGGGCTGATGTCGAGTCGATTCGCTGATTTTTTGGCGGGTTTTGCTCAGGTGTCCGGCTAGGACAGTAAGCGATGTCTTCTGCCCTCACTCATCACGGACCTTTTCATGCCCTTTGCCTCACGCTCAGCCCTGCCTCTCGTCGAGAACGATCGTCGACCCGCCCTCAACTCTGCTCACCTGGGCAAAGCGGCCCGCGCAGCCCTGTTCGGCACCGCGCTGGGTCTGGCTGGCAGCCCTTCGCTGCTGCAAGCTGCCGAATCGACCCCGACCCACCAGGCCTACGCTATCGCCCCAGGCCAATTGAACGACGTGCTCAATCAGTTCGCTCGTCAGGCGGGGATAACTCTGTCGAGCACGCCACAGCTTACCGGTCAGGTGCAGTCCAACGGTCTGCAGGGGCAATACTCGCCTGGACAAGGGCTGCACATGCTGCTGCAAGGCACCGGCCTCGAAGCGGTCAGCCAGGACGGCCGCAGCTATGTGATCCAGCCTCAAGCCGACAGCGCCGCACTGTCATTGCCCAGCACTGATGTCCGCGGATTCAGTCTCGGCAACGCGCTGGGCAGCATGGACGGCTACAACGCTACTCACAGCCAGGTAGCGACCAAGACCAGCACACCGCTGGTCGAGACCTCGCAGTCGGTGTCGGTGGTCACCCGTCAGCAGATGGATGACCAGGGCGCGCAAACAGTCGCCCAGGCCATGCGCTACACCCCGGGAGTACTGACCAACCCCTACGGCGCAACCCATCGCTATGACTATGTGGCCATGCGTGGCTTCAACGACGGCTCGGTGGACAACATCTACCTCGACGGTTTGAAGTCCATGGGCGACAACGGCACCTACAGCACCCTGCAGGTAGACCCGTATTTCCTCGAACGTATCGATGTGCTCAAAGGGCCCTCGTCAGTGCTCTACGGGCGCAGCTCACCAGGGGGGCTGGTAGCGCTGACCAGCAAGAAGCCACTGTTCACCCCTTATCATCAGGTACAGGCCAGCGCCGGCACCCAAGGCCAGCGGGGCATGGGCTTCGACTTCAGTGGTCCGATCGATGAGGACAAACGAATCGCCTATCGACTGACGGGTCTCGCGGACGCTTCCGACACCCAATTCGATCACAACAAGGAAGAGCGCTACACCATCGCTCCTGCAGTCAGCATCGACTTCACCGAAGACACCTCCCTGACCCTGCAGGCCTATCTGCAACACGATCCCAATGGCGGCTATCACGGCGGCAATCCGGCCGATGGCATGCTGCACCCGCGCAATGGCCTGCGGCTCTCGGATCACTTCTTCGAGGGCGAACCAGGGATCGACAACTACGAGCGCACTCAACAGTCGTTCAGCTATCAGTTCGAACACCGCTTCAATGATGTGTTCACCGCGCGGCAGAACTTCCGCTATCAGGATTCCGACGTATCCATGGACCAGGTCTACTCGGCTGGTTGGGCGGATGCTGACAGCAACATCCTCAATCGCGCCTATACCGGCGGCGATGAGCGCCTGCATTCCTACATCATCGATAACATGTTGCAGGCTGAGTTCTTCACGGGTGCTGCCAAGCACACCTTGCTGCTGGGTGCCGATTACCAACGGCGCAAAGCCGACGTGACGTGGCGCTATGGCAGCGTCGACCCGCTGGATGCCAGCATTCCACAGTATGGCCAGGGCAACCTTCAAGTGCTGGGCGAAAACCGCTACCAGCGACGTCTACAGCAAACCGGGGTGTACCTGCAGGATCTGCTCGAGCTGGATCAGTGGCGCTTCTCCCTGGGCCTGCGCCAGGACTGGGTCAAAGTGTCTGAAGAAAACCGCGACAGCAACACCAGGGTCAGCGACAACCGCTCCAACTTCACGACTCGCGCAGGGGTGCTGTACCTCTTCGAGAACGGTGTCGCGCCTTACGTCAGCTATTCGGAGTCGTTCAACCCCAACACCGTCTCTGACCAGAACGGTCGCCCCCTGGCGCCAACCGAGGGCACCCAGTGGGAGGCAGGCATCAAGTACCAGCCACCGGGTACCGACAATCTGTTCACCGCCTCGGTGTTCCGCATCGAGCAAGAGAATCTGGCCTCCAAACAGCCGGACGAAAACTTCTACCGCGCTGTCGGCGAAGTGCGCTCCCAGGGCCTGGAGCTGGAAGCCCACGTACAGGTGACCGAAAATCTGAAGCTGCTGGGTGGCTACACCTTCACCGACATCGAGTACTCCAGGTCGATGCCCAGCCTGGTTGCCCCGGGTGTGGACAACAACGGCAACTCGCCAACCCAGGCGCCCAAGCAGATGCTTTCGCTCTGGGCCGACTACAACTTCCATCAGGGGCCCCTCGATGGCCTACGCCTGGGCGGGGGTATGCGTTACGTGGGCTACAGCTGGGTGGACGCGGAAAACAGCATGAAGGTGCCCTCCTACACCCTGTTCGACGCCTCGGTTGGCTATGACCTGGGCAAAGTCGGCCTCAAGGGCGTGGATGTTCGCTTGAATGCCAACAACCTGACCAACGAAACCTACATCGCCTCCTGCGCGAGCCTGAACTACTGCTACATGGGCGAAGAACGCAATGTCAGCGCCACGGTCAGCTATCAGTTCTGAGCCCGTCACCGAGCAACACCGAGCCAGCGCCTGATCCCAGGTGCTGGCTTTTTCGTTTCTGGCGTTTTCTGGAGTTTGACGAGATGCGTCGACTATCTGTATTGCTGCATCGTTACCTGGGGTTGCTGACCGCGGTATTCCTGGCCTTGGCGGGACTCACCGGCAGTCTGCTGGCCTTTCATCATGAACTGGACGAGTGGCTCAACCCGCAGTTTTACGAAGCCCCGGCCAAGGGTGCTCTCCAGCAGCCAGATCTGCTTGTGGATAAGTTGCAGGGGGAACATCCTCGTCTGCAGGTCTGGTACATGGAGTATCCACAGGAGGCAGGGCATGCGGCGCTGCTGGCCATGGTGCCACGCAACGATCCTGTCACCGGCTCCCCCTACGCCGAGAAGAACACCGTCTTCTACCTGGACCCGGTCAGCGGCGACACCCTCGGCCAACGCTATTGGGGCGACTGTTGTTTCTCCCGGGAGAACTTCATGCCGTTCATCCTCGAATTGCATTACAGCCTGACCCTGCCGGGTAATTGGGGACTGTTGTTGATGGGCAGTGTGGCGATCCTTTGGGTAATCGACTGTTTCATAGCCCTGTTGCTCACCCTCCCCCGCGGGCGCCCGTTCTGGCGCAAGTGGTCAACGGCATGGAAGATCAAGGGTGGACACAGTTACCGGCTGAATATGGATATCCACAGGGCGGGCGGACTGTGGTTGTGGTTGCTGCTGCTACCGATCGCCATAAGCAGCGTGGCGATGAATCTGCCAGCACAGGTGTTCAAACCAGCCGTGTCGTTGTTCTCACCGGTAGCGCCAAGCGTCTATGAGGCCCGTGGCGCGATGCCGAAGGAGCAACTGGGGGTTACGCAGCTGAACTACCAGCAAGCCTACCAGCGGGCTCAGGAAGAAGGCGCGAGGCTGGGGCTCACGGCCCCGATTGGCGAGCTCTACTACAGCTTCGAATACAACTTCTACGGCGCGGGTTTCGGACAGCATGACACCGAGGCCCACGGCAAGTCCTGGTTGTTCTTTCACGGCAGCGACGGACGCCTGCTCGGCGAGGAGATCGCCGGTCAAGGTACGCTGGGTGAGCGCTTCTATAGGCTGCAATTACCGATCCATGGTGGGCGGATCATCGGCCTGAGTGGACAGATCCTCATCGCCATACTGGGCCTTGTGATCGCCGTGCTGTCGTTTACCGGCGTGTATATCTGGTGGCGCAAGCTCCAGGCGCGGCGCCTGGGCAAGGCACGCAAGGTTGCGATCGGGTAGCCGGAAAAGACAAAGCCCCTGTCTGCATGGCAGACAGGGGCTTTGTGATTGAATCTTGACGATGACCTACTCTCACATGGGGAAACCCCACACTACCATCGGCGATGCATCGTTTCACTGCTGAGT